>PAFB01000026.1 GCA_002700865.1 Rhodospirillaceae bacterium
CGGTCGACATCATCGACGAAGCCGTACGCGGCGAAGGCCACTTTCTCGGTGCTGCCGACACGCTGGACCGCATGACCACGGAGTACCTGTACCCGGCTCTGGCAGACCGCGCTTCACCCGAAGAATGGGAAGCCGGGGGCCGCGCGTCGCTGTTTCAGCGTGCCCAGCAGTTCGCCGAACGCGTGCTCGCCGAACACTTTCCCAGCCACCTCGCGCCAGACGTCGAGGCTCGCTTGCGCGCAACCTATGACATCCGTCTCAGCCCTGAAGCCATGGCACCGGTTCCTTCGACCGTGACGCAAAACCAGAAGCAGCGGGATCACCGCGCATGAGAATCGCTGTTGTCGGCGCAGGGGCCATGGGGTCGATCTATGCCGCTTTGCTCTCAGAGGCAGGGCACACCGTCTGGGCTATCGATCCCAATACCGCCCATATCGACGCCATCAATCGCGCTGGGCTGAGCCTGACCGGGCCGGAAGGCAGTCAGCACTTTGAGCGCATCATCGGGGCGACCAGCGCGGCGGCTTTGGATCGGCCTGTTGATCTGGTTATCCTCGCCACCAAAGCCGCCCATGTTCCCGCCGCCGTTGCAGCCCTTGGCCCCGCGCTGAGCCCCCAAACGACCATTCTTGCCATGCAAAACGGCCTCGGCGCGGCGGAGCGCGTGCAGCAGAATTTGCCGGAGGACGCCGATGACACGCATGTCGCGCTGGGCGTGGCGCAGGGTTTCGGTGCTGCGCTGGAAGCCCCCGGACAGGTTCGCTTCGCCAATATGAAGCTGATGCGCTTTGGCGAAGTGGTTGATGGGGACAGCCCGGCAATGGAAGCGCTGGCCCAAACCTGGCGCGACGCCGGCTTTCAGGCACAGGCCTTTGCCAATCTCAGTCAACTGATCTGGGAAAAATTCGTCTGCAACGTCACGCTGTCCGCACCCTGCACAATCTTCCGACAGACCGTCGGCGCCATGAAAGCGGTCCCTGAGCAATGGGCGATCGCGCTGGGCTGTGGCTTGGAGGCAGTTGCAGTGGGGCAGGCGCTGGGCGTTCCTTTTTCTTTTGACGACGCCGAGGCTTACATCAGCGCTTTTGCCGATTCAGTCGCGGCGGCCAAACCCTCGATGCTGCAGGACTTCGAGGCAGGACGCCGCTCTGAAATCGATGTCATCAATGGCCGTGTGCCCATCGAAGCCGCCAAAGTCGGCCTTTCGGCTCCGCTCAATCAAACCCTCACCGACCTCATTCGAGCCCACGAAGCCGCCTTCTAATCGCAGCGCGCCACTGGATTCTGACGCATATATGGTACAAAAGTCCGCATCAGGATTGACCATTGTACATCTGTACCTTAACGGTCCTTCACCATATCGAAAGAATTCAGGAACCGCCCCATGTCAGCATCAACGCAAAAAGCCTTCCCCACCACCGCCCGCGTCGTCATTGTGGGTGGCGGGGTCATGGGTTGCGGCTTGGCTTATCATCTGGCGCACGAAGGCTGGACGGACATTGTGCTGCTGGAAAAGGCAGAGCTGACGTCAGGGTCAACTTGGCACGCCGCAGGGCAGATTACGCACTCAACCAGCTCTTTTGCGCTGGGCAAGTGCGTTGATTACAACATCGGCCTCTATTCCGGCGCGTTGGAACAGGAAACTGGGCATTCGGTGACTTGGCACGGCTGCGGATCGTTTCGGCTGGCTTATTCTGAGGATGAAATGGACTGGCTGCGTCACACCTTGTCAGTGGGGCGCACACTGGGGTTCAATATCGAGTTGGTTGGACCTGACCGGATCGCCGAACTGCATCCGTTCTACAACCTCGAAGGCGTCATTGGCGCGTTGCACACCCCCGATGACGGCCACGTCGATCCTTCTGGTATCACCCAGGCGCTGGCCACCGGCGCCCGGCAGCTGGGCGCGCGAATCATCCGCCGGTGCCGGGCGACGGATATCAAGCAGCAAGCCAACGGTGAATGGCAGGATTCAACCGAGCAGGGCACCATCACCTGCGAACACGTCGTCAACGCCGGCGGCACCTATGCCCGGCAAATGGGCGAGTGGTCCGGGCTCACTCTGCCCATGACGTCCATGACGCACCATTATCTGGTGACGGATACCGTGCCGGAATTTGAAGGTCTTGATACCGAACTACCGGTCATTCGCGACGATGCCAAAGTCTCGGGCTACATCCGCATGGAGCAGAAATCCGGTCTGATCGGCATCTATGAGAAGGCCAACCCAAACGCCGTATGGATCGACCATTGCCCGTGGGAAGCCGAAAACGAGCTGTTCGAGGCTGACTATGACCGCATCATGCCGTGGCTCGAAAACGCTATGGAGCGCATGCCGGTACTGGCCGAACTGGGCATCAAGCGCGAAGTCCACGGCGCGATTTCTCATCCCCCGGACGGCAACCCGCTGATCGGTCCTGTGGCAGGCGCGAAGAACTACTGGTGCTGCTGCGGCACGCAAATCGGCATTGGCTGGGGACCGGGCCTGACGCGGGAGCTGGCGCGCTGGATGGTGCACGGGGCCGCCGACATTCAGATGCGCGGCTTCGACCCCCGCCGCTTCGGAGACTACGCCACCAAGGATTGGCAAGTCGTCAAAGCCCGCGAAGACTACTGCCTGCGCCACGAAATCCCGTTCCCGCACTTCAACCGGCTCGAAGGCCGCCCGATCAAGCCCAGCCCGCTGTACCAGCGCCTGGCTGACAAGGGCGCGGTCTACGAAGAAGTCTTCGGCCACGAGCGGCCCCGCTGGTTCGCCCACGATGGCGTTGCTCAGCAGGATCACTACTCGTTCCGCCACACCCCCGTCGATGACATGATCGCGCAGGAGTGCCGCGCTGTGCGGGAAGCGGTCGGGATCATGGATATTTCGGCCTTCACCAAAGTCGAGGTCAGCGGCCCGGACGCCGCTGCCTTCCTCGACCGCCTGCTGCCCAACCGGCTGCCGCAGCGGATGGGCGGCATCGGGCTGTCGCACTTCCTGCACGAAAACGGTCGGATTGAGCTTGAAACCACGGTCGTGAAATTTGCCGAAGACCGCTTTTATCTGGTCTGCGCTGCTTTCTTCGAGACCCGCCTGACGGACTACCTGAGCCAGCGCCAAAGACCAGACGAGAGCCTGCAAATCAGGGTGCTATCGACCCAGTGGTCCGCTTTGGCTCTGCAAGGCCCAAAGTCCCGCGACGTGCTCGCCGCCTGCACACCTGCGCCGCTGGACAACGCCAACTTCAAGTGGCTGAGCGCGCAACAGATCGAGATCGCCGGTCACCAGGTCTGGGCTATGCGTCTGTCTTATGCTGGCGAACTGGGGTGGGAAATCCATGGCCCCGTCGATACTATGCTCGCCATCTACGACGCGCTTTGGGCTGCGGGTGAAAGCCATGGCATTACCGACTACGGCTCCTTCGCCATGAACGCGCTGCGTATGGAAAAGATGTTCAAGGGCGCGGGTGAGCTCACCAACGAAGTGACCCTTCCCGAGGCTGACGTCATGCGCTTTGTCAAACTCGACAAGGAATTCGTCGGTAAAGCGGCGACCGAAACCTCGCTGGCAAAGCCCTTGCCGTGGACTTGCGCTTATCTGGTAATTGAGCCTGAGGGTGACGAGGACGGGCACGGCGGCGAAGCGGTGCTGATGGACGGTGAAGTGGTTGGTTCCACCGCGTCAGTGGCTTACGGTCCCACGGTGGGCAAAATCCTTGCTTTTGCCTACATTCAGCCGCGCGCCGCGACTCAAGGACAGACGCTTGAGGTGATCATTCAGGGCCAGCCTCGAACAGCCGTGGTCACAACCGAGCCCGTCTACGACCCGCAAAGCCTGCTGCCACGGACAGACGCTGCCTGATCCCTCAGGTGGTGCAGAGATAAAGAGGAAGCTTCACCCATGACCATCCAACCAGAGACCATGCGCGCCTTTGTCCTCATGGGTCACGGCGACTTCGATCAGCTGCAATACAAAACTGACTGGCCCACCCCCAAGCCTGCGCCCGGCGAAGTTCTGGTCCGGGTGCGCGCCTGTGGGTTGAACAATACCGACGTAAACACCCGAACGGCCTGGTACTCCAAGGGCGTGGAGGAAAATACCACCGGCGGAGCCTTCGAAGGGGCCGATGAGGAAGACGCCACTTGGGGCGGCGCACCGCTGACCTTCCCGCGTATCCAAGGCGCAGATATCGCCGGTGAAGTCGTTGCCGTGGGCGAGGGCGCAGACGCGGATTTAGTGGGAAAGCGCGTGATGGTTGAAACTTGGATCCGTGATTGGGATCATCCCATGGAACTGGACCGAATAGGCTATTTCGGCTCGGAGTGCGACGGCGGTTTTGCGGAATTCTGTGTGATTGACCAGCGCTACGTCCACCCGATCAACACCACCTTGACCGACGCCGAACTGGCGACCTTTGCGACCTCTTACTTCACGGCTGAAAACATGCTTAACCGCGCGGCGGTGAGCGCCGGTGATGTCGTTCTGGTGCCGGGCGCATCTGGGGGAGTTGGCGGGGCGCTGATTCAACTGGCCAAGCGTCGCGGGGCGCAGGTTGTCGCCATGTGCTCAGCCTCCAAGCGCGAAGGCGTGGCGGCCTGTGGACCTGATGCCATTCTCGACCGCTCGCCTGCCAATCTGCGTAAAGCCCTGCGTGAAGCCATCGGCCCGAGCACGGTCAGCGTGGTCGCCGATGTTGTCGGTGGCGCGGGCTGGGCCGACTTGATTGATGTCATCGAGCGCGGCGGTCGCTATACCTGTGCCGGCGCCATTGCCGGCCCCATGGTCAACTTCGATCTGCGCACGTTCTATCTGCGCGATCTGACCTTTACCGGCGCAACGATCGTGCCTCCGGGGGTGTTTGCGGACTTGGTTGGCTACATCGAGCGCGGCGAAATCAAGCCTATGCTGGCCGCGACTTACCCGCTTGAGGACCTACACGCGGCCCAGCAGGCCTTTATCGACAAGCAGCATGTCGGCAACATCGTTGTTACATGCGATTGACCGAGCCAAGCGGCAGAGGAAGCACGGCCATGAAGATCACCGGCCTCACGGTCTGGCAGAAAACCCTGCCGCTCAAGAAGCCCTACTGGCTGTCTGGAGGGCGGCTGAAGTTTGAAGCGCTGGACAGCACATTCGTCCGGATCGAGACCAGCGGCGGATTGGTGGGCTGGGGCGAGGGCTGCCCGTGGGGTGAGACCTATTTGCCCGCCTTCGGTGGCGGTATTCGTGCCGCGCTGGCGCTGCTTGCACCCGTGCTGCTGGGTGAAAATCCTGGCGATATCGAGCGCCTTAACCGCGCAATGGATCAGGCTTTGCCCGGTCACCCTTACGCCAAAGCCGCGCTTGACGCGGCGCTTTGGGATATCGCGGGTAAGCGCGCGGGTGCGCCGCTGTTCGAGCTTTTTGGCGGAGCGGAGGGTGAGGGCGTTGCGGTCAACTCCTCGATATCCACCGGGACGCCTGAAGAAATGGTCGCCCTGATAAACGCTGCACGCGCTCAGGGCTACCGCACGCATTCTGCCAAGGTTGGCGGGGCTGACATTGCTGCCGACATTGCTCGGATCGAGGCCATCGAAGCGGCTCTACCCGCTGATGAGCATGTGACTTACGACGTCAACCGCGCCTGGGTCCCCGGCGTCGCCATTCAGGTGATGCAGGCGGTCTCAGGGTCTGCGCGGGGATGGTTCGAGCAACCGTGCGAAACCCTGGACCAGTGCGCGGTTGTTGCCGCCCAGACGACTCAGCCGATCATGCTGGACGAATGCCTGCATACCTTTGGCGACCATCTCGAAGCGTGGAAGCGCTCAGCGGGGCAAGGGTGCAAAATCAAGCCCAATCGCCTTGGCGGCTTGACCAAAACCCGTCAGGTGCGCGATTTTTGTGTTGCCGTCGGCTGGCAGATGCACGTCGAGGATGTTGGTGGCAGCGTGTTCGCTGATACCGCCGCCCTGCATCTGGCGCTGTCAACGCCAGTGGAGAACCGGCTGGCCAGCTGGCTGTCGCACGCTCATCTGGTGGACGACTTCGCGCCCGATGAGGGGGCACGCAATCGTGGCGGCATGGTGCGGCTGGATGGGCAGCGGCCCGGTATCGCGGTTGAGCCGCCTGAAGATTGGCTCGGGCAGCCTGCGGCCACGTACCGCTGAAACGGCAAGAGGCCTTGGCATTGAGGCCGGAGAAGACACAAGAGGGAACAGCAAACATGGTTCAAGCAGCTTCATCACAGTCCCTGAGCGGGGCCGACCACTGGCGCGCTCGCGCAGCGAATGTTCTGCCCGCCGCGGGGTTCGGCAATTTCGACCCCTCCATGATCCTCGCGCGCGGCGAAGGCAGTCGCGTGTGGGATGAGGACGGCAACGAATATATCGACCTGCTGATCGGCTCCGGTCCGATGATCCTCGGCCACGGCAACCCCGAGGTCGCCGAAGCGGTCGCGGAGCAAATGGGCAAGGGCCTGACGTTCTTTACCAACAACAGTGCCGGTATCGAGTTGGCTGAGGAAATCGTGGAGGCCGTGGCCTGTGCCGAGCAGGTTCGCTACATTTCCACGGGTGGTGAGGCCGATATGTACGCCATGCGCCTCGCCCGAGCCTTCACCGGTCGCCACCGCATTCTGAAGTTTGAAGGCGGATATCACGGCATGTCCGCCGAAGCCCTGATGTCGCTTGCCCCGCAAAAGCTCGTCAACTTCCCCAACGCGGTACCCGACAGCGCCGGTATTCCAAAGAGCGTAGAAGAGGGCATGGTGATTGCGCCTTATAACGATCTTGGCGCTGTTCGGGAGCTGCTCGACCAGTTTGACGGTGAAGTTGCCGGGATCATTGTGGAGCCTCTGCAGCGGATTATTCCGCCGGTCGAAGGGTTCCTCGCCGGTCTTCGCGAAGAAGCCACGCGCCGCGGGATCGTGCTGATTTTTGACGAAGTGGTGACGGGCTTTCGCTTCACCTACGGCGGGGCGCAGGCCTATTACGGTGTCGAGCCGGATTTGTGCTCGTTGGGTAAAATCATCGGTGGCGGTTTTCCGCTGGCTGCCGTCGCTGGCCGTGCTGACATCATGGCGCACTTCGATAAGGCCAAGGTCGGCGCAGACGGCTTTGCCCTGCAGATTGGTACGCTCTCAGGCAATCCGGTCGCGTCGGTTGCGGGGCTGAAAACCATGGAGATTTTGCGCCGTGATGGCATGTATGACGCCATGGCTGCCAAAGGTGAAGTGCTGATGAGCACCTACGGTGACGCCTTGGGTGCCAAGGGTATCGCGCATCAGATCGTCGGCGAGCCGTGGTTGTTCGATTGCGTGTTCTCCCCGCGCGCGATCGAGGACTACCGCGGTGTGCTGGGCGGCGATGGTGATCTGGCTAAGGCTTTCAACGCCTCCATGCGCGCCAGCGGCATCCTCAAAGCCGACGCCAAGATCTATACCCATGCCGCGCTGACAGCGGCTGATATGGACCAGATCCAATCCGCCATCCACACCGCCGCGCGAGCGCTCTAGCCCCCGTGCACCCTTGACCGCTGGTTTAGCCGCTCCTGCTGCGCGTCGGGACCCTCGCTATGGGCGAGAACGGTAAAAAACGGAGGCGATAGCCGACCGGCGACAACGTCGCCGTCGCCCCC
>PAFB01000027.1 GCA_002700865.1 Rhodospirillaceae bacterium
CCCAGCACCCAGAGCATAAAGGCCCAGTCGCGGGCGTCCTCACGCAGACTATCAAACCGCCCTGACGCGCCGCCGTGCCCTGCACCCATGTTCATATGCAGCAAGGTCAGGCCGCCGTCAGTGCGGCGGTCGCGCAGGGTGGCAACCCATTTTGCCGGTTCCCAATAGGTCACGCGCGGGTCGGTCAGGCCGCCTGTGGCGAGAATGGCGGGGTAGGCCTTGGCTTCCACGTTATCAATGGGCGAATAGCCGGCGAGCCGCTCGTAGGCCTGTTTGTGCGCCAGAGGATTACCCCACTCGGGCCATTCCGGTGGGGTGAGTGGCAAGGTTTCATCCAGCATGGTCGCCAAAACATCCACGAAGGGTACAGCGCCAATGATCGAGGCAAACTTTTCCGGTGCCATGTTGGCAATCGCGCCCATGAGCATACCGCCCGCCGAGCCGCCCTCCGCCCCAACACGCGCACCATCGGCCCAGCCCCGTTCGACCAGCGCGTCGCGGGCGGCGATGAAGTCATGGAACGTGTTGGTTTTGCGTTCCATCTTGCCATCAAGATACCAGCCGTAACCCATGTCCACCCCGCCGCGAATGTGCGCCGTGGCGGTGATCATGCCGCGGTCGGCCAGCGACAGCCGCTTGATCGAGAAACCGGCCGGCATGGACATGCCGTAAGAGCCATAAGCATAGAGGTACAGCGGAGCTGTGCCGTCCAGAGGCGTATCGCGGTGGTGCATGACTGTCACCGGAACCTGTGCGCCGTCGTGAGAGGGGGCCATGATGCGACGGACAACATAGTCGTCGATACTGTGGCCGCTGGGGATTTCCTGGGTTTTGATCAGGGTCCGCTCGCGCGTGGCCATGTTGTAGTCAAAGACCTGACCGGGCGTGGTTGGACTTTCGTAGCTGAAGCGAGTCTCTTGGGTATCCCATTCCTCGGAGCCTTTAAGGCCCAGAGCGTAAGCTTGCTCATCAAAGTCGATGGTGTGGGACGTACCTTCGCGCAGGTCGTGGATGACGATTGAGGGCAGGGCGCGTTCTGATTGAATCAGCGTGAAGAAGTCCTTGTAGCCGTCCATGCCTTTGATCAGGCAACCGGGCACATGGGCCTGCCACGGTTGCCAGTGCGCGCGCTCTTCCTTGCCCAACTCCGCGCGCATGATCTGAAAATCGACAGCGCCGTCCTGGTTGGTGCGGATAAACCAGCCCTCACCGGCGCGTTCGAGGTCGTATTCATGCCCGACTTCTCGC
The DNA here is from genome assembly GCA_002700865.1 of Rhodospirillaceae bacterium. Taxonomy (GTDB): domain Bacteria; phylum Pseudomonadota; class Alphaproteobacteria; order UBA7985; family UBA7985; genus UBA7985. Next base: position 1,249 of record PAFB01000027.1, read on the forward strand.
GGCGCAACGCATTTCAGTTCAAGGGCGGGTTGGGTGAAATCTGCAATCCATGTTTCGGAGGTCTGGTGATCATTGGCTGTAATAACGAGAAAACGGTCGTCAGGTGTGCTGCCGACGGAAGCAAAAAAGCCGGGGTCCATCTCTTCGTAAATCAGCGCATCGTCGCTCTGCGGGTGGCCAAGAAAGTGCTGGTAAATCCGGCATGGGCGGTGGTTGTCATCCTGCCAGGAATAGAAAAAAGAACGGCCATCGGGGGCCCAGGCTATGGCGGCGGCGCTGCGTTCGATCAGGTCGTCTGTTTCTGAACCGGTCGCCAGATCACGGACACGGATGGTGAAGAATTCCGAGCCCTTGGTATCGACCGCCCAGGCCATCATACTGTGGTCATCGCTGATGCTGGTGGCGGCGAGGCGGAAGTATTCATGCCCTTCGGCTTCGGCGTCGCCATCGAACAGGACTTGCTCGCTGGCATCGGTGTTGTCGTTGCGGTCCTTGCGACAGATGATGGCGTACTGGCCGCCTTTGCGGTAGCGCGCATAGTAGGCGAAAGGGCCATCTTTGGACGGGGGCGAGGCGTCATCTTCTTTGATCCGGCCTTTTATTTCCGCAAACAGGCGTTCCTGAAGGTCGGACGTCGGGGTCATAACAGCCTTGGTGTAGTCGTTTTCCGCATCCAAATGCGCCCTTACGCCCGGATCAAGCAGCGATGGATCCGCCATAACCTCCATCCAGTTGTCCACGCGCATCCAGCCGTAATCATCGGTGCGGGTATAGCCGTGGTGGCTCTCGCTGCTGGGACTTTTTCGGGCGATAGGCGGGGTTGGGGCTTTGCTGAGATCAAACATGCGGCGGGCTGGCTCCACTTTAGCGTTGTTAAGGAGTAGATAGGACGTCCAGCGACAGAAAAACAGAGAGTGTCCATGCCCCTGAACCCGAAAATTGTCCTTAAAGGGGGCAAAGAAAAGCATATTCGCCACGGTCATCCCTGGATATTCGCCAGCGCGATTGAACGGGTTGAAGACAGTCCTCAGCCGGGCTGGACCGCCGATGTGGTGTCCTACGACGGGCGCTGGATTGCGCGGGCAGGGTATTCCCCGAAAAGCCAATTGCGGGCGCGGGTGTGGACACTGGACGCTGAAGAAACGGTGGACGCGGCCTTCTTTGAACGCCGCATTCGTTCAGCCGCAGCGCTGCGGAGCCGGATCGGACGAATGGACCCTTCGGGCGCTTGTCGCCTGATCAACGCCGAAGGCGACCGACTGCCGGGCCTTGTGGTGGACCGATTTGCGGATGTTCTGGTGGTCCAGATCAACAGCTCCCCCATGGAATACTGGCGCGAGACCATCCTTGACACCCTGCAAAGCGTGCTCGAACCGCGCGCGATTTATGAACGCTCTGACAGCGACAATCGGGGCAAAGAAGGGCTGGACAAGCGCGCCGGTTGGGTGCGCGGGAGCGAGACGGACGCCACGGTGGATATTGTTGAGTTTGGCGCGATCTTCGGTGTGGACGTTGTGCAGGGCCACAAGACGGGATTTTATCTGGATCAGGCAGAGAACCGTGCGCTGGTCCGGGAATTATCTGCCGGCGCTCGTGTGCTGAATTGTTTCTCTTATACGGGTGGGTTTTCAGTGCAGGCCGCACTGGGCGGGGCCAGCGAGGTTCTGTCCGTGGATAGCTCACAGCCGGCGCTGGACCTGTCTGCAGCAAACTTTGCGCGCAATGGCTTGCACGATGATGATCGCTTTTCTCATTCGAACAGCGACGTGTTCAAGGCCTTGGAAGCGCTGCGGGCGGACAAGCGTCAGTTTGATCTTGTGATCCTTGATCCGCCTAAATTTGCCTCTTCCGGGGCGCATGTAGAGCGGGCGCTTCATGCCTACCGCAAACTGTCGCGTGCCGGAATCCCGCTGGTGGCTCCGGGGGGGCTGTTGTTGACGTTTTCCTGCTCCGGTGCCGTGACGCCGGAGGCTTTCCAGAAATCCGTAACCTTGGCACTGGCCGACAACCATCGGCGCGCACGGATCGTGCGGCGGTTGGCGGCGGCGTCCGATCACGTGACAGATTTCGGCTTCGGTGAGGGTGCTTACCTGAAGGGTCTGGCGCTGGAAGTGGCTTAAGCGAGGGAAAGTCCCCCGAGAACCACAAGAGGTTCAGGGGGGGGGGCAGTAAGGACACCGGGGATGCGAACGATCAGCCGCGGGCTTTGAGTTCCAGACGGCGCGCATGCAGCACGGGTTCAGTGTAACCCGATGGCTGCTCGCGGCCCTTGATGACCAGATCACAAGCCGCCTGAAAAGCAATCGAGCCCTCAAAATCCGTCGCCATGGGACGGTAGAGCGGATCGTGGGCGTTCTGGCCATCGACCACCGCTGCCATCTTTTTCAGGGAGGCCATGACCTCTGCTTCTGAGGCGATACCGTGGTGAAGCCAGTTCGCCATGTGCTGTGAGGAAATCCGACACGTGGCGCGGTCTTCCATCAGGCCAACGTTGTTGATGTCAGGCACCTTGGAGCAACCAACGCCCTGATCGACCCAGCGAACCACGTAGCCCAGAATGCCTTGCGCGTTGTTGTCCAACTCGTTCTGGATGTCCTCGGGTGACCAGTTTTGGCCCTGTGCGACTGGGATGCGCAAGATGTCTTCCAGCTGCGCCCGAGCGCCGCCAGCGACCAGTTCATCCTGCCGGTCGGATACGGATACTTGATGGTAGTGCAGGGCGTGCAGGGTCGCCGCGGTGGGCGAGGGCACCCATGCGGTGTTCGCGCCTGCGTGCGGGTGGCCGATTTTCTGTTCCATCATCGCGGCCATCAGGTCGGGCATGGCCCACATGCCCTTGCCGATCTGTGCTTTGCCACGGAGGCCGCAAGCCAGTCCTGTATCCACGTTCCAGTCTTCATAAGCGGCCAGCCAGCCTGAGCCCTTCATTTCCGCCTTGCGGATCATCGGACCGGACTCCATGGCCGTGTGCATCTCATCCCCAGTCCGGTCGAGGAAGCCGGTGTTGATGAAGGCGACCCGGTGCTGGGCAGCACGGATGCATTCTTTCAGGTTCACTGTGGTGCGCCGCTCTTCGTCCATAATCCCCATTTTCATGGTGTAGCGCGGCAGGCCGAGCGCGTCTTCAACACGGCCAAACAGCGCATCGGCGAAGGCCACTTCTGCTGGGCCATGCATTTTCGGCTTCACGATATAGATCGAGCCGTGCAGCGAGTTACCGCTGTCCCGCTGCAGATCGTGCATGGCGCACAGGGCCGTGACCATGGCATCCATGATGCCTTCCTGGATCTCGCGGCCCTGCGCATCATGAATCGCGGGGTTTGACATCAAGTGTCCGACGTTACGCACCAACATCAGCGAGCGGCCCTTGAGCGTCAGTTTAGACCCATCGGCGGCGGTGTAAGCGCGGTCAGGGTTGAGCGCGCGCGTGATCAGGCGGCTACCCTTTTCAAAGGTGTCGGACAGGTCCCCACGCATCAGGCCAAGCCAGTTGCTGTAGGCCACAATTTTGTCTTCTGCATCCACCGCGGCAACGGAGTCTTCGCAGTCCATAATCGTCGAGATGGCACTCTCAACCAGAACGTCTTTGATCTGCGCTTTGTCGGTCTTGCCAATGGGGTGGGCGCCGTCAATCTGGATTTCCAGATGCAGGTTGTTGTTCTTGAGCAAAACCCCGCTGGGGGCGCTCGCCTCACCCGTGAAGCCGACAAACTGCGCCGGGTGCTGCAGGCTGGCCACGCTACCGTCTTCCATCGACACGGAAAGCGCACCGCCCGAGACCGAAAACCCGGTGGCATTGGCAAAAGAGGCACCCTCAGCCAGCGGTGCCGCCCCGTCAAGAATGCCGCGTGCCCGGGCGATCACACGGTCGCCGCGCACTTCGTTGTACGCCCCGCCACGCTCGGCGCCGCCCTCTTCGCTGATGGCGTCCGTACCGTAGAGGGCATCGTACAGCGAGCCCCATCGCGCATTGGCAGCGTTCAACGCGTAGCGCGCGTTCATCACGGGGACAACCAACTGCGCCCCGGCAATCGATGCGATCTCTGGATCGACGTTGGCTGTCTGGATCGAGAAATCCGGGCCAGTTTCGATCAAATAGCCGATAGAGTGAAGAAAGGCCTTGTACGTGTCCATGTCCGCAATCGGACCGGGATTTGCCCGATGATAATCGTCCATCTTTGCCTGAATATCGGCGCGGGTTTTCAGCAGTTCGAGGTTTTTGTCGGTCAGATCCTGCACGATCCCCGCCAGCCCTTCCCAAAACTGTGTTTCACTAACGCCGGTCCCGGGGAGGGCTTGTTGATTGATAAACTCGGCGAGAGAAGCATCGACACTCAGGCCTGAGACAGAAACTTTCGTGGACATTTTTCAATACCTCCCGATGAACAAAAAAAGACGTAAACCAATACTAAACTAAATTGGTCCGTTGAACATACCACCCCGAAGCGGCAGCTAAGTTATAGCTGCTTATCACACGCGACACACTTGCATGAATAGTCTCTTGCGCCGTTTTAAAGTCCGGGTTAGATACACGCCAGTCCTAGGGTAGCACGCAAGTGCTGCAGTCGTTTTTTGCTGCGTCCCGTTCGTCTAGAGGCCTAGGACACCGCCCTTTCACGGCGGCGACACGGGTTCGAATCCCGTACGGGATGCCACCTCCTTTGGGAGGTGGCAGAGCAGCGGGTTAAATCGTTCCGAAATCATACTTCATTGATCGGCGTGCAAAAGACGCGTTAGAGACCGTCCTGAGTGCTGCTCCGCCGCACGTTTCCGGTCAAGCGAGGCGCTTAAACGGCGTTGGGCATGGGGTCCTTGGCGAAAAAGGCGAGGAGGTTATGCATGACCATCAAGCCCATTTCCGTCCGCGTGGTTTCGGTAGCAGAGCCCAGATGCGGGTTCAGAACGCAGTTTTTCAAGGCTGGTAAGTCAGCATGCACCCGCGGTTCATCCTCAAATACATCAAGGCCAGCGCCGGCGATTGTGCCGTTCTTCAAGGCTTCAGCCAAAGCTGATTCATCGACCACGTCTCCCCGGGCCGTGTTGATCAGGAAGGCGGTTGGCTTCATTTTGCGCAAGCGGTGCACGTTGATGAGGTGGCGATTTTCGCCGCCGCCGGGGCAGTGCAAGGAGACAAAATCAGACTCCCGCAGCACCGCTTCGATGCTCTCCAACTGCCTGGCACCCAGAGCCGATGCCCTATCCTCATCGATCCGGGAGCGGTTATGAAAAACCACGGGCATGTCGAAGCCGAAATGTGCGCGCTTGGCCATGGCCTGACCGATGCGGCCAAACCCGATGATTCCCAGTGTTGCCCCGGTAACATGGGTTCCCAACAGCGCAGTCGGGTTCCAGCCGCGCCACTCGCCGGCCCGAATATGCCAATCGCCCAGCGATATCCCACGCGCCACCGCCAGCAGAAGTCCCATCGCCTGATCTGCCGTTGCGTCGGTCAGCACGCCGGGCGTGTTGCTCACCGCAAGATTACCCTTTCTGGCGGCCTCAATATCAATGTGATTATACCCAACCCCGAAATTGCCGAGCACTTTGGTCCGGTTTTCGGAGGCTCGATAGGCTTGTGCGGGGATTCTGTCGATGACGGTGGGCGCGATGGCGTCGTAGGTTTGAAGGGCCTGCAACCATCGGTCTTCAGGCATGGGCAGGGGGCCTGCATGGATGTCGATCTCGAAGTGGTTCTGCATGGCCATGACCGCGCGCTCAGGCCAGGGCGTGGTCAGCAGGATTCGCGGTTTGTCAGCCATGGAAAACGTGTCCCTCGGGTTTTCTCTCAAGGTTTGCTGTGCCACGGTCCCCGGGCTGAAGTAAAGGGAGGAGGCTTGCTGTGGCGGAAAAGATCATTATCGACACCGATCCGGGGATCGATGACGCCTTTGCAATTTTCTATGCGCTGCGGTCGGCGGCGTTTGATGTTCTTGGCCTGACCACTGTCTATGGCAATGCATCCGTTGAGCAAACCACCCACAACGCCCTGGCGCTGGTTGCGGCAGCGGATCGCGCCTGTCCGGTGGCACGGGGGGCGTCAGACCCAATGGAGATAGAGCGTCGCGCTTACCCCACCATGGTTCATGGCGAGGATGGAATGGGCGGATGCGCGCCTGAGACCGTCAGCGGGTCGGTGATCGATCAGCACGCCGTTGATTTCATCATCGAAACCGTGCGCGCCCATCCCGGAGAGGTGACCTTGGTGCCCATTGGGCCGCTGACCAACATCGGCCTCGCCTTGCAGAAAGACCCGGGCTTGGCGAGCCTGACCAAGCGGGTTGTTCTGATGGGCGGTGCGGCGCAGCTAAACGGCAATGTCACGCCCGCCGCAGAAGCAAACATCTACGACGATCCCCACGCCGCTGAAATGGTGTTTTCCGCAGATTGGGAAGTCGTCATGCTGGGGTTGGACGCCACGCATGACGTTCACCTTACCGAAAACACGGTTGCTGAGCTGGCCCGCGAGGGCGGCGCGCAGGGTCGGTTTTTACAGCAGGCCTCAGCGCAGTATTTCGGCTTTCACCGGGATGTGGTTGGTCTGGATTTCTGCCACTTCCACGACCCCAGTGCTTTGATCTACTGCGTCCGTCCGGACCTGTTCACTGTCCAGCCCTCGAGCGTCCGGGTCGTGACGGACGGTTTTGCAGCCGGTAAGACTGTTGCTAAGCCCGACAGCCGCTTTACTGGTCAAGCCGGGTGGGAGAAACGGGCGCGGGTGTCGGTTTGTCTGGCCGCGGATGGTTATGCCGTGATTGAGCACTATGTGAGCGCCATGCAGGCTAAACCCAGCGCGGCGGGAACATGACCCCGCGACCGATGTAAAGCGACTGAAGAAAAGCGACGGAAGAAAACAGCATGCCCAAAGTAGTGGTTCTCGGTTCGATCAACGTGGATTATGTCGCGCCGGTTGCGCGCTTGCCCGGTCCCGGTGAGACCATAAAGACAGACCGCTACGATACCTTACCCGGCGGCAAGGGCGCGAACCAGGCGTTGGCGGCTGCTCGGAACAGGGCCGAAACAGCCATGGTTGGTGCTGTGGGAGCGGATGGGTTGGACGCGATTGCTTTGCGTGAACTGCGTTTGGCGGGCGTGGGGCTGGAGGCTGTGCAGGTTCAGGGCGGGGCCTCTGGGCTGGCCATGATCGCGGTGGATGCACAGGGCGAAAATCAGATTGTGGTGGTTGCCGGGGCGAACGCGCACGCCAAAGCTGATCACTTGCCGCCGCTAAACCCAGCTGCCGTTCTGGTGACCCAAAACGAGATCGCCTGGCCGCAGACAGCCCGCGCGCATCACCTCGGGCGGCAAGCCGGGGCCACCGTGATCCACAATGCCGCGCCAGCTCACCGGCTGACAGCGGCAGAATTGGCCAATATCGACGTCTTGGTGGTCAATGAACACGAGCTCTGCCTTGCGGCGGACAATGATAGGGCGAGCACGGATGAAAAAGCAGTGGGTCTGCTTGCGCTAGGGGTCGGCGCGGTCATTTTGACGCTCGGTGCCAAGGGTGCGCGCCTGTTTGAATCTGGTGTTGCCCCGATACACGTCGATGCTGTCCCGACACAGGTGCTCGACACCACCGGCGCAGGAGACGCCTTCGTGGGGGCTTTTGCGGCTGCTTTGGCCGCTGGCCTTGACCGTGCTGAAGCTGTCGCGCTGGCCAATGCTTACGCAGCACGTGTTTGCGGTGTCATGGGGGCACAGACGGCTTTGCCGCCGGTGGATTAGCTGGGTTAGCTTAGGTTAACTCGTAGAGATAAGCGTTGTCTTCGCCCAGCAGCATCACGTTCATTGTCTCCGTCGCCCAGTGATTGCGCACGGATAAATCCAGCAACCGTCCACCTGCCAAGTCATCCAGATCAACCCCGCTAAAGATGGTCTGTTCCATCGGGTCAGTATCAAAACCTGTGGCCGTCTGCGCATAGACTTCCGCGCCGCTTTCCCCGGCGCGCTTGAGGATCAAGTCCGCAAGATCATCCCCTGTGAGGTCAGCAAAATGGATGACGTCACCCGGTTCAACGTCAAATTCTGCAGTGGTCGGGTTGAAGGTGGTCGGGGACAGTTTTGCCACGGTGCCGTCAGCAAAGGAAAACATCTCCTCCGCCACACCATTGACGTCCGCATCCACGGTCTTGATCCGGCTGGGGAACGTGACGGCATCAACCCCTGAAAAATCGGTGGTGTTCACGTCCACGGTAAGCATGTTTTCCGGCTTCTCCGGGGTGCTGGTTAGTACCAGTTGGGTACCCGTCAATTCCGCCGTGTTTATCTCGATCAGTGCATCGAAGGGTGAGGCAGAGAGGACTTGGATTGGTGGCAGCGGGAACGTTTCGCTGTTGTTCAAATAGCTGCTGAGATCCGTGTAGAGTTCCACGAGGGCCTCAGGCTCGCTGTCGCCTTCAGCCTTCAACACCCCGGCATGCCCAAAGCGAACTGGGGCTGTGCTGTTATCACCCAAAACAAAAGCGCCGGAGCTGAAAGGGTCATGGGCAATGGTCTTGGTTGGGGTGCTGTCGAGTGTGTCGGTTGGGTCGTCCTCAATCGCAATGGTGACAGTCTGCTCGGCAGAAAAGCCGTCGGCATCGGTTGCTGAGACGGTGATTTCGAGCGTTGGGTTTTGCTCGAAGTCGAGCTTTGAAGGATCGGCAACTTTTATCGCGCCAGTATCCGCATCGACCGACAAAGCACCCTCAATCTGCTGGTCGATCAGGGCGTAGAAAACGTCCTTTCCTTCGGGGTCCGTCGCCGCAACAATCGCGCCCGTGGCGTCGCCCGCTTCGGCTGTCTCCGAAACGGTTCCATTGGTCGGCGCGGTGCCGAATAAAGGGGCGGCGTTTTCTGGTGGTGGGGAAGCCGGGTTTTCTTCCGTAGGCTCCTCTGACTCACCTTCGTCGTCCAGCGCTCTATCTTCTGCGGCATCAAGGGCCTCATCGGCGTCGCTGTCGTTGATGGTGTCTAACGCGGTGTCGGAAATCTCGAACAGATCGTCGGACAAGTCTTCCATCGCTGAGGACACCACCAGTGTCGCCGCAATTGTTCCGGCGGAGGATGCCAGCATGCTGGTAAAGCCGTGGGGCTGGTTTGTATGGGTTGGCTCGATCTCAACAACATCGATTTGGTTGCCCAGCTGAAGGGGAGGGATCTGTAAAGCAGCGGCAAGTTCAGCGCTGATAAACACGGCCTCGCCCTGCATATACAGCTCTTCCAGCTCAACCCTGAGCGCGCGTCGATCCGTCAGTTGGACCAATTGCGTCCCGCTTTCCCCCAAGGTCAATAAATCGGCTCCCTTGATTTCCAGAAAGGTCTCAACGGCAGTGTCTGAAAAGGCTGCTGTTGCCGGGATGGTGAGGCTAAAGATGCCGACACTCTGCAAAAGGTGGCGCCGGGAAAGCGCGCTGAGGTGGCGATAAATAGGCATTTTTACAACTCTAAAATTATAAAATTGCGCTTAAATTGTATGTTTGTGAAAAATAAAACAACATAAAGATGTATAATGCGACTTATGATACGCAGCAGGCGCGCATTCAATCAATCCAAACGTGTTGGAATATACCCCTGACACGAGCAAGGGTCCGGCCTGGTGCGCTGGCCGTTACAAGGTGTGGGAAGCTGTTGTTGTCAGTTTTGAGCGGAAGCGGCGGTTCAGCTCATGGATTTGGCGACCCACGCATGGAAGCAGTGGGTGGCGGTGTCCATAGCTGGTGAGAACCGCCCACCGTCAAAGTGCGGCGCATTGCGGCCGCGTTGCATGCCTTCGACGACTTGTATGTCTTCGTCAAAAACCAGCCGCCATTGCTTGGCATTGACGCTGCGCAAGTCGGCGAAGTCCTCTCCCATTGAGGCTTCGGAGGCATAGAAAATGCCAACCCGCTCAATCGTATGATTGACGCCCTGCGGCAAAAGCAGCATGGCGAACACGTGATCCCGGTGCACACCGGCGAGCACGTTGGGGTAGAGTACGATGTACTCAGCCTGACCGTTCCACCACTGATCCTTGAGCCCGGTGAAGGTATCAAGCAATCGTCCGTCTTCGGTGCGAGTGGGGTTAAAGACCGTAGTCCCCTGACCCGAATAGGCGTCGCTTTCAACAATGTTGTAGTGGTCTTCGATGCGGGAATAGCTGTTCAAGTCGGGATGAATCCACGGCAGGTGATAAGCCTCGCAGTAGTTCTCGACCGCCAGCTTCCAGTTACAGGCAACGTCCAGCGTGAATTGTGAGACGTCCCGATCAAAGAACAGCGGCTGTTCAAACTCTGCCCAGCGGTCGAGCAGCTTGGAGTGCATTTCGCGGAATGGTCCAGCGTCCTTGCTCACATTCACGTAAACCACGCCCAGATAAACATGCGCCGGTACTTCCAGAAGGCCCAACTCCGGCTTGTCGATGCACGGATGGTGATTGGCATCGGGACCGCCAACCAGCGGCGTGGCAACCAGCCGTCCGTTCAGGTCGTAGGTCCAGCTGTGATAAGGGCAGCGCATGCCCTGCTTTGCCTTGCCAGCCTCGCCCACAAGGATCATGCCGCGGTGGCGACACACGTTCTCGTAGACGCGCACCTGATTTTCCCGGTCCCGCACCACAACCAGTGGCACGCCAGCAAGCTCAACGGGGAAAACATCGCCCACCTCTGGCACGTCACCGGCAAAGGCAACCCCGGACCACTGCCCGAGCAACAGCCGCTTGGTCTCTTGGGCGTAGACGGCCGGATCTGTGTAGAATTCGTTGGGCAGGCCATTTGCGGTTTCGACCGCCTGCTGAACTTTGGCAAGGTAGGACATAAGCACTCAATTCGGGCTGAAGATCTGACATCATAAATACGAAAACAGGCCCTCACCATTCGACTGACAGCGACCAGCGAGGTCGGTTCTGCCATACAATGCAAGTGCCTTGACCCCTGCGGCTCGGCGGTGGATGCAGAAGCCATGACAAAGCACCTGACAACGCTGAGCGGTTTGGCCTTGATGCCGCTCTACGACTGGCCTGAGCTGCATGCCTATACCGATGCGCTATGGGCGTGCATTCGAGAAGCGGCGCGTGAGGAGGGGTTGGATTTGCCGCTCTCCCTCGATCATCGCCCACAAAGGCTGTCAGCGTGGATGGCGGATGAAGTGGTGTTCAGTCAGCTGTGTGGTTCGCCCTGGTTCCGCAGGCATCAGCACCAAGCTCGCTATCTCGCCACTTCCAACTTTAACCTCGGCGAGAATGCACCGGGGACGTACTACAGCAATATCGTTGTTCGATCTGGGGCGGATTGGGCATCGCTGGAGGATTTGCGTGCAGCAAAGCTGGCCTTTAACGACGACGATTCTCAGTCCGGTGTCCATTGCTTGCGACCACTGATGGCGGTTGAGCCCTTGCTCGCAGGTGGGCTTGAGACCGGGGGGCACCGGTTTTCAATGCAAGCAGTGGCGGCAGGGGACGCAGACTTTGCGGCAATCGACGCGTTTAGCTATCGGCTGGCAGAAAAGGTTCTGCCGGCCTTAACCGCTGAGCTGCGTATTCTCACCAAAACCCCGCCACGCCCAGCCCCCGTACTCATCACGTCACAGGCGCTGGGGAAGGATGTTTGGGTTCGTATGCAGCGTGCCGTCTTGACGGGCTTGTCGGCCTTGCCATCGTCGGTAACGGACACCTATCCCTTGCGCGGCGCTGTTGACCTTGGCGCAGCGGTCTATGCGGTCTACGACCTAGTCCCAGGGGCCGTTGACGGCCTTTAGGTCAGGATATACCGGCTCGCGGTTCTGCATGTTCGCAGCGGCACTTTCCATCATGTGCGCAGGCGACAGAATCCCGGCGTTCAATGCCTGCATGTAGCGCAAAGTATCTTCGGTGGTGTGGTCAGCCGCGTAGTTCATCACATGCTTGGAACCGGCGACCGCCAGCGGTGAATTGCGGGCGATTTGGCGGGCGATGTCCATGACAGCGGTTAGCATGTCTTCCTGGCTGTCAAAGACCTGATTAACAAATCCTCGATCCAGCGCCTCTGCGGCTTCGAGCTTGCGGCCAGTGTATGCTAATTCGCGGATCAGGCCGTCTGGTAACTGGCGCAGCACGCGCGGAAATGTGCCCACGTCGGCAACCATGCCAATGTTGACTTCCTGAATGGTGAAGTAGGCGTCTGTGGTGCAGTAACGCATGTCACAGGCACTGCTCAAATCCACCCCAGCACCCAAGGCACCGCCTTGAATCGCTGCCAGCACCGGCTGGCGGGCATTGTAAAGGCTGGAGAAGGTTTGTTGCAGATGGTCGAGGTGGATGCGGAAGGATTCTGCGTGGATATGCGGATCAATCTTTCCGCCCATGATCGAATTGCCAGCTTCCGCAAAAACCGCGAGATCCATACCGGCTGTGAAGTGCTTGCCCGTGCTGGAAACCACGATCACGCGCGCGGCGGCGCTGTTTGAAATCCGGTTGATGGCGTCAGGAAACTCGACCCAAAAGGCTTTGCTCATCGCATTACGCTTTTCCGGGCGGTTGAGAACGACATGGGCGATCTTGTCAGTAACGCTCACGGCGATGGTTTCATAGTCGGGTAACTCAAGCGTCATGGGTCTGGGCCTCCTCGTCTGCTGCACCCCAATTTATGGAGGGTTCAGTCTGCTGACCAGTGTGAAATGACCGCATCGTAGTCTGGACGCGGGCGATCATCGGTATTGGTCAGTTTCCCTCCCAAATAGATAAAGCCAGCGATCTGATCGTGCTCACTCGAACAGCCCAGCGCGGCCCTGACGTCGGGGTCAAAGGCGGTCCATTCAGTCAACCATTGGGTGGCATAGCCCTCTGATTGTGCAGCAATCACAATGTTTTGGCAGACAGCGCCCGCCGAGAGTTGCTGCTCCCACAGTGGAATTTTGTGTGGGAAGGTGGGAATTGAGAGCACGGCCAGCACGACGCCTGCGCGCTCGAAACGGGCGGCTTCGAGGGCGAGGGTGCTTTCCGGGGCATCGCTGCGCTGGTTTTTTTCAAAGGCTGGTCGCAGCACCTCGCGCCCAAACGCACCGCGCGCGTCGCCTTCAAACCGGATGATCTGCCAAGGGGCAAGCTTGCCATGATCCGGCACCCGCAACCCGGCACGCAGGATCAGTTCCAGCGTCTCAGGATCGGGGCCGCCAGGGGGCATGTCAGCGGCTTTGACGGAGCGGCGCGTTTGCAGAAAGGAGAGTGTGGACAAGGGCTTTTCCTCAAACCAGAGACAGGATCCAGCGGGTCGCAACGATGAAAACCAGCGTCTGGATCACCGATACCCCTAGCATAAAGGCGCAGGAGGTCAGTGCAAATCCATCGACCAGCCCGACCCCCAGCACAACAAAAGGCAGCGCCAGCGGCAAAGCCATTGCGCCGAGAAACACGCCGACATTGCCTAACAGCACGCGAAGCGCAGAAACAAAACCGCACAGCGCGCTGAGCGCGGCGGCGCTGATCACCAGACCCACGCTCAGGGCGATAAACGCGCTGGTGGGCTGAGAGTAGAACAGCGTGACCAGCCAGGCAGCGACCAGAAACCACGGCAGCGACGCCAGCCACGCCCCGAAAAACCGGCCATAGATAAAGCCCGAGTAGTCGCGCGCCATGACCCGCAAACGCTGGTTGAGACCACTGTTCACCTGATCCAGCCACCAGTCAGCGTTCGAGTAAACATAGGAGAGCACAATCATCGCCCAGCCAATTGCCGGACCAGCAGGGCGCAAACGTTCCGGAAACTGGCCAAGCGTCAAGCCAACCGCCGTCAACGACACAGCAAGGAACCCCAAAGCGCCCAGCGCTGACAGGCCGTGGCGCAAACGGGTGCGCAGTTCCAGTCGCAGGCCTGCGCTAAACATGGGCGCTCCGGTGGCTGTCGAGGTCAAGTCGGCTCACGTCTTCCAATCCGCGCTCGTGCGATGTGAAAACCAGCGATTTCCCCTGCTGCAGGTTTGCGGCGAGCAGCGACTGCAGCGCTGCCGCGGTTTGTTGATCCAGCCCGGCTAAGGGTTCGTCGAGCATCCATAGCTGTTTGTCGGGCAGACACGTCAGCGCAAGCGCAACCCGTCGCGCCTGTCCGAAACTGAGTGTGCGTGCGGGCTTTGCCATAAGAGCCTCCACGCCCAGAGTTACGACGACATCCACGCTGGGCTCTACACCGCTGCGTTCGTAAAGGGCGAGGTTTTCGCTAACGGTCAAATCGGGTAGCAAGCCATTGTCGTGTCCCAGAAACGCTAGACCGTCCCGGTCAATAGTCACGGTGCCCGAAGCCGCCGGGATCAGCCCAGCCAAAGCCAGCAGCAACGTCGATTTGCCGGCACCGTTTTCACCGACAACATGCAGCGCTTCACCGGCACGCAGGGCGAAACTCAATGCTTCGATCAGAAGAACATCGCCTCGTGCGACACTAAGGCCCTCGACGGTTAAAGGGGTGGTTGCGGATGCGCTCATCCCTGCCTTTTGCCCGACCGCTGAGCCTTCGACAACCGTTCCGAGCGATTCCCGGACGCGCGAAATCGTCTCGGGTTTCCATAAACGCAAGGGTCCACCGCACGACGTGCGGCATCCTTCAGTTTGAAGTCACGGAAAAAAACGGCCATATCGGTACCTATGCATAAGTTCGCAAATCCAACTCGTTTCATGCGCTGGGCTGAAGCCAGCCAACCTTACCTGCTCGCACTCGGCATCGTTCTGGGTTTTGGCGGCATGGTATGGGGGCTGACTGTTCCGCCTGACGAGGAAATGCAGGAGTTGATCAAACCCCTGTTCGTGCACGTGCCTTCAGCGGGTTTGTCGCTGATTGTCTACGGAAGTATGTCGATCGCTGCCTTTGTCGCGCTGGTCTGGCGGCATCCGCTGCCGGAGATTTTCTGTCTGGCCGCAGCGCCGGTCGGGGCCGTGGTTACGGTCGTGGCGCTGGTCACCGGCGCGCTGTGGGGCAAGCCAACGCTAAACACCTATTGGGACTGGCGCGACCCGCGCATGGTGCTCGAATTGCTGCTGCTGTTCCAATACCTGATCTATATCGTCCTGGTGCGCGTGCTGTCCCAGCGCGATCCGGCGCTGGGCCGGCGTGTCGGTTCGATCTTTTTGGTGGCAAGCGTGGTCACTGTGATTCTGTCAAAGTTTGTCACGGAATGGTTTCTGGTCCTGCATCAGGGTTCGAGTGGCGCCAATGTCATCCAGCTGACCGGAAGGGTTGTACTGAACCTGCTGGGTCAAGGTGAGGACTCCAGCGCAGCGGAGCCCGCCGAAGATGATGGCATTGCTGGGGTCTACGTACCGCCTTTGCTAGTCACGATGCTGGGAACCTACTTGTTTTATATGGCTATTGGCATCTGGCTGATGCGCTATGAGCTGATCCGCATGCGCCTGCGCTCGCTGCGTCGCAAGCAGACCGCAGCGCATGAGTTCCTCGCCGAAGCAACTGGAACCTGAGAAACCGGAGCCGATGAATAATGGATGATCGCTTTGTCGCTGTTTGGGGCAGTTATGGGGCTGCAGCGCTGGCCATGATCGGTGCTCTGGTGGTGGCGCGGCTGGTGCTGAACAAAGTGCGCCGGGAGCTTGAGCAGCTCAAGCAGGACGCCGGGAAATGATGTCCTCTCGGGTTCGGAGCCGGCTGCTTTGGGTGAGCCTTGGTGCGGTCCTCGCCGCAAGTGCGGTGCTGCTGATCGTGTTTGCACTGCCCGGCCAACTCAACGCATTCCGCACGCCCTCACAGCTTGCCACGCTGGAGATCCAGCCCGGTAAGACCCTGCGACTGGGCGGGCAAATTGTGCCGGGTTCCTACGCCACAGAGGACGGCATCACCCACCTGTTCACGCTCACCGACAAAGAAGGCGGCGTGCAAGTTGTCCGCTACAGCGGCGCCCTGCCTGATTTGTTCCGCGAAGGGCAGGGGATCATTGCAACCGGCGTGTTGGATGGGCAGGGCGGTTTTGACGCCAAGACGCTGCTTACCAAACACGACGAAGCCTACGTCCCGCGCGAATTGCGGGATCATGCGAGCGCGCAATGATCGCCGAGTGGGCGCATCTTGCCCTGATCCTCGCGCTGCCGGTCGCAGTCATGCAAGCCCTGAGCGCGCTGAGTCCGGCGGGGATGCTGGGCTGGTCGGGCGGGTTCCGACAGAATATCGTACGCTGGAGCGCTCTTTTCGGCGCAATCCTGACGTCTCTTGCCTTTCTGGGTTTGGTTCTCGCGTTCATCAGCGGTGACTTTAGCGTCAAGACCACCTTTGAGCACAGCCACTCGGCCAAGCCCTTGCTCTACAAAATCTCTGGTACGTGGGGAAACCACGAGGGGTCTATTCTGCTGTGGGTGCTGATTTTGGCGGTGTTTGGTGGGCTTTTGGCTTTGCGCAAGGGCGCAGCGTCGCGTCAGGATTTGCAGGTGCGGGCGCTGGGTGTGCAGGCGCTGATCGTCATCGCTTTTCTCGCCTTTACCATCTTCACCTCCAACCCCTTTGAACGACTGCTGCCTGCACCGATCGAGGGGCGCGGCCTGAACCCTTTGCTGCAGGACATCGGCCTCGCGCTGCATCCACCGCTGCTCTACTTCGGCTACGTTGGTTTCTCGATCACGTTTGCGCTGACCGTCGCTGCTTTGCTGCGGGGTGAAGCCGATCAGGCTTGGGCACGCATGGTGCGGCCTTGGGCCATGCTGGCGTGGACTGGCCTGACTGCGGGGATCGCTCTGGGCAGTTGGTGGGCTTACTATGAGCTTGGCTGGGGTGGTTTTTGGGCCTGGGATCCCGTCGAAAACCTGTCTTTTCTGCCTTGGCTCACGGGAACAGCCTTGATCCACTCGCTAATGGTCGTGGAAAAATCCGGCGCCTTGCGGGTTTGGACCTTATTTCTGGGCGTTGTGACCTTTGTTCTGGCCATACTGGGCACGTTTGTCGTTCGCTCTGGGTTGCTTACGTCGGTGCATGCGTTCGCGGTCGATCCTTCTCGCGGTGTGTTTATCCTCGCTATTCTGGGGCTGGCTGTGATTGCCGCTTTTGGGCTGTTCGTCTGGCGCGCACCTCAGTTCAAGCCCGGCGGCGGATTTGCGCCGGTAAGCCGCGAAGGCGCTCTGGTGCTGAACAACCTGTTCCTCTCTACTGGCGCGGGTGTGGTCTTGCTGGGAACCTTTTTTCCGCTGATCACTGAAGCCTTTGGCCAGCCGCTGACTGTCGGGAAACCCTATTTCGACGCAACTTTCTTGCCCTTTATGGTGCCGCTGCTTTTGCTGATGGCGCTGGGGCCATTCCTGCCATGGCGGCAGGCTCGATTTGCAGCAGGCAGTGGCGGGGAAAGTGAGGCGGGCCCGAAACGTCGTCGTCTGCGGTTGCGTCCGGCGCGCGGTCTGCTGACCCTGCTTGTGGTTGCGCTCGGGCTTGCGGCGCTGGTCATCACGCTGCTGTCGTGGCAATCCCAGCCAAGACTAACGCTCACCATTGCGCTGGCGATGGTTCTGGCCGGTTGGCTGCTTGGTGGCGGGGTTTTGACGCTGTTGCAACGTGTTCAGGCGAGCGGCAGTCTCGCCAAAGTGACGCTTTTAGGCTGGGCCGTGTCCCTTGCGCACGCCGGACTTGGTATTGCCGTGTTCGGGCTAATCGCCGGTTCCGCCATGGTGCAGGAGCGCACGGTCAACCTGAAACCCGGTGACGAGGCCGAAGTCGGCCACCTGACCTTCCGGCTTGAAGGGGTGAGAGAAACCCAGGTCGATCCTGCAGCAGGCCGCAACTATATCTCCGCCTTTGCCGACTTAGCCGTGCTGGACCGTCAGGGCGGCGTGCAAATGATATTGTCGCCTGAACGGCGCTTCTATCCCATCCGCCAGGACAGCACGACCGAAGCTGCCATCCACGTTACCTGGCTGGGCGATATTTTCCTCGCGTTTAACACGCAAGCACCGGACGGGGGCTTTATCGTGTCGCTTAGTTGGCGTCCGCTGATCCCGTGGCTGTACTTTGGCTGTTTTCTGATGGTTGTTGGCGGGGTTTGTGGCGTGCTGGGGTCGTGGCGGCGTTTGGCTAGGATGAGTTCATGAACACCAACTTTCTTCGCATGGCGATCTTCGTTCTGGGCGCAGTTGCAATAGTGCTGGTTGGTACGCTGCTATGGTTCGGCCTGAGCTCGCAACGCAATCCGGCGGACTTTCCAACCTCAACCAGTATTCAGCCAGATTTCAGCGCTTTTGGTCAGGGAAGGGCTTTGCCGGGCTTTGAAGACTTCAGTGACATCGCAGCGGTTCGGGCTGGGGTCGAGGGGCCGTTTGTGGTCAATTTCTTTGCCAGTTGGTGTCAGCCGTGTCGGCTGGAACATCCATATTTGCTTGAATTCGGCGCTGCTAACCCAGGCCGTCTCATCGGCCTTGCCTACCGCGACGACCCCATCAATGCCGCCACCTATCTGACCACTGATGGTAATCCCTATGCCGCAGTTTTGGCAGATACCGACAGCCTGAACGCCCTCAATTTTGGCTTGACCGGGGTGCCGGAAACATACGTTTTCAGCGCGGACGGTAACTTGCTGTTTCGTTCGCCCGGCCCTCTGATTGGCGCGCTGAAGTCGCAGTTCATTGACGCGTGGGCGGCGGCGCAAAAATGATGACCAACCAGACACGCCCTATTCTTGCTCTGCTGTGCCTCGCCGTTCTGACGTCGCTGATGACGAGCTTTGCCTCAGCGCAAACGGTCAACGAGATACGCGCCAAGGCCCTCTATACGGAGCTGCGCTGTGTGGTGTGCGCCGGGCAGGCGATCGCGGAATCCAATGCAGAGTTGGCGCAGGACATGCGGGCGCAAGTCACCGTTTTGATTGCCGCGAACAAGTCAGACGCCGAAATCCGCGATTGGTTCGTTACCCGCTACGGCGATGCTGTCCTAATGAACCCACCACTCAAGCCATTGACGCTTGCCCTGTGGTTCGGGCCGCTGCTCATCTTTGTCCTTGGTGCCGGCATTACGGGGCTGGTGATGATGCGCGCGCAGTCGCGCTTGGTTGAGAAGGAGCGCTGAGGGGTGCGGACTTTGGGGCTGATGGTCATTGCGGTGCTGTTTACCGGCCTTGCGACCTACATGACAGTTGGAAACCCACGCTTGCTGGTGACTGCGGTGCCAAAGATGGCACCACAAGGCGACAGCAGTGCCCCCGACCCTAACCGCGTCGCCGCCTTGGCGGAGCAGATGCAGGGTGCGGATCAGGCACAGGTGGAGGGCACCATCGCGGGCATGGTGGCGGGCTTGCGCGCGCGGCTGGAAGCGGAAGGCGGTACGGCGGCAGAGTGGGACCGGCTGGTCCGTTCCTATGCAACGCTTGAGGACATCAATGGTCTTGCCTTCGCCGTGGAGGGATTACTCGGCGTTGATCCGCAAAATCCGCAGGCTCTGATACTGGCCGGTCAGATCGCAACCGAGCGCGGAGATCGGGCGGGAGCCAAGGCTTATTTCATGCGCCTGCTGCCGCTTATCGACCCGGAACACCCCCGCTTTGAGCAAATCCGCAGCTTGATTGAGACCTTCGATGCGGATGAGTCGACTTCCAGCGAAAACTAGAACATTAGAAGCCCCTAATAGAAACGGAAACGCGAGTTGGTCTGACCACCCAGAGTCGTGGCTTGGCCTCGGGGGAGTTCATAGCAAGAACAGAGTGAAAACCTGCGTTGAGATGTTCGTTTCACCTTCAGCTATGCGCATATGGCGATTTGTTTTCAGACACTTAGCGTGCAACGGTCATTCTCATGCGCATTGATGCTTCCACCGCTCATCTGGCAACAACTGCCAATCCTCGACCTCTTCAAGGGATCGCCTGGACCTTGCAGGCTTCGGCGACGTATGGCCTGTTGTTCATCTTTCCAAACCTGTGGGGCGAGCAAATGAGCCCCTGGCAGTTGGCCTGGTTCCGCTTTCTCGGCGGGCTGGTTTCCATCCTGCCTTTGGCGGTTTGGTTTGCGGCGACAGGGCAGGCGAAGCGTCTGCTGCCGACGCCTGGACTCATCGGTTGGCATGCCCTGCGTTCCGCCTTTGGGGTGGCGACGTTCACGTGCTCCGTTGTGGCCATCTTGCACATTGATCAAGCCAATGCCTCGGCAATCACCATGACCTCCGGCGTCTTCACCGTGGCAATGGCGATTGTGCTTTTGGGAGAGCGGCCCAGTGCGATGGTCTTGCTCGCAGGGTTGATCGCGCTGGCCGGCGGGGTGGTGGCAGCAGAGCCAAACTTTGCTCAGGTGAACCAGTTCCTCTCCGTTGGCGCGCTCGCTGCTTTTGGTGCGGCCTTTACGCTGGGGATACAGTTCACCATCCTCAAGTTCATCACAGACCGGGACAGCACCTTTATTCTGGTCGTCACCATGTCCTTTTTCGGCACCATTTATCTGGCGCCCATGGCTTTCCTGAATTGGACGCCAATGAGTTGGTTTCAGGTTGTGGTGTTTCTAAGCATGGGGTTGCTGGCCAATATCGGGCAACTGGGGAACGTCATGGCCTTTCGCAATGCCTCCGCCAGCTTCATTGCGCCGGTAAAGTACACAGGCATCGTGATGACCACGATTTGGGCTTTCCTGTTTTTGGGGCAGGTGCCAACGCTGATGTTCTGGATCGGGGCTGGTTTGATTACCGTTGGCGGGTTGCTGCTCACACGGTCAAGGCAGTAACCGGGGCTACTGCCTTTGCGAAACAGGGTCTTCAGCTGTCAGCAAAGACGCTGACGGTGTAAGGCTGAACGCTGGTGCCTTCGCCGACAATCGCGCCGCCTCGCAGACCCAAAACGCTGGCGTCAAAGGGCTCAGGGCCGAAATTCATGACGTAAAGCCGCCCATCCGAGCGGCGGGTGCGGATGTCTTCGGGCAGTTCATCTGCGGCAATCATCGCTCTATCGAAAATCGGCTCCAGAATGGCTTTCATGCCCTCATAGTCCGGGTCAAAAGCAAGGTAGTGGATGTTGCCCTGACGCACGATCGCCGCGTCGAGGCCGGAGGGCTCAAACTGGCCGGGATTGAACTGCGCAAGGATCTCCAGCGGCGGTTCGTTGGAACCGGGCTCAGCCAGCCCCATAACGCGCAGATGCTCCACCCAGGACTTCGCGGCTACGGTTGTTCCGTCGATATCGACGTCGATGCGTTGGGTCGGGCGCAAGGTTTCGGTACGGTCGAGGAACAGGTCGTCGAGCAAGGGTTCAACAGGGGCGCCTTCTTCGCAGACCATAGGCTGAGGCAGCCAATTCAGCGTGCCATCCCGCGAACCCGCGCGCACACCAAAAATCGCTGGCGCGCCGGTTTGGCGAATGAAATCTACCATGTCTGCATCCAGTACGGGCGCGCTGGGGATGATGTAGGCCGGCAAGACGGCCATCCGCGCCGGCGATATAAACTCAACATTGAGGCCCAGCCGACGCAGGCAGTGATACCATGCGAAAGTCGTGGCAATCGCGTTCTGATCATCACCCTGCCGCAAAGCTTCGTAGGTAAAGGCCGCGTCCCAGTCAAAGTACAGCCCGACGGTATTGCTCGGATCACCGTTGGAGGCGTCGTTCACGTCGGAAAAGCTGAGTTTGGGGAGGTCATCCCGCAGCGACTCAATTTCCAGGCTCGCCCGGTCCGGGGTGCCATCGGGACGGTTGAGGCCGGTGTGATAGGTCTCCTGCGCCCACTGAGCCTGCCGCCAGCGGAAATAGGAGACCACTTCAGCACCGTGCGCGATGGCTTCCAGAGTCCAGAACCGCACGGCACCATCCACAGGCGCGGGGTTCCAGGCGGCCCAGTTCACCGGTCCGGGCTGCTGCTCCATCACCCATAGTCGGCCTGTGCGGGACATGTCGCGGTAAAGATCGTGGTGAAAGGCCACCAAATCGGGGTGGCCAATGCGCATATAGCGGTCGATCAGGGCGTCACCGCCCAGCGATAGACGCGACCCGAACTTTTCCAGAAAGCCCAGCGGGTAGGAATCCCAGCTCGCAAAGTCCAGATCCGCGCTCACGTCCCAATGGTTGAAGCCCATCTCAGCAACCATAAAGTTGTGCGTGATGAACATATCGTCCCGGCTGCCCGCGCGCAGAATATCGCATTGTTCACGGTTGAACTCTGCGGTCATGTCGCTGAAAAACCGGCGGAAATCGAGCCAGTGGGCTGGCGCAGGGTCAGCGGTCAGGCGGTTGGGTAGATCCACTTCGTCGAAGCTGCGGTAGGTCATGGACCAGAACACAGTTCCCCATTGCGCATTGAGCGCATTGATGTCGCCATAGACCTTCGCCAGCCAAAGCCGGAAGGCGTCCCGGTCTTCCGGGCCGTAAGAGAGGGTGCTGTCGTGGCACGAGTATTCGTTGTCCGTCTGCCAGCCGATGATGTGTGGGTTCTTGCCGTAGCGATCGGCCAGAGCGTGGGTGATCCGGCGCGATTGCTCGCGGTAAGTCCGCGACGCGACAGAGCAGTGGCGGCGTGACCCGTGCTTTTCCGGCAATCCGTCCTCGGAATGTCGCAAGGTGCTTGGCAGCGCGTCAGTCAGCCACTTGGGCGGGGTCGGTGTGGGCGTGCACAGCACCACGCTCAGACCCGCATTCCCCAGCGTCTCAAGCGCGCGATCCAGCCAGCCCCACGTATAGACCCCCGGCTCGGGCTCCATCTTCGCCCAGGCAAACTCGCCAATGCGGACCGTGGAAAGGCCCAATTCCTTCATCCGCGCGGCATCGGCTTCCCACGTGTCTTCCGGCCAGTGCTCGGGATAGTAGCAGACACCCAGGCGCGGATGATTTTCGGGCTGATACATGGTGAAAACTCTCCTGAACCGCTGACTAACCGGCCATTCGGCGGGCAAGGCGGATGAATGGTGAAAGGATCAACGGCGACGCGCTGATGGCAAGCACAAGTCCGGCTGTCGTCTGAGAGAAACCTGAAGCCGAGATCAGAGCAGATTGCAACAGCAGAAAGACAACCAGAACACCAATAAGGGAAACAGCGGTCGCCGTTTGCCCCCCCTGTGGCGGTGGGCTTGCAAACAGGAGCGACGCGGCCAGCACCGAAAAGCTGATCAACGAGACCGCAGCAACAAGCCGCCGTGTTAGCTCTTCCAGCGCATCAATACGCAGATGAGCCATCCCGAACAGCGATCGCGTGCTGAGTGTGTCCATGCGGCGGTGTAAGGCGGTAGCACCGGAGGCGTCGTTCCATCGGTCCAGCGCAATGGTCGTGCTGCTAAAGCGCAGCTGCGACAGCCGACCATCGCCGCTTATGCGCTGCATCGAGCCGCCACGCAAAGTCAAGGCCGCGCGCCCGTCAGGTGTGGGTGACAGCGACGCCTCATCGGCGCGCAGGATAACGGTCTCGTCCTGTGCACGATGGTCCGCGAAGGTGAGATCACTGTACTGACCATCGCTCTGGTGCACGCCGATGGTTAGTGTCAGGTCTGGGCCGATGGCCAAGGGCTGGTTTATCGGCAGGGCGGCGTTCTGAAGACTGTCAGACTGTGCCTGAGCGAACAGGCTGCGGTAGGCGACTTGCGTTTTCGGGACAACAGCGCCGGACAGCACCAGAAGCACACTTGCAGCGACCAGAGAATACAGGCCCACAACCAGCGTATCCCGCACCGGAGATCGCCCGGCGGCGCGCACAAGTAGCGTGGTGCCGGCTTCATTACGGTACGCGCAGGTCAGCACCACGGCGATCCCAAAAGCGAGCGGCGCGACCAGTTCCAGCATTTTGGGGACCATGGCCAGCAGCACGGCCGCAAAGTACGCCAAATCCACGCCCCGTTCGAGAATGTCATCGGTCAGGCGCGCAGCTTGTGACAAGGTCGCGCTCAGCGCGATCACGCTGAGGATGAGGCCAAAAACCACGGTGGCACGAAGCACAAACTGCTGATCAAGACGATGCATGGGCTTCGCGCGGCTCCTGCTCTTTTAATCCGCAGTTGCGGGGCTAATCCCGGTGGAGGTGGCAACGTGCCAAGCGGTAGGATGGGTCAGCCTTAACGATGAGACCAATGCGGCTTCCTCTCCGGCTCGGACCAGCGCGACAATACAGCCGCCAAACCCGGCCCCGGTAATCCGTGCCCCCAGCACCCCTCGGCTCAGGCACGAAGCCACCAAAGAATCCACTTCCCGCGTTGACGTCTCGAAGTCCTGACTCAGAGACCAGTGGCTCTCCGTCATGAGTGCGCCAAACCGATCAAATTCGCCCGTTTTCAGCGCGTCTCGCGCTTGCAACACTCTTGCGTTCTCGGAAACCACGTGACGCGCCCGCGCCCGCGTTTTGCCTGTCAGCGCATCGAGTTGATCCAGCGTCGCCTCCCGCAGGCTGCGCAGACCCAACTGCGCTGATGCTGCTTCGCACTGCTGGCGACGCTCGTTATAAGCCCCCGTCGTCAGCTGCCGGGATAAGCCGGAATGAAGCGTGATAAAGCTGTGGGATGTCGGCAGCGGTTCCAGCGTCGTTTCAAGGGTCAGCGTATCAAAGAACAGCGCCCACCCCGGCTTGCCGGTTGAGGAGGCCATCTGATCCATTAACCCGCAGTTGACGCCGACGTAGTTGTTCTCAGCGCTCTGAGCCAGTTGGGCGATGTCTTCCGGGCTTAACGCGATGCCAAAGGCTTCGACCGCAGCGCGCAGGGTCGCCACCTGCAGAGCGGCCGACGACGAAACGCTCGCCCCGGTTGGGACTGTCGAGCCAATGGTCAGATCCAAACCCGCGGGCAAAGTTGTTCCGGTGTGCGCCGACAGCGCCTGCAGCGCGCCAATCACGTAGTCCAACCAGTCGCCAAAAGCAGGCGACCCAATCTCCCGCTCCAACTGGCTTTCCAGGTTCATTGAGCGCGCCCGCACGCGTCCGCTGGTGTTGCGGCTGTAGGAAATATAGGTGCCGATCTCCAGCGCGACGGGAAAGACGTAACCTTCGTTGTAATCCGTGTGATCGCCGATCAGGTTGACGCGTCCGGGGGCGAACACGCTGCCGATGGGTTCGAAGCCAAAGTTTGCGGCGTGGGCCTTGGCCACCGTTTCGGCATTGATCCGCGCCACCGCTCAGACCTCCACGCCGCGCAGCTGTTCGGCGGCTTCCTCGGGCAGCACGTCGACCAGAAAAACGCCGGTGATCTGCTCGACCGATGCGAGGAACTTGAATTTGTTCTCGCCCCGCTGCATGGGCCAGATTTGGATGTTGAAGGGCCAGCTGCCCTCAAAACCCTTGGGCGGAAGGGCGCACCACATGACCAGCGGGGTTTTGCCGCCAAAAAACCGGTCTAAGCGCCGCTGTGCACGCTGCAGGGCGGCGGCAAAGTCGAGCAAGGCCGCGTCGCTCATCTCATCCGGCGCTGTCACCGGTTCCTTGGGCATGATCCAGCATTCGTACGGATAGCGGCCGTATTCGGGGCAGAGCGTCACCGCATGAGCGCGGTCTTCGATGACCAAACTGGGGTCAGGGGCGTGGACCAGCCGCGTGAGCGCGTGGTTTTCCATCTGCGCCCGCGCCTGCCGCTCGATAAGTGGCGGCAGAAAGGGGAAGGCGTAAATCTGTCCGTGGGGGTGGGGCAGGGTCACGCCAACGTGCGCGCCCCTGCTCTCAAACGGCAGGACGTACTGCACCTCCGGCAAGGCCGACAGCGCGCGGTATCGATCCGCCCAAGCCTGCAGCAACAGGGCGATATGATCCACGCTCATGTCATGCAGGGAGCCTTCTGCGTTCGTCGAGTAGACCACCACTTCACACTTGCCGCGCGCAGCAGGGCAGCCGTCATCGCCCAGACCAACGGCGTGCATAGCAAATCCCGGCCAGCGGTTCTCGAACACCGCGACCTCAAAATCTGTCACCGGGATTTCACCGGGGAAACCATCGACCTGAACCGGTGCCAGCGGATTGAAGTCCTTGGGCGGGTTCAGCGTTCGGGTATTCCGCCCCGGATTATAAGCCACCCACTCCCGCCGCAGCGGGTGCCAGCGTAAATGCGGGTTGGGGGCGTAAGGGCCCTCGACATCGTTGGTGACTGTGTAGTCTCGCGGCTC
>PAFB01000028.1 GCA_002700865.1 Rhodospirillaceae bacterium
CTCATGTCAGCGTCTCCGCGACGCGCTGAACCAATCGCGCGGCGACCTGATCTTTGGTCAGCTTGGGCCACGGCTCGGTGCCCTTAGCGGACACCAGCGTTACAGTATTGCTGTCTTCGCCAAATACAGCGCCCTGTGACACGTTATTGGCAAGAATCCAGTCAGCGCGCTTGCGACTCAGTTTAGCCCGGGCATTTTCCACGACGTTTTCGGTTTCGGCGGCAAAGCCAACGACCAGAGCCGGACGATTTTCAGCGCTGGCAATGGTCGCCAGTATGTCGGGGTTCTTGGTGAAGCTGACTGACATTTCAGCCTCGTTTGCTGTTTTCTTGAGCTTCTCTGACGCTGTTGTCTTGGGCTTCCAATCGGCGACGGCGGCAGCGAAAACGGCGATATCAGCGGGTAAAGCACGCTGGGTCGCAGCAAGCATTTCGTCGGCAGTCTCAACCCTTACCGTGCGCACACCAAACGGCTCAGGCAGGCTTACAGGGCCGGTAATCAGCGTGACGTCAGCCCCTGCTGCAGAGAGCGCACGGGCGATGGCCTGCCCCTGCTGCCCCGAGGAGCGGTTGGCCATAACCCGCACGGGATCGAGGGGTTCGTGGGTTGGGCCGGAGGTTACCAGCGCGGTTTTGCCGGCCAGAGGCTTGGGCGCGAAAAAGGCTTCGGCGCGAGCAACGAGATCCTCAGGCTCTTCAAACCGACCCGTACCCATCTCCCCGCAGGCCATATCCCCATCCGCCGGACCCCAAACATGAACGCCCCGCTGCATCAGCGTCGCGACGTTAGCCTGCGTCGCTGGGTTGGCCCACATGACCGGGTTCATCGAAGGCGCAATCGCCACGGGACCGTCGGCGGCTAGCACAGTGGTCGAGGCGAGGTCATCGGCCAGACCATTGGCCATCTTGCCGATCAAATCAGCGCTGATCGGCGCAACAAGGATCAAATCAGCTTCGCGCGCCAAGCGGATGTGACCCATTTCGGCTTCGTCTTTGAGGCTGAAGAGGTCTTCGTAGACCGGGTTTTCGGCGAGTGCGCTCAAGGTCAGCGGCGTGATAAATTGTGCGCCGCCCTTGGTCAGCACTGGCACCACTGAAGCCCCAGCCTCTTTCAATCGTCGCACCAGAACCGCCGCCTTGTACGCGGCAATCCCACCAGAGACGATGAGCAATATCTGCTTTCCGTTCAGGGTCATGTCCTACCCTCCCAGCACTTGCGTCAGAACCCACATGACACCAGCCCCACCCGCTCCAGCCAGCGCAAACCACAGCCAGATCGGTCCAGAAGACCGACGACGGTCCATTTCAGCATTGATATCCGTCAGCGCAGTCTCCGCCTGTTCAAGCATATTTGGCAAGCGTCCCGCCACTTCAAGGGCTGTTTCTGCATGTTCTGCGAGTTGGCTGATCGGATTTCGGTTATAGATCATCCAATCTCGGACCAAGGGCCGCGCAATATCCCAGATGTTGATTTCCGGCGCCAGCGATCGGGCAATGCCCTCAGCCATCAGCATGTTTTTCTGCAGCAGGAACAAATCGGGCTGCAAGCTCATGTCAAAAGTACGCCCCATGGCAAGCAACTGCCCCAGAAGCCGGGCGAAGGACACCCGTTCCAAGGGCTGATTGACAATGGGCTCAGCCACCGAGCGGAGCGCAAGGGCGAAGGCCTGCGTCGACGCGGTTTTCGGCAAATAGCCCTCGGCCGCGTAACGCTGTGCCAGACCGTCGTAGTCGCCTTCGAGCAAATGCGCCATCAGGTCAGCGAGAAACACCCGCCCTTTCCAATCCAAGCGCCCGACAATGCCAAAATCGACAAAAACAACCTCTCCGCGGGCATCAATGAACATGTTTCCGGCGTGCTGATCACCATGGAAAAAGCCATCGTCGAACACGGCCTGAAAAAAGCAGGTCGCCGCGTTGGTCAGCACTTGGGCCAGATCGTGCCCGGCAGCGCGCAGTCGGTCGCGCTCGTCAATGTTGATGCCGTAAACTCGGGTCATGACCAGCACCCGCTGGGTGGTCAGATCCCAGAACGGTGATGGCGTACTGAGGCCGCCCCGTTCTTTAAAGTTACGAGCCATTTGGTCGGCAGCTGCCGCTTCCATGCGCAAGTCCAGTTCCATGGCGGTTTGTGCGCGGAGTACGTCGATCAGACCGACTGGCTGTGCCCGCCGTAAATCCGGCACCAAACGCTGCGCCCAGCGCGCACCCCAGCGCAAAAAGCGCAGTTCGCGGTCAAAGCGTTTCTCGATACCCGGACGCAGGATTTTCACGGCCACGTCTTCGCCGGATTTCAAGCGCGCAAGGTGGACCTGTGCGACCGATGCAGCGCTGATGGGGGCGTCGAAGTCTGTGAAAACGTCTTCGACCGGGCGCCCCAGTGCTTCTTGCACGACAGCGCGGGCTTGCTCGGTGCTGAAGGGCTCCAACTGGTCCTGCAAGGCGGATAAATCGACCGCCGCCGCTTCACCGATCAAGTCGGCGCGGGTTGAGAGAATCTGGCCCAGCTTGATGTAAGTCGGTCCCAACCGCTTCAGCGCATGCGCCAAATTGGTCCCCGGTGAACGCCGTTTGGCACGGCCGCTTTTGATTCGACCAAGGAGACCGAGCGCGGTCGCCGGAAAGCTGCCTTTCGGGGCCAAAGAAAGCGCGACATCTGTCGCCCCTTCCCGCCCCAAGACCCATAGCAGGTTCAGCCCCCGGAAAGGATGAAGCAAGCCGCTCAACATGGCTTAGATACGCCAGCCGTTGTGCACGGCAACAATACCACCGGACATGTTGCGGTGACTGACGCGACCAAACCCGGCCTCCCGCATCATCTCTTCGAGTTGCTCTTGCGGCGGGAAACGACGGATGGACTCGACGAGGTACTGGTAACTGTCCCGATCGCCAGCCACCAAACCGCCAAGCGTGGGCAGCAGCTTAAAGCTGTATTGGTCATAAATGTCCTTGAGAATCGGCAGCACCACACGGCTGAATTCAAGGCAGAAAAAACGTCCGCCAGGCCGCAGCACACGGCGAGCCTCGGCCAGTGCCAAGTCAGGCCGCGAGACGTTGCGCAGGCCAAAAGAAATCGTATAGGCATCGAAACTGCCGTCTTCGAAAGGCAGCGCTTCCGCGTTGCCGCAAACCCATTGCAGGTCGTCACGCCCTTGAAAACGCTCCTGCCCGGCGCGCAGCATTCCTTCGGTCAAATCAAACACCAGAACCCGACCCGAAGCCGCAGACCCGCCCTGCCGCTGTCGAATCCGATCAGCGACATCACCGGTTCCACCGGCAACGTCGAGGCAATGCTCACCGGCGCGCGGGCGCATCCAGTCCATCAAGGCATCTTTCCAAAAGCGATGCGCGCCCATGGACATCAGATCATTCATGATATCGTAACGGCTGGCGACGCTTTCAAAGACGCCCTGAACCATCGGAGCCTTCTCATCGACGCCAATATCGCGGAAGCCAAAATGGGCGGTGCGGTCATTTCGATCTGTCATACCCCTCAGATAGCGTCTAACCCTTGCTGTGAAAAGCAAAGCCGCTCCATTAATCCTGCACAGGTGTCCGCCGTCCCATGCCCGAATTGCCCGAAGTCGAAACTGTCGTCCGAGGTTTGCGTCCTTTTCTGCAGGGCCAAAGGCTTGATCGACTGTTGCTGCGCCGGGCCGATATGCGATTCCCCTTCCCGGAAGGACTGAGCCAGCGCGTCAGTGGGAAGACCATGGCATCCATTGAACGGCGCGCGAAATACGGTCTTATCCGCTTTGATCATCCCGAGCCGCTAAGCCTGCTGTTTCATTTGGGGATGAGCGGTCGGATGGTATGCGAAGAGGAGGTTGGCCTGCCGTTTGAGAAGCACGACCACGTTATCTTTGAAACCGCCAAAGGGCAGGTCCGGTTTAATGATCCCCGCCGCTTCGGGTTTCTCGATCTGATCGAGGGCCCTGACGACGAAAACCGGTTTCTCGGCTCGCTGGGACCAGAACCACTCGGAGAGCAGGTGACGCCCGCTTACCTGCGCACCGCCTTTAAAGACAGAGCCTCGCCCATAAAAGCGAGTCTGCTCAATCAACGACTGATCGCCGGACTGGGAAATATATACGTGTGCGAAGCGCTGTTCGAATCCGGCATCCGTCCGACGCGTAAAACCGGCTCACTCAAGCGAGCGGAGGTGGAACGGCTCTGCACGGCGATCAAGGGTGTTCTGAGCCGGGCAATCGAGGCAGGCGGGTCTTCCTTGCGCGATTACAAACAGGTTTCCGGAGAATTGGGGTATTTTCAGCATGCCTGGTCGGTTTATGGGCGCGAAAACGATGATTGCCGGACCTGTGACGCCCCAATTAAGCGTATCGTGCAATCCAATCGGTCTACATTCTACTGCGCTGCTTGTCAGCGATAGGAGCCTTGCCTTGCGCTCAGCCGACTTTGGGCCTATAGACGCGCTCAATCATTTACCAAGTCTTTGGAATTAGAACCGAATGGCACATTCCCGTTCTGCACGTAAACGCGTTCGTACCGCCGCACGTCGCACTGAAATCAACCGCGCACGCCGTAGCCGCGTCCGGACCTACATCAAAAAAGTTGAAGCGGCTGTCGAAGCCGGTGATCAGGACGCAGCGCGCGCTGCTCTGGTCGCAGCTCAGCCCGAAATCATGCGCGGTGTCACCAAGGGCACCATGCACAAGAATACCGCTTCCCGGAAAATTAGCCGGTTGAGCGCGGCGGTGAAGCGGATGGCTTAAGCCACACGCACCTTCCGCTTTTGTTTTTTGAAAGCCGGTCAGGAACTCGTTTCTGACCGGCTTTTTCGTTTTGGGGATTCGTTATAGCCGCCGAATCCTTGTCATACTTTTGTAACATGACTAGACAAATCTGCCATTAGCGGTGTCAAATTTTCACCACGTTTTTGGTAGCGTTGGAGTCGCTCGAACGGGAATCTAAGCCGCCGCTCGAAGAGTGCGTCCTCGACTCCACAACCCACCTCTTTTTTCGTTATTGACATGACTTCTGCGCTTGCGGGGTGGTTTCCCAACGGTAAGGTGAGCCATCGAGTTTGGTGAACCAAAAAACGAATGCGGGCATAAGAACCCGCTGCGTACCGGGCACATCTTTCTGCGTTTCTCGTTAAAGGGCCATAAGAGTCCTTGAAGAAATGCCATTTGGAAAGAGCCTGAGGCGCGTGACAGGAATTGAGGAGAACAACGTGCGGGCTAGCGTTCCGGATTTGAATCGTGAGCAGGGAATCGCGATCTTCGCTGAAGAACTTCAGCACGCACAGACGGCCACCTTCTCAGGGGTGTGGTTGTGAGTGATCATCATTTAAACTTTCAGGATCGGCAGGAAATTTGGTCGCAAGTCAAAGCGGCGATCCGGCGGGAGTACGGCGAGAGCACCTATCGTTCATGGTTGCGGCCGATTGAGTTTTCCGAAGCCAATGACGAGCGTGTCCGGCTATCTGTGCCCTCCCGATTCGTGCGTGACTGGGTGCAGGCCAACTATCTTGAGCGTTTGCGCTCGCTGTGGATTCTGCACGAGCCGAGCATTGGTTCAATCGAAGTCATTGTCCGCCCGTCCACGCAGCATAACGTCCCCGTGCCACCCAGCAAGCAGGGTGCAAGCCACCTGACAGCGCCGCTGGAAGCAGCGACCGGCGGCAGCTCCAGCGCCGCTTCGCTTTCTTCGCCAGCTTACATCGAACACGTCGGCGCGTCGCAGTATCGCTACACGGTGCCAACCGACGAAAAGCAGCTGGTTAAGCGCTTCAGTTTCAAGGACTTTGTGGTTGGTCAGCCCAACGAGCTCGCCTACGCCGCTGCGCGGCGCGTGGCGGAAAGCTCGGATGTCGCCTTTAATCCTCTGTTCCTCTACGGCGGCGTGGGGCTGGGCAAAACCCACCTGATGCACGCGATCGCCTGGCATATTCGCGAAACCCAGCCTGAACGTCGGGTCGCCTATCTGTCGGCAGAAAAGTTCATGTCCCTGTTCATCCGCGCCGTTCGCCACCGCGATACCATGGCGTTCAAGGATGAGTTCCGGTCGGTGGACGTTCTGATGATCGATGACATCCACTTCATCGGTAACAAAGAATCCTCGCAGGAAGAGTTCTTCCACACGTTTAACGCGTTGGTGGACCAGAACCATCAAGTCGTCGTGTCTGCTGACAAATCCCCAAGCGATCTTGAAGGCCTCGAAGACCGGCTGAAGTCGCGCCTTGGTTGGGGCCTGGTTGCGGACATTCACCCGACGAACTACGAGCTGCGCCTATCGATCCTGCAGTCGAAGGCGGAAAGTATCGCTCTGGATATCCCGCCGCAGGTGCTGGAGTTCCTCGCGCACAAGATTTCTTCCAACGTCCGAGAGCTTGAGGGTGCGCTGAACCGCATTGAAGCCCACGCGATCCTGATTGGCCGTCCCGTTACTTTGGAGATGGTGCAGGACGTTCTGCACGACTTACTCAAGGCGAACGACCGCCGCGTGACCATTGAAGAAATTCAAAAGAAGGTCGCTGAGCATTTCAACATCAAGCTGAGCGAGATGTTCTCACCCCGGCGGGCCCGGTCCGTCGCGCGCCCCCGGCAAATCGCCATGTACCTGTCCAAGCAACTGACCACCCGGTCCTTGCCTGAGATTGGCCGCCGGTTTGGTAACCGCGACCATACGACAGTGATGCACGCGGTTCGGAAGGTGGAAGAGCTCCGTTCACTCGACGCAACAATCGACGAGGACGTCGAACTGCTGCGTCGAATGCTTGAAAACTAGGACCCAAACGCCCGCGTTACGGGCCGCCTGCATCACAGGCGGCGAACCCTAAGTCAGCAACCCGCCCAAGGCCAGAACCGCTCGGCTGTCTGGAAACACCAGACTGTCGAGTTCTGCACGACGCAGGTCAAACTGCGCCGCCAATACGCCTTTGAGCAGCTGGCGGGTATCCAGCGTGGGGCGCAGGTCGCGGCCTTCATACAATTGCCGGTCAGCAAGGCCCGGCCAGTCGGCCAGGACCCGTCCACCACGGACAGCACCGCCGAACAGCAGCGCCGCACCGCCCGTGCCGTGATCGGTTCCAACATTGCCATTCGCAGCAACGGTTCGCCCGAACTCCGTGGTCACCACAACAACCGTTTTTGACCACGCTTGGGCCGAAAATTCAGCCTTGAGCGCAAGCAAACCATCCGCGAGCGCTTGTAACCGCCGGTCTAGCGTGCCGCCAGCCATGCCCTGACCTGCGTGAGTGTCCCAGCCAGAGAACTCCAGTGAGGCGATACGGGCACCATCAGGCGCATTCAGGAAGCGGCCTGTCGCAGCGAACAGCTGCTCGAACTGCGCCAAACCGCGACGACTGCGATTACTGCCGTCACTCATGACCATGGCCTGCTCCTCCAGCGTCAGAGCAGCGGTGAAGGGGTCTGCGAGCACGGGGTCGAGGTTATACAGTTGCGCAAGATCATCGATGAAACCCTCGCTGCCCGCGCGGGAGGCTGAAGGCGCCCAAGTCGCGACAGGGACACGGCCCTGCATCGACAGCGGCAGTGACCCGCCAACGGCGATACCCGTGCTGGTCGATCCGCCCAACACCTCTAGCGTTCGGTTCAACCAGCCGCTGGCCGCGCCAACCGGCCGATCCAAACCGGTTTCGAGAATAGATTGCGCATCGAAGTGCGAACGCGTGCGATAGGGAATCGCCAGCCCCTGCACCGGCATTAACTCACCGCTGCGATAGCTCTCCGCCAGGGGCGACAGGCCGGGAGCGAGTGAGAACAGATCATCAAGCGGGTTCAGATCACCCGCCCCATAGGCCAGCTTGCCCCGTGCCGCGCGGTAGCTCGGGTCGCCGACTGGCACGACGGCATGCAAGCCATCCATGGCACCGCGAAGCAGGACAAACACAAATCGTCGGTCGCCCGCCGTTTGGGCAAAACTCAGGGATGGCGCGAACGTCGTAGCAAGGCCACCGGCGCAAGCTGCGCTCAAAAAGGAACGTCTGTTAAAGGAGCTCATGTCTTTCTTACCTCCACTGGAAGTCAGGACTGGCAACCAACAGCGCCAGTTGCAGTTGCGGGGTTGCTTGCTGCGCAATCAGGTCAGCGAGCGCTTTGGCGTTGGAGGACTCGACCGTGTCGGCCAGAATCGCGCGGACATCGACAGACTGACGCCGCATCATCTTTGCCAGCTGTTGCGCCAGATCGGCGCGGCGCAGCAGGCTGTCCGGATCGGCCCAATCCACGATCGTATCGCTATAACCGGCAGGTGAGGACGGCGACCACGGCACATGACGCATTGACTGCAGCGTCCGAACGGCCTTGCGATCGAGCGTCTTCAGCCCCAGCGCGCGCGCTGCTGCGATCAGGAATTCCTGTGGCGTCCGAAATTTTCGCTGTTCACCGTGCAAGGCACCGTCAAGGTCTATCAGCGCCAGACTCACGGCCCGCAAATCACCGTTTGAGCGCGCAAAAACGCGAGCGATGTAGTCGACATCCAACGGATGGGGCTGGTCGGCGACAAAGTGTCGAACAAGCTTGGTCGCGATAAAGGTCGCGGTTGCAGGATGCTGACAAAGCATGGAAATCGCCCGCCGGCCCTCCTCGACCCCCGCTTCAGCAAAGCGTCGGTTTAGCAGCGTCTTTGCGCCCGGCTCATGGACACGGTCCAGAAACATAAATGGCTGAGGCTTATTGTTGCTCTGCCCTCTGAACACGCCGCCAACGGTCCAACCGGTCAGCATCAAAGCCAGCTGCTCAACATCAGTCTGAGTGTAGCCACCATCAACGCCCAGCGTGTGCAGCTCCATCAGCTCGCGCGCGTAGTTCTCATTCAACCCGCGTCCATTTCGACTGCCGGCCTTGGAGTTCGGGCCAATCGAGCGGACCTGATCGAGGTAAATCAGCATGGCCGGGTGCATGGAGGTTGCCAGTACCATATCTTCAAAACGGCCAAAGACATGGGGGCGGATGGCTTCGCGCTCATAGGCCCCTGCGACGTGGCCGACAAGCTGCTCGCTCTGCATGCTCACCGCAAAATGATTGCCCCAAAAGCGCACGAGGCGCTCAGCGAAGGGGGCGTCGGTGGTGACAGCGTGGCTTAGGGCTGCTTGCATTTCATCACCGGCTCGCTTCCGCCCTGCCTGACGGACCGCCTGCCGGGTTTCCTTAGACCGCTTGCCCTGCTCGCGCAGTCGAACAAGGTCATTGATGATGGTTTGTGTGCTGTCGAGGTTTGGGTCGCGGAGCAGCGCGACTTCCGGACGGACTTGCCGACTCAGCCAGGCGCGAGCATCGATAGCGCTGCGTTCACCGGGACGCGCGCCCAGGCCAAAGCGGTTGAGGGCGCGTAGATTGGGGTCGATTTGCATAAGAGTTTCTCCGTTCTTGTGACTGTTTACGAGAGAAACGTGTCATTTATCCCTGCCTAACGCAGAAATTGTTGAAACGGCAGCGGTCGCCCGTTGACCAGCGGTAATCCGCCCGTTTCCGGAAACTCCATTTCAAACCGCAACTGCCCACCGTCTTCTCGCACCGCAAAAGTCTGCAGCAGCGTCAGCCCGAGCAGGCCTGCGGACATGGCTTGAGAAACCGCGGGGACCGGCGTGCCGATGGATTGCTGCATGCCGATTTGCAGGGGCGCGAGCGGACCGGTGAGCATCGTCATCGTGCCCTCAACCGGAATTCGACCCTGACGCAGCTTGAGACGGCTGGAAAATTCCATCTGCAGCAAACGAGAGGTGTAGAAGGAATCCTTCAGAACCAGCGTTAAGGACGCAATATCTTTGGGCAAGGCCCGCCCGATATCACCGAAGTCGAGCGACAACACAGCCGTCAGCAAGCCCTGAACTTCCTCGGCGGAAAGACCCTCCAACCCCAGCGTGATCGCCGCTTCCTGTGGCATGGCCGGGGTGAGGATCATCGACGCGAAGGGTTCCAGCGCATCCTTGTTCAACCAGTTCGCGACGTTGAGCTGCTCGCCTGCGCCGGTCATCTCAAAGTTCTGACCACCGTCGGACTGCGGCACGCTTTGCAACCCGCCACTCAGGCGCTTAGCCGTGAAGTCCAGCTCTAGCTGCGGGACCGCCACGGACGTGTCCCCCACCTCAACATCCAGCATGAGGGAAACCTCCTGCCCCAGCGCGGGCGCGTCAAAGCCTTCATAGCGATCGAGCAGCAGGTCAGCGAGCACCTGTGAATCCATCCCAGCTAAAGCCAAGACCAGGGTTGAGGGCTCCCTGACGTCGACCCTCATCCGATCGAGGGTCTGCGTCAGCGAAGCCAGCGTCGCATCGATGCGCAAACGACTTTGATCGGCTTCTTCATCCGGCTCAACGCTGAACAGCAGCGACGTTCGGCCCAAAGTCCCCTCCGAAGGTGGTACGGTCTGCGCCCAGCTCTCGCCGGCAAAATCAATACTGATTTGCAGCCCGTCCATGGTGCTGACTTCCGGTGGGTCAGGGGCGAGCTTCTGCTGGATTTCGGTCTCCCGGAACAGCAGTCCGCTGAGCCGATAGGCTAAAGCGACCAGCACTTGCCCGCTGTCTGAAGCCTCGGGGAACGACAGCTCGATGTTCAGCGACTTGGCCCGCTCGGTCCCGGTGAAGCTCTTGCCATACTCAGCCACAAAGCGTTCAACATCGAAGGAAAGAACATGCTTGCCCTTTTCCCGCTGCAACGTGCTGGTCAGGCCCTTGGCTGTGTAGCTGATGCCAGCGCCCTGAAACCGGATGCTGTCCACCGACAGCTCAAAACTGTCAAAGCCCCGGTTTTTTATCGACCAGACACCGGAAAACTCAGGCGCAATCAGCTTGAGCGACTGGCCTTCGGGCATGATTGTCGAGGTTGGTAGCCCTTCGACTGTTACTTCGATCAAATCACCGTCGGGGACGGTGCGCGGCAGGCGCAGAGTCGCAGGTTCGGGAACGGTTGCCGACGAGCCCGGCAATCCAAGGCCGTTAATAACGACATGATATTCACCTCCGTCGCCGTTCACCGTGACGTGCTCAAAGTGCAGGCCGGGGAACAGGAAAAACGGGTTCTGGCGCGACACCATGGCAGCGACCAGCTCATAGACTTCCAGCAATTCCAAATCGCGTGCCTGTGCCGGGCGTGGCAACCCGCCCCAAAGCACAAGGGCACCCAACAGGGCGCCCGCGAGAGATTTAAACATCGAGGTTTACGACTTCCAAGGCATTGGCCTGAATGAAATCCCGACGCGGTTCGACCTGATCCCCCATCAAGGTCGCAAAGACCGCATCAGCAGTTTTGCCCTGCTCG
The DNA here is from genome assembly GCA_002700865.1 of Rhodospirillaceae bacterium. Taxonomy (GTDB): domain Bacteria; phylum Pseudomonadota; class Alphaproteobacteria; order UBA7985; family UBA7985; genus UBA7985. The sequence continues at coordinate 11,246 of PAFB01000028.1, forward strand.
ATCCGTACTTGCAGCAGGGTTCGGGCATTGGGGTCGAGGGTGGTTTCCCAAAGCTGGTCAGCGTTCATTTCACCCAGCCCCTTGTATCGAGACACATTCTGTCCCTTACGGCCCCGGTCCAGTATAGCTTTGCCCAGCGCCGAGGGTCCGAACAGTTCGATTGACGGTTCATCACCAAAAGCCAGCCGCGCGGGCTTGGCGAACAAAGGCGAAAGCTCAGGCATCAATACCGACAGGCGGCGTCCGTCGCGGCCATCGAGGTCGCGGGCAGACAGCGTATAGCGCTGTGGCACGCCTCGCAGGGTCCGGGCAGAAATCAACCGCTGCCCTTCCTGGTTGGTGCCTCCTTCAACAAAGCACTCCCAGCCGCGTTCGTGGATTTCGGATGCCATGTTGAGCCGCTCGGTCAGGTTAGCCGCAACACGATCGCCTGCGCCGTCCGGGAAGAACCCCGCGAGACCCGCCTGCTCGACCACAAAAGCACTGCCGACAATCCGCCCCATCATCGTGACCGACCGCGACGCGCTCAATGATTTGCGCACCACGTCCGCCAGATCGGCGCCCGCTCGCTGGCTACCATCGCCCAGCGTGAGCAAAGCGTCTTTCAGGCCCTCATTCAGCAGATATTCGTCCAGCGCTGCCTGATCCTTCAGATAGGTCTCCGAAGACCCTTTTTTGGCGCGGAACAAAGGCGGCTGGGCGATATAGAGATTACCGCGCTCGATCAGCTCTGGCATTTGCCGGTAGAAGAATGTCAGCAACAGCGTCCGAATATGCGCGCCATCGACATCCGCATCCGTCATGATGACAATCTTGTGATAGCGCAGCTTATCGGCGTTAAATTCCTCACGACCAATGCCGGTTCCCAGTGCCGCGATCAACGTGCCGATTTCCTGACTGCCCAGCATCTTGTCAAAGCGCGCCCGTTCAACGTTCAGGATCTTGCCGCGCAAGGGAAGGATTGCCTGGAACTTGCGGTCGCGGCCCTGTTTGGCTGAACCGCCTGCGGAATCACCCTCGACCAGGAAGACTTCAGCGACTTCAGGGTCACGCGACTGGCAATCGGCAAGTTTTCCGGGCAGGGAGTTGATGTCGAGGCCGCCCTTCTTCCGGGTCAGTTCCCGCGCACGGCGCGCCGCTTCGCGAGCGGAGGCAGCTTCACAGACCTTCTGCACAATCCGGCGGGCTTCTTGCGGGTGTTCCTCGAACCAGCGCTGCAGCTCTTCGTTGACCACGCTTTCGACCACGGGGCGGACTTCAGAGGAAACCAGCTTGTCCTTGGTTTGGGAGGAAAACTTAGGGTCGGGCACTTTGACCGACAGCACACAGGTCAACCCCTCCCGCGCGTCATCACCGGTCAGCGTCACTTTCTCTTTCTTGGCAATGCCGCTTTCGTTGGCATAGCCGTTCACCTGCCGCGTCAGCGCACCCCGGAACCCAGCAAGGTGGGTGCCGCCGTCGCGTTGGGGGATGTTGTTCGTGAAGCAGAGCGTGTTCTCGTGGTAGGCGTCGGTCCACTCCATGGCCACTTCAACGGTGATCCCGTCCTTTGACGCCGTCATCAGGATGGGGTCGGGAACCAGCGACTGCTTGGCCTGATTGAGGTACTTCACATAGGCTGTCAAACCGCCTTCGTAGAAGAGATCGGCTTCAACAGGGGTGTCCGGGCGCTCGTCGGTCAAGATGATCCGAACGCCGGAGTTGAGAAAGGCCAACTCCCGCAGGCGGGCTTCAAGTGTATCGTAGCTGAACACTGTCTGGGTGAAAGTTTCCGACGAAGGCCAAAACCGAATGCGCGTGCCGGTCTGATCCGCCGGGACTTCGCTCTTGATGGTCAGAGGGCCATCGGCTTCGCCGTGGGAAAAGGTCATCTGGTGCTCTTTTCCATCCCGCCAGATCGTCAGCTCCAGCTTGGAAGACAACGCATTCACCACCGACACGCCAACGCCGTGCAAGCCACCAGAGACCTTGTAGGAGTTCTGATCAAACTTACCGCCTGCGTGCAGCTGAGTCATGATCACTTCAGCGGCTGAAACGCCCTCTTCGGCATGGATATCGACGGGAATACCCCGGCCGTTATCCTGAACTGAAACCGAGTGATCTTCATGCATGATGACCAGCGTCCGGTCACAGTGTCCGGCAAGTGCCTCGTCAATGGCATTGTCGACAACCTCGTAGACCATGTGATGCAGGCCCGAACCGTCGTCCGTATCGCCTATGTACATCCCCGGCCGCTTGCGCACGGCATCCAGTCCGCGGAGGACTTTGATGCTATCGGCGCCATATTCGTCTTGCTGCTGTTCTGCCATTTCGTCCCACTTTAGCCGGCCCGGCCAAAGCTTGGCACGTCCGGGTCTCAGGTCTCTTGAGTTACTTGGCCATTATGGACTGAAAACAAGGCGATTTCACCGCTTATTTCGCAGAATGTTATGGATTCGGTACCTGTCATCCATATTTGCCCGCCCAAGGGGATCAATGCTTCGAGCAAAGCGGCTCTACGGGACAAATCAAGGTGCGCCGCGACCTCATCCAGCAGCATAATCGGCTTCAGGCGACGGGCGGCGGTGAGCAGTTGAGCGTGACCCAGAATCACAGCCAGCAACAGCGCCTTTTGCTCACCGGTCGAACACTGCGAGGCCTCGCGCCCATGCACGGCGTGGTGGACTTCCAGATCCGAGCGGTGCGGGCCAACGGTGGACTGGCCAACAATGCCGTCGCGCATTCGAACATCTGCCAGTTTGCGGCGGAATTGGTCTTCGACGTCGAGCGCGGAGTCTCCTGCCAATGCTGTCTCCAGCCCAGATTTGAACCCCAGACGGGCTCCGGGAAACGGCCCGACGCCGCTGGCAATCCGGTCCGATAAGCGCCGCATCAACCCCCGCCGGGCGGCGGCCATGGCGACCCCGTGCCGGGCCATGGACTCCTCCAGGCTGTCCAGCCAGGGGCCATCGGGCTTGGTTTCAGTCTTAACGGCATCGCGCAGCAGCTTTAACCGTTGCCGCATCACTTGGCCGTAGGCCTGTGCATTGCCAACATGACCGGGATCGTAGGCGGCGACCAGCTGGTCGAAGAAGCGGCGGCGGTCCTGCGCAGGTCCGCGCCACAGTGCATCATCATCCGGGGTCAGCCACAAAATCGGCAGGATCTCGGCAAAGGCCGTGGCGCCGTTCTTGTTCTTGCCGTCCAGCCGCAGAACGCGCTTGCCACCCGGCGCATCCAGCCCGACCCCCAACTGGCGAGCCCCCAAGGGCGTCTCCACGGTGGCTGAAACGGCCCAAGTACCGCTATCGTTGATTAAGTCGCCGTCGGCATTTCGACTGGCAACCTCGGCTGCCGGGGCACCCCGCAAGCCTCGTCCGGGCGCAAACAGGCTGATGGCTTCGAGCAAGTTGGTTTTGCCCGCGCCATTGGGCCCGACAAAGGCCACGGGGCCTTCTGGCAGGCACACGTCAAGGTGCGCGTAGGAGCGAAAGTGCGAGCAGGCCAAGCGGCTTATCCAGACCGAGCCTGCTTCCACGGTTGACGGTTCCCTGTTCCCCGAGCCGCTGCTTAAACGCGCATGGGCATGAGGACATACAGAACCGAAGCGCTGTCTTTGTCCTTAACCAGCGTCGGTGAACCGGCATCAGCGAAAACAAACTCCGCCGAGTCGCCCGAAAGCTGGTTTGCGATATCGAGCAGGTAGCGCGCGTTGAAGCCGATTTCCAAGTCGGTTGAACCGTACTCAACATCGATTTCCTCGGTCGCCTGCCCGCGATCCGGCGAGTTGGCAGACAAGTTGAGACGACCGGCCGAAACCCCCAGCTTGACCGCCCGGCTTTCGGACGATGCGATGGTAGAAACCCGGTCGACCGCTTGGGCAAAGGTTGCTTTTTCCACGCTCATCGACTTGTCGTTCGCCGTCGGGATGACGCGCTCGTAGTCCGGGAAAGTGCCGTCGATCAGTTTGGAGGACAAGGTCACGTCAGAGAACCGGAACTCAATGCGGGAATCAGACAGTGAAACCCGCACGTTTTCGTCGCCGCCATCGAGCAGTTTTGCCAGCTCACCCACGGTCTTCCGCGGCACGATCACGCCCGGCATCTCCGCCGCCCCGGTTGGCAAGACTGTTTCAAACCGCGCAAGCCGGTGACCGTCCGTGGCGACTGCGCGCAGCACTGCGGACGCGCCTTCGCCCATGGCATGCAGGTAAATTCCGTTGAGGTAATACCGGGTTTCCTCGGTAGAAATCGCAAAGCGGGTCCGTTCGATCAGGGTCTTGAGCTCTTCAGCCGGCATTTCAAACGAAATCGGCATGGAAGCGCCGTCAAGCGACGGGTAGTCTTCGCGCGGCAAAGTGGACAGCTCAAACCGCGCCTTACCCGCCGTCAGGGTCATCCGCCCGGTATCGCCTGAACTGGTCAGCCCAACCTCAACCCCGTCTGGCAGCTTGCGTACGATGTCAAACAGCATATGCGCCGGCGCGGTGAGCGCGCCTGGCTGAGACACTGAAGCACCGGTGGTTTCAGTGATGGTCAGATCCATGTCAGTCGCGGTCAAGGTGACCGCTCCGCCTTCACATTCAATCAGCACGTTGGACAGAATGGGAATGGTGTTCCGGCGTTCAACCACGCTTTGAACGTGGGAAAGACTGCGCATCAAGCTCTGGCGTTCGATACGGAGGTCCATGGCGTTTGTTCCGTCTGAGAAATTCGTTGGGCCGTAAGGAATAGCCCCCTGTGGTCAAAGGAACAAGAGCGAGTTGGGCCGCCCGCGCGTCATCTCAAGCATGGCTTCCCGCTGTTCTTGGTCCAGAGTTTTGATCAAACTTGCCATACCGCGAAAGGCTTCGCTGTTGAATTCCTGCTGGCGCGCGTCGATTTGCTCGCGCATCTGGATCACGGTTTCTAGGTCCACTTCCGCGCCACTCAAGGCGGCGCGCAGCGCTTCTTCGCCCTGGGCAAGATCATTAACCAGCGCCCGACGAGCCTCACGCCTCTGCTTGAGAAAGTCTCGAAACGCCCGGCTTTGCGCCTCGCTGAGGTTCAGACGCTCCTGAACCTGCTTAAACACTTTTGGCCCCTTGCCCCGCCCGGGTCCGGGGCCGCCGAGCTCACGGTTGCCGGGTTTTTCGCCCCCTCGCAATGAGGCACGCGTATTGATTTCCGCTTCCAGCGCCCGAATGCTGGCGATGGCGTCATTGCGGCTTTTCAGCAAAGCCGCTCCCAGCCCGATATTCAGGGCAATCAGGCCGACGATGATGATGAAAAGAAGTCGTGTCATGCGCCGGGCCTTATTCGAGACTGCCAAAAACCGACTCAAAGGCGTCGGCGGCATAAATGTTGGTCGTTTCTGCGCTGCTGTCGAAGGCGAACAACTCCAGGGCGCTGGCCGAGTTCAGAATGTCATCCGAATTCACCCCAACATCACCCAGTCCCAGCCCGCCAGCCAAACCGGCGCCGAAACCAAACACGCCCAGCACGGCACCAGCGGTAACCCCGCGCCAATCCGCGCCAAGCCATGAAGTCAACCGCGCAAGCATGCCCTCACCAGCTGCCGCTGGATCAGTCGCCGCGGTTCGCCGCGCAAGCGGCTGAGCCCGTTCAGCGAGGGATTGCGCGGCCGCAGCATCTGCGACCACTGCCGTATCAAGACCGGCGGCAGCGACCGCCTGAAGCGCTGGTGACTGGATCAGCGCTGTCGCCATGTCGGCATTGTCCTCACCATCGAGGAAAGCCGCCAATTCCATGGGGTCGAAATCGTCTGGTAACGTGGTGGTCGCGTCCGTCGGATTTATGGTTTTCGTTGTCTTTGTCATTGTCCACGGGCCTCCGTATCCTGTTTGGCCACAAATGCGTCTCGTATTTTTGTCAGCGCCTTATGCTTAGCACTTCGAACGGTTTGCGCAGCAATTCCCAACTTTGCTGCAATGTCTTCGACGTCCATGTCTTCGTCGAACATGAGCGTCAAAATCGCGCGCTGCCGCTCTGAAAGCCCAGCTTCACCGACGCGCTCCTCAACCGCTTGCAGGGCGGTATCGGGCTGGTCAATGGCATCAAAGGCCCGCAGGGACCGTTCATCCGCCAAAGCGCCGGCATGGTCGTCGATATCCTCAGACTGAGGACGGCGGCGGCGCAACCAGTCGATGGCTGTTGAACTTGCAACCACGCGAAGAAAAGTTGTCAGTTTGGCCCGCTCGGGGTCAAATTTTTTCAGCAAGGCAAAATCCTGCTTGGAAAGCCGGATAAAAACCTCCTGCCCCACGTCTTCGATATCGTGCGGCTCACCACGCAGGCCATAGCGACCAAAGGTCTGGCGGACTACGTGAAGAACCAGCCCCGCGTGGTCCTGACAGAAACTCTGCCAGGCACGTGGTTCACCGTGTCGAAGTGCATCGAGCATTCTGGTGTGCATTTCCCTTGCTAAACAACCATTTGGAATGGCCGAACAACTGTCCTTCAGGGGTATTTACGGCAAGAATTCGGCAAACATCCCCGCTCAGTTCGATTTTTTTGGAAAAACCACCAGACAGGCTTCCGCGTTGGGCAATCGATAACAGCCTTCAATCATTTTTTCGGCCCCGCCAAAGGGAAGATCCAACCCCTCAGCAAACGACAAATAGGCGTAACCATCCGTCGCCAGCGCCTCCATTAAGGCCGGGTAGTCGGCGGGCGCGCCGGCGAGCTCGTGCAAACGCGCGAACCAGCGGCCACCTTGCGTGGCAAAAGCAGGCTCCAGCGACAACCAGGCGCGTTCCGTCATCAGTCTGCGGGGACGAAACGCCATGTAGCGTTCGGGGGAAATCGTTGCGGCGTCCACTGGCGCTTCCCAGACGTAGGGAAGGCCCGTGTGCCGCTCGGGCAAAATGGCGTCGTAGAAGGCGCGGATTGGGGCATCTTCGGGCAGCGTTGACATCTCCCACCGCAAAAACCGTGTCGGCCCCCAGCTTGTCGGCGTCTGCAACATGGCCGACAGCAGCGCCCGCCCCAGACCCAGTTTGCGCCAATCCTTGGTGATGAAGAGGTCACCGAGGTAATAGCCGGGCATTTCCGGCGTTGCCGAACCACGCCCGCCCAGTGAATCAATGCCCAGAACATAGCCCGTGGGTTGGTCCTGATAAAAAGCGACGAAGCACGTCAGGTTTTGCAGAGCACGGGCCATCAGCTGTTCATCATTGGCAGCCGCCAGAGGCTCACCGCTTTCTTCGGCAAATTCCTTGATCAGGCGGAGCAGCACGCGGGCTTCTTTAGGACCAGCACGGCGAATGAACACTTCGCTTTGCCCGGTCGGTCTCATCGCCCTGCGGACCCATCAAAAATCAGGGCATGCCAGCCGTTACCATCCCGCCGAAGGACGCCTTTGGCAGCTTCGATGTCCAAATCGTCCGGACACAGGGCGGCGCATTGCGCCCAAAAGGCGGGGCTGTGGTCCATGTGCTTGAGATGCGCGACTTCGTGCGCAACGACGTATTCGCGCACCCAGTCAGCGGCAAAGATCAGCCGCCAGCAAAAGTTCAAACCCGCTCGCGATGAACAACTGCCCCAGCGGGTTTTTGTATCGCGCACACGGAAGGACCGGAACGGCAAACCCAGCTGCGCCGAAAGCCTCTCGGCGCGGGCGCGCAAGTCGTCACCGGCCTGCGCGATCAGGTATCGTTGCAACCGCAAAACCGGCTCGCCACGGGACGGCAACACCAGCTCGCCGCGCTCATTCGGGCAGATTTCACGGGCCTTTGGGTCGATGACCACGCGGTAATCCTGCCCGCGAAAAGGGATCGTGCTGCCTTCCTGAACCACTTGTGTCGAGGGACGGGTGGCGACCTGCTGCTGGAGCCAAGCCTGATTCCGGTGGAGGAAAGCGCGGATTGTGCTTGAGTCGACGTGCAAGGGCGCAGAAATCTTGATGCGGCACTTGTGTGTATCAATCCGCATGGTCAGACGCCGGGCTCGTTTCAGCCGATTTACGGCGACGTCAAAAATCTGACCAGCGACGTCGATCTGATCAGGGTCGCGAAAAAGCGTTTGGGCAACCAAATTCGTCTCGGCTTTGTTCAATCACAGCGCACGAGGCGCGGGCTCGGGAATTCAGGCCCCTTTTGCACCAATTCGTGCCGATTCCATAGCCAAAAGTCGCTGCTTGCGCTTCACGCCCCAGCGGTAGCCGCCCAGCGCACCATCACTTCGGACGATCCGGTGGCAGGGAATGAGCAACGACACCTTGTTGGTGGCACAGCCTTTGGCAACGGCGCGCTGACCTGCCGGCATTCCCATTTCCAGACCCAACTCAGCGTAAGAAAGCACCCCGCCTGAGGGGATCGCCAGCAGCGCCTGCCAAACGCGGCGCTGAAACGCTGTTCCCTGTACGTCGAGCCGGAGGCTACGGCTGGGCAGTCTGCCCGTTTCCAGATGCTCGATAACGTCTTCGAGGACCGCCCTTAAGCCTGCTTCATCCCGATTGATCTGGGCTGCGTGCTTAAATTCGGCCTGTACCTCACTGACGAGCGCGCCGTCATCATCACCAAAAGCCAAAAAGCAAAGGCCCACCTCAGTCGCCGCAACCAGCAATCGCCCGAGCGGGCTGGCAACCACGTCGAAGCTAATCTCAGCACCCTGCCCGAACTTGGCATAGGACGCGGGCGACATGCCCAGCAGAAAACCGCTCTGTTCATAGACCCGGCTCGCGCTGCCGTAGCCAGCGGCATAAATGGCCTCAGTGACGCTCGGCTCTGTCTTAAGCCGCGCGCGAAACGCCTGCGCCCGCCGTTCAGCGCCGTAGTCCCAAGGCGAGATACCGACCGCGCGCGTGAACGCCTTTTGCAAATGGGTTGCCGACGTTCCGAGGTCACCGGCTAAAGCCTTGAGCGACAGCTGTTTGGGCTGCGACAGATCGGCAATCCGGGCGTCAATGAGATCAGCAGCTTGTTGGGCAAGCGATACGTCGGCGCTGGCTTCCGGGGTCTGATCCGTCATGGGCATGGTTCCTCGCTCGCTTCGGTCACGGTTGCCAGCAGTCTACACCAGCGCCGCGGACCGCACCCTCCGAATCATGCACGCATGCCCGAGGGATTAGCCGCGTTCATGGTCGGCAAGCGCTTCCCCGTTGGCAAACCCCCACGGCTTACGAGGGCTCAGGTTGACGTAGCCTGTACGCCAAGCCTGCTTGTGCTCGCCTTCACCGTATTCAACCCAGTCAAATCGGCTGATCGAGCAATTGTCCACGCCGACGGAAAGAGCCTTGTCCGGCGATAACCCCATGGCGATGGCCGTTACCGCACGGATAACCCCGCCATGCGCCACACAGATGATATCCTTGCCGCGGTGCCGCTGGGTCCAGTCTTCCACCCCCGCGCGCACCCGCTCGATAACGTCCATGAAGCTCTCACCCTGCGGCGGGCGATATTCAGCGGTGGTATGCCAGAAAGGGTGCTGTTCGCCACCGGGCAGAGCCTCGTCCCAGGTCAAGCCTTCCCATTCGCCCAACCCTTGCTCAGCAAAGCGGCCATCTTCGGTGCTTTGGATGCTCGGATAGCCTTCGCGGATGATGGCGTCGCGGGTCTTGTGTGTCCGCCCGGCTGTGCTGGTGAGCCAAACCACGTTCTCCCCCCGCGGCAAAGCGCGCGCGGCAGGGGCGAACATATGGGTCTCGCTAACGTCAACCGGCATGTCCGAGGCACCGTAGACCAGATGATCAGGGTTAATGACGGGAGCATGCCGCACCCAAAACCAACGCGTGACAGTTGCCATGGTTCTTCTACACCCCTTCTCAGGCCATTAAACTCAGCGCCGCGCCGAAAAAGGCCAACTCTGCCAGCATTTGTGCCGCGCCGCACACATCGCCAGTCACACCGCCGTATTGCCACCTTGCAAAAACAGCAAAGGCCACCGCCATTGCGCCCGCGCTCACCGTGCCGACCAGCACCAGCCCTGCGCTTAACGGCACCAGAAGCGCCAGGATCGCAAACCCGATTGCCACGGCAATCAGCGCTGTCACGGATGAGGGCCGTTCGGCCCCCAGCCCGGCGGTGCTGGCAGCTGGCAGCAGCGACCATACCAAGGTCATCAGAACCCGTGAAACAACGCCCGAGCCGACCATGACAGCCAAAATTACCCGCCAGCCTGCGTCACCAGACAGGCTCATCAGCACCGTCAGTTTCAACCCGACCATGAGCACAAGTGCCAAGACGCCAAAGGTGCCCAAGCGGCTGTCTTTCATAATCTCCAGCTTGCGCTCACGCGTTGCGCCGCCAAGGCTGTCAGCGACATCACCCAGACCGTCTTCGTGGAGGGCGCCGGTCAGCAGAATTGAGCCCCCAAGAACAACAACTGCAACAACCGCAGGGTGCCAGCCCAGCCCGGACAACAAGCCCAGAACCACCGCTTGCGCCAAACCAATGACAAATCCAACCACCGGAAAGGCCCAAGCGGCGCGGGCAACGGGAATATGGTCGCTGAAAAGGAATGATGGCAGCGGAATTCGCGTCAGAAACGCAAAGCTGGTGCTCAGGCTCCCTACTGCTTCTCTCCAACCCATCGGTTATACCTCACCCACTGAGTCACGCACGCCGTGACTTGATGATTCACGTGTTCCAACGCTTTAGCGCGAAGTTTATTCCATGACCACTGACCAAAATTCCATTGCTTCCCTGTCCGAAATTCGGGCCTTGCGAGACACCCTCCCCAGCATCGACACCGAAGCCCGCGACGCCGCGGTCGCGCGCAATGCGATCCTGACCAAGCCGGCGGGTGCCTTGGCTGACCTCGAAGATCTTGCAATCTTTATGGCCGGTTGGCAGGGCAAGGACAGCCCGCAGGTCAATCATCCTCGTACGGCGGTTTTTGCCGGTAATCACGGGGTCGCGGCGCAGGGTGTGTCTGCTTACCCGGCCGAAGTGACGGCTCAGATGGTCATGAATTTCCAAGCCGGCGGCGCAGCGGTGAACCAGTTGGTCGGCGACCTCGACGGCGATTTGATGGTCCATGAAATGGCGCTCGACAAGCCAACCGAGGATTTCACCCAAGGCCCCGCCATGACCGATGAAGAATGCGCCCAGGCCATAGCATACGGCATGATGGCGGTAGAGCCGGGGATTGATCTGCTGATGCTTGGCGAAATGGGCATCGGCAACACCACCTCTGCCGCAGCGATTTATCACACGCTTTACGGCGGTACAGCGGAAGACTGGACCGGCCCGGGCACCGGGGTTGAAGGCGACGCTCTGAGCAACAAAATCCGCGTGGTGCGCGAAGGCGTGGCCTTGCATCGAGAGGCGGCCAACGACGGACTCGACGTTCTGGCCCGCTTGGGGGGCCAGGAAATCGCCGGGATAGCCGGGGCCATTCTGGCGGCGCGTATGGCTCGCGTTCCCGTCATCCTCGATGGCTATATTTGCTGCGCCGCTGCTGCGTGCTTGCACGCTTGGGCGCCGGAATCCATCGATCACTGCCTCGCAGGACACTTGTCGGTCGAAGGCGCGCACGCTGAGGTCCTGCAGCGGCTGGATAAGCGACCTATTCTGCAGCTTGGGATGCGCCTGGGTGAAGGCTCTGGCGCGACGCTGGCCGGCCAAATCGTGCGCTCTGCCTGTAACCTGCACCGGGGCATGTCCACCTTCGAAGACGCCGGGGTCAGCGAAAGCGTGCACTAAAGGCCCTTTTCTTTTGCGTTAATTCTGACAGCTTAAGGGCATGACAACCACAACGCCCCTCAATGGAGTTTCTGACCAGCTCGAAGCCACGCGCGGGTTGGTTTCCTTTCGCATTGTTACCGCGATGCGCTGGATCGCAATCGCGGGACAGGCGGCGGCGGTGCTGGTGGTGTACTTCGCCATGGGCTTCCAGTTGCCGCTGGGTCTGGCCATGGTGCCAATCAGCGTCAACGTCGCTGTCACCATCTGGGCCTGGCAGCGACGGCGACGGCTGGGGCGGGATGCTCTGTGGCTGCGTGATGAAGAAGCCGGGCGCTATCTGGCCTGGGATCTCGTCCAACTGGGCCTACTGCTGTGGCTGACTGGCGGGGTCTCTAACCCCTTTGCCATCATTATCCTCGCGCCTGTCACCGTATCAGCGTCGATCCTCAAGCGGACGACCACTTCGATCCTGGCGTTCCTGGCCATCTTTATCGTCACCGTGCTCGCGGTGAACGCCTTGCCGCTGCCCTGGTCCAATGTCCCCGTGGTTTTCCCAACCACCTTTATCGGCGCAATTTGGGCCTCGTTGGTGCTCTCGATCCTGTTTGTGGCGCTGTACGTCTCATGGCTGGCTCAACGGGCGCGCGATATGTCCGAAGCGCTGACGGCCTCGCAGTTGGCGCTGGTTCGGGAACAGCGCATGTCAGCCTTGGGCGGCCTCGCCGCAGCAGCGGCCCACGAACTGGGCTCGCCGCTCTCCACCATCGCCGTTGTCGCCAAGGAGCTGCTGCACGATCTGCCTCAAGGCTCCGCTCAAGCCGAAGACGCGGCACTGCTGGTGCAGGAAACCAAGCGGTGCCGGGATATTCTGGTCGAGCTCGAAGAGCGCAACGCCGGGCCACCAGACAGCGACGACCCGTACCACCACCTCCCTGTCTCCACACTGCTCGAAGTCGCAGCGCATCCGCACCAGCAGGACCGCGTAACGGTGACAATTATCGCTGACCCCATCCACGAAGACGATGACGATCGCGCGCCTGCGGAAATGGGCGAAGTGGACGTTTCGCTGCTGGACCAACCGACAATCCCGCGACGGCCCGAGCTGATCCACGGGCTGGGCAACTTCATCCAGAACGCCATTCAGTTCGCGGACTCTGAAGTCACGTTGCAGGCGACCTGGACCGCTGACACGCTGAAAATTCTGATCCTCGATGATGGACCGGGGTTTGACACGGCCATTATGGGTCGTCTGGGGGAGCCTTACGTGCAAGGCACCGGACAGCGCACCCGCGCGAAACGGGCGCTGCGGCAAGTCGGTAAGGAGGGCGGAATGGGGCTGGGCGTGTTCATCGCAAGGACGTTGCTGGAACACACGGGCGCGAGCGTAGACTTTACAAATCGTCGCAGAGGCGGCGCATCGGTTGCTGTTGAGTGGAACCGACATAGTTTAGTGGCTGAAAGTTAATTTCTACGCCCAAAAAGATCGTGAAATCAGGGGCGTGGAGAACCGAGAGTTGACCCCATGTCTGCGACTATCTCCATAGAGACGACAGAAGTAGCGGCATTCCAAGGCGACGTAGATCGCAGCTTGCTGATTGTTGATGATGACACGCGCTTCGCCGAGCGCCTTGCGCGTGCCCTCGAACGACGCGGCTTTGAGCCTGTGACCGCCAATACGGTCCTGGACGGCAAAGAAGCAGCATCCATGAGCCCGCCTGCTTTTGCTGTGGTGGATCTCCGGCTGGACGACGGTAATGGTCTGGACGTCGTCACGGCCCTGACAGAAGCGCGCCCCAACAGCCGCGTTGTCGTGCTGACCGGTTACGGCAACATTGCCACTGCTGTTTCAGCAGTAAAGCTGGGCGCTCACGATTACCTGCCCAAACCTGCGGATGCCGACGTTATCGAAGCCGCGCTGTTATCGGGCGACGGCTTGCTGCCGCCACCGCCGGAGTTTCCGATGACGGCAGATCGTATTCGTTGGGAGCACATCCAGCGCATATACGAGCAGTGCGACCGCAACGTATCCGAAACCGCCCGCCGGCTCCGGATGCACCGACGCACGCTGCAGCGGATTTTGAATAAGTACGCGCCACGCGTCTAGCGGGTCGCATACCGCCTTTCTGAACTCACACCAGCGAACGCTCGCGGACCAGCCGGTCTGCGGCGTTCGTTGCGTATTTCATCAGCAAAGCGCGCCGCCGAGCGCTGGGCAGCGGATCAGACTGCTTGGGCGGGCGCAGTTCAAAGGCCTCGAAATTGTCGGCAAGGATCACACCGACATCACCGGGCAGTTGCTTGAGTGGAAAGTCCGGGTCCACAGCAAAGCTAAACCGGTCACAGAACCCCAGATATTCATGCCATTTTTGATCGACCCGGTAGTCGTCCAAGCACGACTTGATTTCAATCGCCCAAAATTGCCCCTTGGTCGATAGCGCCATGACATCAACACGTCGCCCTGTTGGAAGCGTGAATTCTGGAAGAACTGACCAACCAAGAGCGTGAAAATGGCCGATAACACCACGGAGGATGCGCGAGGTAATATCCACGCGCGACACACCATAACCCAACCCCAAACCAAGCTGCGATTGATTTGGAATACCAGCGGAGTCACTTTGCTCTGAGTCAGTCATAATGTCGTTATGGACTATTTTTGTTCTTAATTTCAACGACGTCTTTTGCCTATATTTTGCTCAAACCTACAAAACACTGCGGTTATTCGTAGCAATGACAGTCGCTCAACTACAGTCGTAACATTCCGGAGCCATAGTTTTGAACGTGGCTTTGGAGTACCGGAAAAGTGGTTGCTGAACAGACAGCTGGGACGCCAGCAGTGGTAAAATGGTTTAACCCGACGAAAGGCTTCGGTTTCGTTACGCCGAGCGAAGCTCAGTCAGATGCTTTGTTGCACGCAAGCGTTCTCGCCAAGCGCGGCAAACGCTGGCTGCAGGAAGGTACGCGGGTGGAAGTGGTATTGGAGCAAGGCCCCAAGGGTCTGGTGGTGGCAGAACTACTGACAATCGAAGAAACTGAAACTGCCGAAGACGATCTCGAGGGCGGCGATTGGATCGATGCCGAGGTCAAGTTTTTCAACTTCGCCAAAGGCTATGGCTTCGCGGTGGTGACTGACGGACCGGAAGGCACGCAAGACGTGTTCTTCGACAGCCGCGTGCTGGCTCAGGCAGACCTCGACCCGCCTCGCCCCGGTGATCACTTCAAGGTAAAGCTGACACAGCGGCCGCAGGGTTGTGCGGCTGAGCGGATCAAAGCCGGCTGACCCACCCCTCGATCAAATCGAGCGCTTCACTGATATTGTCCAGCGAGTTGGCAAACGACAGGCGAATATAGTCTTGGCCCGCGTTGCCAAAGGACGTGCCTGCAATCGCGGCGACACCCAAGTCTTCCAGCCAAATATCCTGCACTTGCGCCGATGACAGGCCCAGCGCGCTGATGTTGGGAAAAGCGTAGAACGCGCCCTTGGGTTTGGCCGCGCTGATGCCGGGCATGGCGTTCAGGCGGGCGTGGACCAGATCGCGGCGATCCTGAAAGGCCTGACGCATCTCGTCGACGGCATCCTGTGGTCCATTCAAAGCAGCCTGAGCGGCGAACTGCGCAGGGGCGTTGACGCAGCTGTGGATGTTGATGGCTAGCTTGGTGGCCAGACCGATCATCGACGACGGCCAAATCCCCCAACCCAGCCGCCACCCCGTCATTGCATAGGTCTTCGACCAGCCGTCGAGCACGATCAGACGGTCGCGGAGTGCTTCGAACTGCAGCAGAGTCTGATGCTGCGCGCCGTCAAAGTGCAGGCGCGAATAGATT
Organism: Rhodospirillaceae bacterium; assembly: GCA_002700865.1. Taxonomy (GTDB): domain Bacteria; phylum Pseudomonadota; class Alphaproteobacteria; order UBA7985; family UBA7985; genus UBA7985. The sequence continues at coordinate 26,673 of PAFB01000028.1, forward strand.
TCGTCAGATAGCACCGCGCATTCCGGAAAGCGCTCCAACCCGGCAACCAGCTCGCGGACTTCAGCCTCCAGATTGGAACCGCCGGTGGGATTACCGGGGCTGTTCAGGATGATGAGACGCGTGTTGGCAGTAACTTTGCTGAGAATCTCTGACGCCTTAAAGCTGAACCCGAGATTTTCGTGGACGGCGTAGGGCACGGCCCTAGCGCCGCTATAGGCCGCCATAGAACGATAAATCGGGAAACCCGGATCAGGATAGAGAATGTCGCGCCCACCTTCACCCAACAGCATCATCGCAAAAGCCATCGTAACCTTCCCGCCGGGCACGACCAGAATGTTTGCCGCATCAACAGTCTGGTTGAAGTGTCTCTTATAGTAGTCGACCAAACTGTCTTTGAGGTCGGGAAGACCTGGGGCAGGTGTGTAGCCGTGGTGGCCATTTTGAAGAGCTTCGACTGCAGCCTCAACAATATGCGGGGATGTTTTGAAGTCTGGTTGGCCAATACCGAGGTTAATTATGCGCTGACCTTTTGAAATTAAGGTCTGAGCACGGGCCAAAACATCAAACGCGCTTTCGGTCTCCAGGAACCGACTATTATGAGCCAACATGATTTATCTCTTTCTACCGCATTTTAGCAGCGTTTTTGACTGTTTCTTCCCGTTTTACCCGCAATCAGACTTCTTTGCAGACAGATTTAGGACAAAAAATTTCCACTTTCGAGAAATGGCACAGCCATTGCGACTTGAGCTTCGATTCTAAGCCAAAAAAGGTGGCAGGGCGGGTGCATATTTTGATGCGCTCCCACAAGACCACTAAAGCAAAAAATCATTGAGCC
>PAFB01000029.1 GCA_002700865.1 Rhodospirillaceae bacterium
AGGACGTCTTGCAGCGATTCTTCGGCCGCAGCGCGGCCAACCATCGGATTTGCGCCAGCACCAAGGCCTTGTGTGGCCATGGTTCCCAGTCGCACACGACGGTCACTCAGCGACATTTCCAGCGCTTGAGCATCGGTATTCGCAACGGCAAACTCTACGCCTTGTAGATCTGCCTGAATCATATTGTTTACAGCATTCCCGCCAGCGCCACCCACGCCGAGGACCAGGATGCGCGGCTTAAAGACCGACTTCTGATCCGGAACGCTCAATTTTAGAGCACACATAAAATTCTCCATTAGTACCTTATGCGACTAAGTCGCCTATACTTTTTGGTCTCATTATTTTTAAGGACAGTCGTTCTAAGCCGCCCTCTTTGAAAAAAGCCCACCCACCAACGGAAGGGACTGAAACAAGGACTTCTGGGGCAGCGGCGCTGCGCCCATCGAGCCATACGATGCTTTGGTGCCTGCAGTGGCGGTGAAATGCGCCAGGCCCAAAGCGGCGGACAGTTCAAACCCAACGCGCGACGCAGGCAATCCCTGCATCGTCCGTGGGCGTCCCATTCTGATTTGGCGATCGAGCGCCAAAGTTGCGTAGTCGCGCAGACCGGTGAGGTTGGCTCCTCCACCGGTGAAAATCACGCGGCGACCCGCAAATTTACGAAGGTTCGTGTGTTCAAGGCGTTGTTTGACCATGCTCAGCATCTCATCCAGACGCGGTTGCATGATGCTGACAACAAAAGACTTGGTGATGCGATCACTGCCAACCAGACCGCCGTTCAAGGCTTCCTGTGGCAGGCGAATTTCGCGGTCATTGTCGGATGGATTGCTCAGCGCGGAACCGTAAAGCGTCTTGATCCGCTCCGCCGCTGCGATGTTGCAATTCAAGGCTGCGGCCAGATCGCGGGTCAGATGATCCGAGCCGATGGGCAGCGTTTCCAGATGCACTGCGCCGCCGCCGTTAAAGACCACCAGCGTCGAAACGGAGGCGCCAATCTCAACCAGACATGCGCCCAGTTGCATTTCTTCTTCGGTCACGACCGCATAGTGACTGGCCAAACCACCCACCATCACGCCCCGGATTGTCAGGTGGCACTTGTCGATCGCGTCAAAGATGTTGTCTAGGCTGGACCGCGACAATGACAGCGCCAGCAGGCGAGAGCCCAGCCGCTCAGCCGTCATGCCCCGCGGGTCACTGATGCCGTGATTTCGGTCAACCCGGTAATCAACGGGCAGCGTGTGCAGGCGATGCATGGGGCGCACGCTCTCCTGCTCGAATGGCAGCTGCTGCTTGGCGTAGTTGATCAGTGCGCTGACGTGTGTGTCGTTCACGGCATGACCGCTGACGTCGATCTCCAGATCAACCAGTTGGCTACGCGGTTTACCGCCTGAGTAGGAGACAAAGATATCTTCGATGGTCAGGCCAGCGGCTTCTTCGGCGTCCGTAACCGTCGCCAGAATAGCCTCTTGCGCCGCTTCCATATCCACAACTTCGCCGCCGCGGATCCCTCGGGAAGCACGGTGTCCTACGCCCAAAACCTTGGGGGAGCGGTGGTTGGTCGCGTTGATCACGAGGCATGTAATCTTTGACGAACCAACGTCTAAAGCCCCGTAAAATCCGCGATGTGAACGAAACGTCCGCATAGCCTGAAATGTTATCCATCAAATGGGCGTTCGAAATCGAACGCTAGAAAGTGTTGAATGCCCACCCGCCAAAAACTGCGGGTTTCGGTTCGGAATCGCGCCTCAAAATATGGGGCACTCCCTTACACCCTATAATGTAAACGAATCTGTAGCAGGAGTTAAGTTATTTTCGCTACTATCCTGAAAAAAGGTGGAAACAGGAGTCTCTGTCGCGAACAAATCACGATCATTCTCTTCCGAGTCGTCACGTTTCCGCACGATCATCCGGTCAGGAACCCGTAAATCAATATTCACTATGTCCCGGTTCAACAGGCCATAGCGCCCTTCGGCTTCGGATAGGCGGCGCAGGGCTAAATCAGCGTTGTCGCTGGGCAACTGCACCTTGATCCCCAACGTGAGGAACAGATCCCAGCGCCGGTCGCCCCGCCGCTCGGCGGCAACGACGTACTGACGGATAGAAGGAACGATGCTCAGCACAGACACCAAATCCGCCGCTGCGCCCGCTGCGCCGTCACCCGATACAACGGGCAGGTCAAGGAAGTCTGACGGTGACTGGTCAATGATAACCGCACCCTTGGTATCAATCACCTGATGCAGCTCGTTGTTTTGCCAAATTGCCATTGGGACGCGTTCAATCACGTTCACGGCGATGGTTTTGGGCAGGATGCGTTCAACTTCGGCATGGGCAACCCACGGCAGGCCTTCAATCCGCAGCTTTGCGTCTTGCGGATCTATGCCCAAGATTGGATCGCCATAGTAAGCGCCAACAGCGGCCACAATGTCTGATTCGCGGGTATAGCGGCGACCCGAGATGGAAAATTCTTCAATCCGCAGGCCGACAACGGCGCCAGCAACCTGAGCCGCGTGAGCGCCCCGTATGCCGGCTATATCCAGACGGCCACTGTACCAGCTCCACAGCGTCGCAGTCATGAACGCACCGGCGAGAAACATCGGTACAGCCAAACGCAGGAAGCCAACCAGCCGACGCTGACGCGACTCACGATTCAGCCGCCGCCGACGCTGATCAAGCGCAGATTTCGGGTCTCTTTTGTTGTCCCGTGCGAATTCACCGGGGTCGTCGAAACTTCGGTCGCTTTGGCTAACCTTATGCGCCTCTTTCGAGGCTTCGACGTGTCCGTCTTTCCGCCAAAATCCAGTCAGGCGTCGCATGCCGCGTTTTCTACCATCCATGCCACAAGGGCTTTAAAATCCATTCCCGTCGCTAAAGCTTGCTCCGGCAAAAGACTGAGCGGGGTCAGTCCTGGCTGTGTATTTACCTCAAGAATCGCGATTCGGCCAGAGTCGGGATCAAACCTGTAATCTGCCCGGCTCGCGCCCCGGCATCCCAAAGCCGCATGCGCCCGTTCAGACCAGCGCATGAGTTGCTCGTGCATAATGGGTGAAAGATCGGGCGGATTGACCCGGTGCTCGGTCTCCGCGTCCGCGCTGTACTTGGCCTCGTAATCGTAAAATGCGGTTTTGGTTTTGAGTTCTGTAACGGCCAGCGCGCGGGGTTCTTCGTGCTTGGACTGCAGCACAGAAACGGTCAGTTCCCGACCCGGCACAAACTCTTCAGCCATTAGCGCGCTGTAGGACTGCAGGCCGCTCAGATCCATCTCGTCCCCGGGCATCACGATCTTCACACCAACCGAGGAGCCTTCCTTGGCGGGTTTAATCACGTAGGGCCGGGGCAGGGGGTCGCCGGTGGCAAGGTCTTCAAGCGTCACGCTCACATCGTCAACGACCGGGATTCCAGCGGCGGCAAAAACCACTTTCGACAGCTGTTTGTCCATAGCCAGCGACGACGCCAACACGCCGGAATGCGTATAAGGGATGCGGGCAAAATTAAGGATGCCCTGAATGTTGCCGTCTTCGCCCCAGTTACCGTGCAGCGCGTTGAACACCACGTCCACGCCGCTGAGCGCGGCGGGTAGCGTGGTGCCGACGTCCCATCCGGGGTCAAAGGTCACAACGCGATAGCCACTGCTTTTCAAAGCCTCTTGCACCGGTTTCCCGCTGGCAAAGGATACTTCCCGCTCGGCCGATAACCCGCCTTGGAGGAGGAGAACCGTCTTGTTCATAGTCCCAGCACCTCCTCAGCAGTTTGGACCGGCTGGCCCGCCGCAAAATCACCCAAGCGCCGAATTTCCCAGTGGAGCAGGACGCCGCTGTTTTCATAGACGCGCGTCCGGACAGTCTCGCCCAGCGTTTCAATATCGGTCGCGGTGGCTTCCCCTGTGTTGATGAGAAAGTTGCAATGCTTTTCAGAGACTTGCGCCCCGCCAATCCGCAGGCCTCGACACCCTGCGGCATCTACGTGCTTCCACGCTGAAGCGCCGTGCGGAGCATCGGCTGGGGGGTTCTTGAAGGTCGAACCGCCGGTTTTCTCGCGGATGGGTTGAGTGGCTTCTCGGGTTTCCTGCACGTGGGCGAGTTCGTCCTGCAATGCTGCAGCATCGCCCGGCTCACACTCAAACGTCGCGGACAGAAAGGTCCAGTCGGCCGGTAAGGCGCAATGCCGGTAGCTCAGACCCAACTCATCAGCCGAAAGATCGTGGATCACGCCTTCGGGTGACAAAGCCTGTGCGGATACCAGATGCTGTCGGGTATCGCCGCCATGGGCACCGGCGTTCATGCGCAGAGCACCGCCGATTGTGCCCGGCACGCCAACATAGAAGCCAAGCCCCTTCAGCCCCGCGCGCGCCGCCGTCTTGGCGACTGTTGCATCCAGTGCAGCAGCACCGGCGACAACCCGCTGCCCGTCGATGGTAACCCGCCCGAATTCCTTGCCGCCCAAGCGGATCACCACCCCGGGAAATCCGCCATCGCGCAGAAGCGTGTTTGACCCAACGCCCAGAACGTAAACGGGGACCTCCGCAGGTTTTTGGGCAATGAAGTCGGCTAGATCGTCTGGGTCTGCGGGGCGATAGAACACCCGTGCCGGGCCGCCGACGCGAAACCAAGTCAGCGGGGCGATATCGTGGCTCTCACGATAGCTCCCGCGCACGGTTGGCAAGCGGTCAACGAGCGATGCCATGATCAGCCCTGTTCCAGTGCTTCAGGCAGGCCGTTCGCCCAAACGGTAATATTTCCGGCCCCCAGAAACACGACCAAATCACCCGGTTCAGCATTCTCACGAACCCATTGCGGCAAGTCGCCATTGTCGGCCAGGTGGCGGGCGTAACGGTGGCCACGAGACTGAATTCCAGCAACCAGCGCCTGTCCATCGATCCCGGGAATAGGCGCTTCACCAGCGGCAAACACGTCGGCGATATGGACCGTATCGGCTTCATTGAAACAGGTGCAAAAGTCTTCGAACAGGTCGTTTAGGCGCGTGAAGCGATGGGGTTGGTGAATCGCGTGAATCTTGCCGCCCGTGCTCTGTACCCGCTGCCGTGCAGCGCGCAGTACGGCGGTGATCTCAACGGGATGGTGGCCATAGTCATCCACCACGGTAACGTTGTTCCAGGCACCGGTGATGGTGAAGCGCCGCTTTACACCGCCAAAGCCTTCGAAACCCTTCTGAATCTCATCCGGTTCCACCCCCAACTCCAGCGCAACCGCAATCGCAGCGACGGCATTAGAAACATTGTGGTCACCAAACATGGGCAAGGTGATATCGGCAATCACGTGGCTGGCGCCTGAGATGCTCACTCGCTCGCTGACATGCACATCAAAAACCATCCCGACACCGTTGCTGCGCACGTTAACGGCGCGCAAGTCGGCTTGTGGGTTGAAGCCATAGGTCAGAACCCGGCGGTCTTCGACTTCCGGCAGCAGGCCTTGCACAGTCTCATCGTCGGTACAGGCTACGGCAAAGCCATAGAAGGGAATGTTGCCCATAAAGGCGCGGAAGGCTTCGTGCAGTGCTTCGACGCTGCCGTAGTGATCGAGGTGCTCCGGGTCGATATTGGTCACCACAGAAACCGTCGCGGGCAAGCGGGTAAAGGTGCCGTCACTTTCGTCAGCCTCGGCCACCAGCCAGTCACCTTCGCCCAGACGGGCATTGGTGCCGTAAGCGTTAATGATCCCGCCGTTAATCACTGTTGGGTCTTTTCGGCCAGCATCCAGCAAGCAGGCGATAAGCGACGTGGTTGTCGTCTTGCCATGGGTACCGCCAACCGCGATGGCCCATTTCAGGCGCATCAGCTCACCCAGCATATCCGCCCGGCGAACCACGGGCAGCGACAGCGCGCGCGCTGCGACCAGTTCAGGATTGTCGGGCTTAATCGCCGATGAAACCACCAGAACAGCAGCGTCTTCAACATGCTCCGCCAAATGCCCGATTTTCACCTCGATGCCCAAATCGCGCAGCCGCTTGACGTTGGCGCTCTCGCCAATATCAGAGCCCTGGACCTGGTAGCCAAGGTTATTCAACACCTCGGCAATCCCCGACATACCGATACCGCCAATACCAACGAAGTGAAAAACCCCGGTATCCAGCGGCATATGTCGTATTGAGCTGCTCAAAGGTGCCATGGTGCTTAAATCTCCTGCTCGACCAAGGAGGCGAGCTGTTCCGCGGCTCCGAGAAGGGCCTGTTGCCGTGCCAGTGACGCCATCGCCGACACCTGCGTGGGAGTATCGAGAATCTTTGTCAAATGCGAGGCAATTTTGGCCGCTGCATCGGAGCCTTCACGCACAAGCAGAGCCGCGCCGCTATCGGTCAACAAGCGGGCGTTTTTCGCCTGCTGGTCGTCCTTATGCAGTGCCAGCGGCACGAAGATCGCGGGCCGGCCTGCGGCGGCGATTTCATGAACCGTGGTAGCGCCGGAGCGGCTGATTACCAGATGCGCCGCTGCAAGCCGCTCGGGCATATCGGCAAAGAAGGGTGCGATTTCCAGACCACCCAGCGAGAGCGCTGATAGGCGGGTCTCTGCGGCGTCTCGGTTCTCATCGCGGATTTGGCTGACGAGATGAATGCGCGCGCGCTGCGTCGCTGACAGCTGTTCGAGCGCTTCTGGGATCAATCGCGCAAAGACCGCTGCGCCCTGTGAGCCGCCAAAAACCAGAATGTTCAAGCGATCCTCAAGGGCGGGAAAGGCGGTTTCACCAACGGCAGCAATATCGGCCCGGATCGGATTGCCAACGACATGCAGCTTGGCGCGGGCGGCTTCGGGAACCCCTTCGACCTGCGGGAAAGCGGCTGTGATTTGCTTCGCGCCGCGTGACACAAGACTATTGGCGCGACCCATGACGCCATTCTGCTCATGCATCAGGGTCGGAATGTTCAGGTGCTGAGCGGCCAGCATAGGCGGCGCAGACGGGAAACCGCCAAAGCCGACAACCGCTTCAGGCCGCCAGCGGGCCAGATGATCGCGCGCTTGGAAATACCCGCGTCCCAGCCGCAGCAAGGCACCAAAGCGCTTGTGCGGCGCGCCGGAGACCAGCCCACCAGCAGCGATGACTTCGATACTGTCCGTGTCAAAATCCGTGGCGTATTTTATCCCGCGTCCATCTGTGATCAGGCGCAAGTCGTGGCCGCGGTCTCTGAGGCCGCGGGCCAAGGCCATAGCCGGGAACACATGACCGCCTGTACCACCAGCAGCCAGAACAATCAGGCTCATAGGAAGCTCTCTTGGCGCGGTCGCCGTCGGGTGACAGCGAGGAAGATGCCCATGGAAACCGCCAACGACAGCAGCGACGAACCGCCATAGCTCAAGAACGGCAAGGTCATGCCCTTGGTCGGGATCATGGCGAGGGTGGAGGCCATGTTGATCAGCGCCTGCAGCCCCAACTGGCACACGATCCCCAGCGCCACCAGCGAAGTAAACAGGCTGTCAAACCGCCCGGCCTGTCCAATGCCGCGCAGGACCAGCAGCGTGTAAACCAGCAAAACGCCGATACAGGCTATCAGACCAAATTCTTCGCCAACGACGGAAAAAATGAAATCGTTGTGCACGTCTGGAATAGCGTCTTTGACTTTGCCCTCACCCGGCCCGACGCCCAGCCAGCCGCCATCGTTAAAGGCTTGAGCCGCCCGGTCGATCTGATAGCTGTCGCCGGCATCGGTATAGAAACCATCAATACGACTGCGCACGTGCGGCATAAAGCTGTAGGCGCCGTAGAGGCCCGCGGCGCCGGTACCGGCAAGGCCAAACATCCAGCTCAGGGGATAGCCCGCCAGAAACAGCTGAATACTCCAGACAGAGGCGAAAAGGATGGACTGGCCCAGGTCTTTTTGCAGCAGCAACAGTCCCACCATGCCCATCAGCATGAAGGCATTAACCGGCAGAGCCCACCGCTGTCCCATGCGCCGGTCCAGCGCAAACAGCCAGGCGGTGATAACAAAAAAGGCTGGTTTCATGAATTCAGAGGGTTGGATTTTCACGACGCCAAGGTCGATCCAGCGCTCGGCACCCTTTACTGCTTCGCCAATCTGCAGCGTCAGGACCATCCCTGCAAACCCGCCAATAACGCCCAGCAGACAAAGCCGCCAGATCCAAACAGGGCTAAACAGGCTCAGGCCAAACAGCATGATCAGGGAAGGAACAAGGAAGATCAGGTGTCGCTTAACAAAGAAAAAAGCTTCCTGATCCAGGCGCTCGGCCATGGGAGGCGATGCGGAAAAAGACAGCAGGGCACCAAAGGCAAGAAGGATCAGCACAATGCCAATAGCCGTGCGATCGACTGTCCACCACCACCGTCCAACCAAAGACGAATCAGCGCGGCTGACATGGTTCATGTCAAAATTCCCTAGTTCAAATAGGCGTCCGCCAGAGCTCGAAAAGCATCGCCCCGGACTTCGAAAGATGTGAATTGATCCCACGAAGCGGCAGCGGGGGCCAGTAAAATCGTCGCAGAATCTATCGATTCGCCCTCTGCTGTTGCCAAAGCGGCCTCAAAAGCCTGCTCAAGCGTGGCAAAGGACTGAGTTGGAAAGGGTTTTCCGGCGAGTTGGGTCTGAAAATCAGCCGCGCACTGGCCATAAACGAAAGCGCCTTTGACGGTGCTGAGGTCGTGCATAACCGCTTGCAATCCCCCGTCCTTGGCCTGCCCGCCGGCCAACCAGAAAATGTTGCTGTAGGCGCGCAGGGCTACGGCGGCGGCATCTGCGTTGGTGGCTTTGCTGTCGTTCACGAAGCTCACCCCGTTTTTGCTGCCAATCAGCTCCTGCCTGTGTGCGAGGCCGGGAAAGGAAGTGATGCCGGCGGCAATCTGGTCTGCCGACAAACCGGCATGCCAGGCCAGTCCCGCGGCAACGGCTGCATTTTGCCGGTTGTGCGCGCCCGGCAAACGCGGAACCCTGCGCAAGTCCAAAACGTGCTGCCCGTTCAGGCGCAAATCCCCACCATAGGCCGATATGCCAAACTCCAGCGGTCGTGCTGCGGTTACAGGCAGAACCGTTGCCCGGCTGTGGTGGCCCAGCGCAGCAGAGATGGTTTTGCCATGCTCATCGTCCATACCCACCAAGGCCAGATTGCCGATCCCTTGCCGCGCGAAAATCCGCAATTTCGCGTCGATATAGCCCGAAAGGCCGCCATGGCGGTCGAGGTGGTCCGGGGTGATGTTGAGCAAAGCGGCAGCAGCGAATTCGGTGCTGCGGCACAGATCGAGCTGGTAGCTTGATACCTCCAGCACAAAAGGCGCGCCAACGGGCGGCGGGTCCAGCGCGAGGACCGCGTCACCAATGTTACCGCCGATGGCGGCTGGAATGCCTGCGTGGTGCAGCACGTGGCCTAACAGCGCTGTGGTCGTTGATTTGCCGTTGGTGCCGGTAATGCCGATAAATGGGTGTTCTGACCGCTTTTCCCGCCAAAGCAGCTCGATATCACCAATAACCGGCACGCCTGCGGCCCGCGCCAGCAGCACGGCGTTGTGGGGCCGTGGGTGGGTCAGGGGGATGCCCGGGGACATGACCAAGGCGGCGTGCCCGTCAAAGCCCTGTTCCGGGAAATTCACGCGCTGAGCACCGTCGGGGGTTGGGTTATCCGGGTTGTCGTCCCAAACGTCCACTTGCGCCCCACCAGCCAGCGCCGCCAGTGCGGTTGCCTGACCGGTTCGGGACAGGCCAAGAACCGCAATCTTTTGGCCGTTGAGGTGCGTAAGCGGGATCATGGCGTGAGCCTTGTCTTTCCGTTCAGTGCCGTGCCGTGCTGGAGGATTAGCGGATCTTGAGGGTTGCCAGGCCGATCAAGGCCAGGATCACCGCGACAATCCAAAATCGGATGACCACGGTAGGCTCTGACCAGCCCATCTTTTCAAAGTGATGGTGGATCGGTGCCATCCGAAAGACCCGGCGGCCTGTAAGCTTATACGACCCAACCTGAATGATCACTGACAGGGCTTCCATAACAAACAAACCACCGATAATCGCTAAGACCAGTTCATGCTTGGTGATCACGGCAATGGTGCCGATTGCGCCGCCAGCCGCCAGAGAACCGGTGTCGCCCATAAAGACTTGCGCCGGCGGCGCGTTGAACCACAAAAACCCCAAGCCAGCACCCACCAGCGCAGCGCAAAGCACGGCCAGTTCGGACGTGCCCGGGATCAAATTCAGCGCCAGATCAGCCGACCAGTCCGGGCGCCCCACGACGTAGGCAATAATGCCAAACGATCCGCCTGCAATCATGATTGGCACAATGGCGAGGCCGTCGAGGCCATCGGTCAGATTTACCGCGTTGGAACTGCCAACCATGACGAACAACCCAAACAGGATCATCAGCATCCCGAGCGGCAGGTACCAATCCTTGAACACCGGGAACAGCAGCTTGCCCGCGAGGTCTTCGGGCGAAACAAAGTAGATCATGGCACAGGCGATCAGGCCGATGGTGACCTGCCCGAAAATCTTGAAACGCCCGGCAATGCCGTCGGGGCTTTGCTTGGAGACTTTGATATAATCGTCAATAAAGCCCAGCAAGCCATAGCCGCTGGTCACAAACAGCACGATCCAGATATAGGGGTTCGACAAGTCGGCCCAGATGACTGTCGAGGCCAGCATGGAAAACAGGATCATCGCCCCGCCCATGGTCGGCGTGCCTTTCTTGGTCAGCAAGTGGCTTTCCGGACCATCAGAGCGAATAGGTTGCCCTTTCTTTTGCACAGACCGGAGCCATGAGATGATGGGCGGTCCGATGAAGAAGCAAATGATCATAGCCGTGAACACGGCCAAGCCGCCCCGCGTTGAGGTGTAGCTGAGCAAGTTTGCGATGGTGTAATCATCGGCGTATGGGCCGAGTAGAAGAGGCAACATAAGAGCTTTTTTACCGACTAAAAGAAATCATGGGAGCAGCTTATCGACAATCATATGGATCTTTGACCCCAGCGAACCTTTGATCAACCATATGTCACCGTCTTGGACAGACTGTGCAAGTTTTGTGTAGAGCGCTTCGGGATCAGGCGCAGACTCGCCCCTTTGTGTGGGATTTACCTGCGAAAGCGTCGCTTCACCGTAGGTGCCACTGACATGAACGCGATCAACCGAAGAATTCGCTATGAAACGCCCGATTTGCGCGTGTTCCTCTTCCTGCTGATCCAACTCAAGCATGTCCCCAAGCACGGCAACTCTTCGACCTTGGGTAGGCGCTGTCGCCAGTAAGGTCAGAGCAGCTTCCACGGCAGCGGGGGACGCATTGTAGGATTCGTCGATCAGAACCGCCGTGCCTCCGCCTGAAGCGGGAATCCGAAACAGCTTGCCGCGCCCCTTGAGTGGTTCCACGGTCGCCATACCTGCGAGGAAGCGTTGCGCGTCCAGATCCTTTGGCAGGCACGCCAAAAGCCCGGCAATCGAGCCGCCCCACTGTTGCCCTGACAGAGCGAGTTGCGCGGCCTGTCCGTTGACGCGGTACCGGGCGTTTGTTCCTTCCAACTGGTCAAAAACCACGGCAAATTCGGCTTCCTCAGCATAGCCAAACCGCCTGACGTCCGCCTGTCCGGCGAGGCTCGCCAACAAGCCACAAAACGGATTATCGGCAGGCACAGCGGCGATGCCGGCGGGGGGCAGGCCTTCGAAGATTTCGGCTTTCGCACGGGCGATTTCCTCCGTGTTGGCGAAAAAAGCGCTGTGTGCGGCGGATATCCAAGTGATCAGTGCCGCGTCGGGGCGGACCTGCCGGGTCAAATCACGGATTTCTCCGGGTGCGCTCATGCCCATTTCAATAACGGCAAATTCCGTATCGCGCGGCATGCGAGCGAGGGTGAGCGGCACGCCAAAATGGTTGTTCAGGTTGCCCTGTGTCGCATGCGTTCGGCCCAGTTGGGCGAACCCTGCGGCGGCGAGCTCCTTGGTGCCAGTTTTGCCGACCGAGCCCGTTATGCCGAGCACAAACCCCGTCATTTCAGCACGGCGGGCCATGCCGAGTGCTTCCATGGCCCGATGCGTATCGGATACCACCACTTGCACGGCTTCAACCGGTAAAGCGCGGTTAACCAGCAAAACGCTGGCACCGCTTTTGACAGCGTTTTCGGCGTAATCGTGAGCGTCGTGGTTGGGGCCTTGAAGGGCGATGAACAGGTCGCCTTTGGCAAGGGTGCGCGTGTCGATCGAAACGCCGTCAACCGGGGTGTGCGCTGAACCGATCAGGGTTCCATCGGTTGCTGCCGCAATGCTTCCGGCGGTCCAAAGGCTCACACTGACACTCCCCAAAGTTGCTCCGCAGCGCGACGGGTTTCGGCTGCATCGTCAAACGGTAGGGTGGTATCGCCAATAATCTGGCCGGTTTCGTGACCTTTGCCTGCAATGATAAAGAGATCATCGGGCTGCATGGCCTTCAAACCCGCTTCAATCGCAGCTCTTCGGTCGCCAATGTCGAGGACGTCAGGTACGGCTTGCCGGACGGCGGAGCGGATAAGCGCGGGGTCTTCGCTGCGTGGATTATCGTCTGTAACGATGGCCAAATCAGCAAAATCCGCGGCAGCTTGCCCCATCAGAGCCCGTTTCCCGGCATCCCGATCACCCCCGGCACCAAAGGCAACGATCAGTCGCCCCGGGCAGTGCGGACGCGCTGCTTGCAAAACTGTCGCCAGTGCGTCGGGCGTGTGCGCATAGTCGACCAGAACGCGTCCGTGCGGGGCTTCAGGGTGGCTGACAACAGGCATCATTCGGCCTGGAACGCCAAGGTGGTCTCCCGGAATCTCAGCCAGACGCGCCGCCATATTCTCCAACCCACTGGCGCAGGCTAAACCCAGTGCCACGGCGATGTTTTCGGCTTGAAAGGTGCCAAAGAGCGGGAGTGACAGGTCGTGGGTGACACCGTTGAGCCGAAAGCTGAAGTCGAGGCCAGACAGACGCGGCGTGGCCTGATAGCCCAAGTCGGCTGTTGGGCTGTCAAGAGCGCCCAGCCGAAGACAGGGCTTTCCCAGTGCCATCAACTCGTCCGCCTGAGATGCGCGCTCGTCGATGACGATAGTGCCATTCGGCTTCAGCCGTTCGGTAAACAGTCGCCGTTTTGCCTGCCAATAGGCGCGCATGTCAGTGTGGTAATCGAGATGATCCCGGCTGAGATTGGTGAAGGCAGCGGCGTCAAAGAGCAGGCCATCGAGGCGCCCTTGGTCAAGGCCGTGGGACGAGGCTTCGATTATCGCCAGCTCCCGCCCACTGGCCGCCGCCTTTGCTAACCCCTGAGCCAGGGCAATCTGGTCCGGGCTGGTCAAATACGGCATGGCAAACAGGCCTTCAGGCATCATCCCCAAGGTGCCAACGGATACCGCACGATCGCTGCCATAGAGCAATCGGACAAAGTGGGCGACGGAGGTCTTGCCATTGGTGCCGGTCACGCCCTGCATGGTCTGCGGCAGGGGGCCATAGAAGCGTGCGGCAATCAGAGCCAAAGCGCGGGCGGTGTTCTCAACCTGCAAAACCGTCGCAGAACCAACGTCCTCAGGTGGCCGCTGAACCAGCAAGACCCGCGCCTGAGCAGCTTGTGCGGCAGGGAGGAAATCGTGGCCATCAACCTGACTGCCCGAGAGCGCTGCGAACAGACTGCCGGGCCTTACCCGGCGACTGTCAAAGGCCAAAGCTTCGACGTCTGTATCTGTCGGACCGGAAACAGCAACTTCAATGCCTGCCTCCTTAAGCCACTCAATCAGCGTTGAAACCGGAAATGTCATGCGTCAACGGCGACCTAGTCGCTCTCCTGTGGGTCTGGCAGTGCCTTTTGCAGACCCAGCATTGGGGCCGTTCGCTCAACAATTCTTTTGAAAGCAGGCGCAGCGACCCAACCGCCTGTTGCGTACCCAGCTGTGCCGTCTTGGGGCAAGGGTTCGTCGACCATTACCAGAAGGACGTATTGCGGGTCGTCGATAGGGAAGGCACCGAGGAAACTGGCGATCCGGGCATCTTCGTTGTACGACCCGCTGGAGGGTTTATCTGCAGTCCCAGTCTTGCCGCCCACGCGGTACCCTTCTGCACCGGCTTTGCCGCCCGTTCCTTCCCGAACCACGTAGTCAAGCACTTCACGCACCTGCTGCGAGGTTCGCGTTGAAATCACCCGGGTCCCGTCCAGCAGTGGCGCGGAAGGATCGCGCTTGATCAGCGTGGCAGGTCGGTAGATCCCACCATTGACCATGGCGGCAAAAGCATTGACGACCTGTAAGGGCGAAGTTGCAAGGCCATGTCCATAGCTGATGGTTACGGTTTGGATCTTTTTCCACGTGCCGGGGTAGCGCGGTACCGACACTTCCTGAACCTCGATTTCCGCCGAAGAAAGCAGGCCCAGACTGCCCAAAAAGCGTTTCTGTGCGCGGTTGCCAACCCGAAGCGCCATTCGACCACTGCCGATGTTTGAGGACTTCGAGATGATGGTCTTGATGTCCATTTTTCCGAAGTGAGGGTGAAAATCGTTGATCTCGTGCCACCCGATTTTCATGGGGCCCGTGACGTCGATTTCTTCATCTAACCGAACAGCCCCGGATTCCAGCGCTGCTGCAAGTGTGAACACCTTAAAGACCGACCCAAGTTCGTAGATTTCGTAGCTCGCCCGGTTGCGCAGTTGGGCTTGAGATTGGCTGGCTGGGTTGTAGGGGTCGTAGTCGGGCAAGGACACCATCGAAAGCACTTCAGATGTATGCGCGTCGAGCAAGATTGCGGCGCCTGCGGGGGCTTCAAAGTGTTCGATTGCCGCGGCGAGTTCTTCGGCGACGACGTGCTGAATGCCAACATCAATCGACAGCTGCAGCGGCGCGACCCCCTGCTGCAGCGACTTGTCGAAATAAGCCTCAACCCCAGCTAAACCGGCGGTATCAATGTCATTGAAGCCAACCACATGGGCAGTCAAATTGCCCTTTGGGTAGACGCGGTGTTGCTCCGAGAGAAAATCCAAACCCGGCTCGCCAAGGTTCCACACGGCCTGTTCCTGCTGTGGGGTCAGGCCACGGCGGACGTAGACAAAACTCCGATCCCGGTCGCTCAACCGCTGGCGCAGTTCTTCGATATCCATATCAGGGAAGATTTGAGCCAGACCGTTTAGCGTGCCGTCGAGATCCTGAATTTTGGACGGGTTGGCGTAAGCTGCTGCGCGGTAGACGTTGTCGGCGAGGATGCGGCCGTTGCGATCCTCGATGCGGCTGCGGCGGTGCTCGTCGGCTGGTCCGCCGAGTGTGTACTCGATGACCTTAAGCGGACCGCGCGCCTCGGCGATGACAGCCAGATAGACGATCTTGGCCCCAATGCCGGCAAACAGCCCAAGAAACACTAACCCCAGGAGCCAAAGCCGAAACGCGGAAATCGCACGCCCGCGCCCCGCGGCTAAAGCCGCAGATGCGCCCAAGCCAGCCTGCTCCGTCGACTGACCCAGATTGGCGTCGAGAACGTGGCTCGATGTGGATGGCGTGTAGGCCGTCATTCAGGGGGCTACTCCAGAGAAAAGGTTTTGGACTGCTGGGCGATGACCGCCTTCAGCAAATCAGGGGCGTGGATGGGGCGGAGTGAGCCGATGGCGCGCTGGCTCTCGTCGCCGGACAAGGCCTCGGCTGTAAAGGTCTGTTCGGGTTCTTCGATGGTCAGATAGGCGACAGGGCGCAGATTCTCGGGCCGGACGGGGATTTGATCCGCAGGGGCAATGGCACCGGCTTCACCGTCTTTGAACCCCGGTAAGAAGTCTTGGCTCAGTTTGGTCAGGCGCAGCGGTTGGTTGAGTTGCTCCCACTCAAGCTCCAGCTTGCGCACCCGCTCTTTGGTCTCTTCAATTTGTCGAATGGTGGCATCGCGGCGCTCACCAACCTGCTGCACCGTGTATTTCACCTGAAACAGCGCGATGATCAGCGCCATAAAGAACGCCAGCCAAAGGATATAGGAAACGCGGATCACAGTTTGGCTCCAGTTTGCTTGACTTCCGCATCCGGTGCAGCGCCCCAAGCTGCAACGTCCGTGCGTTGTGCTGCACGCAGTTTGGCGGAACGCGCGCGCGGGTTGGCCCGGCATTCGTCCCTTTGCGCTTCCAGCGGTTTTTTGTTGAGCAGGATGAAGGTTTGAGCCCTTTCGTCTTCATCGTCCTCTTCCCACGGCATCAAGCGCCCTTTAGCCGCTGGTTTGGCGGCGCGGGTCTTCAGGAATGCCTTTACAATGCGGTCTTCGAGGCTGTGAAACGTCACCACGACCAACCGACCACCAGGCGCGAGCAAGGCCTCAGCCGCTTCCAGCCCGCGCTCCAACTCCCCCAATTCATCGTTTACGTGAATGCGGAGGCCTTGAAAGGTGCGTGTCGCCGGGTCTATCCCGTCTTTCGCGCGCCACACAACCGAACGGACGATTTCCGCCAAGCGGCCTGTGGTCTCAATCGGTGCATCGGATCGTGCTTCGATAATGGCGCGCGCCACGGCGCGAGACCGCCGTTCCTCGCCGTATTTATAGATGACATTGGCGAGATCGGTTTCAGCCATGGAATTAACAACGTCAGCGGCTGAGACGCCGCGTGAGGTGTCCATGCGCATATCCAGCGGGCCGTCTTTGCCAAAGGAAAATCCGCGCTCAGCCTGGTCAATTTGAGGCGAGGATACGCCCAGATCGAGCACCACGACATCAACGCTTTCCAGCCCCAATCGACGCACCACGGCTTCCATTTCAGAAAAAGCTGCGTGGTGGACTTCAAGACCGCTGAGTTCCTGACTCAGGCCGTCGCCATAGTGGACAGCGACCGGGTCACGATCGAGGCCGATGTAGCGGCAATCCGGCTGATGGTGCAAAATCCCTCGCGCATATCCGCCGCGGCCAAAGGTGCCATCCACGACCCGTTCACCCGCCGACACGCTGGCCGCAGCAATCACTTCGCGCAGCATGACGGGATCATGCTCATGCGGCGTGTCGATCAACTCCGGTGGGACGGCAAACATGACGGTGCAAGGACCCCTTTTAAAACAAGCGGCAAGGACTGCGTTCTATAAATCGGTAGAAAGCGCTTCATTAAAGCGCATAATTTGCAACAACGTATCTTAGGATATGGTGTGAGTAAATTAAAAACGCAAGATTTTTAGGCAAAACAGGAGTCGAAAATACTCCGATACGGAGTCGTTTAAACCTGTAAGGTATTTTGCCGGCAGAAAAGAGCAGAGGGCCTGTAAGCCGGGTTCTGTAGCGAGCCCGGGCGAACCCGGGCCCCTGATGGCCATTCATCTGGACCAGAGATTGCCCTCTGGTTCGCGCGCCCTACCACCGCAGCCGCCCGAAAACAGGCGATGCACCAGCCGAAGCCGGGGCGTTCTGCGCAATTTGGGCTTGCTCCGAGTGGGGTTTACCGTGCCGCTTCCATTGCTGGTCGCGCGGTGCGCTCTTACCGCACCCT
>PAFB01000030.1 GCA_002700865.1 Rhodospirillaceae bacterium
ACGATAGGGTTGGGGCCGCAGAAGGGATCGGTTGATGGCAGGACCAGACATATTTTGACCATACTCCAGTTCACAAAGAACGGGTAGAGGGCAAGCGCCTTGCTGTTTTTAGCTGAGGCACAAAAAACCCTCGCTGACTGGTCAGCAAGGGTTTCTTTATTAGGCTTCCGCGGCAGTAGTCTGAGGGCTCTCAGACAGGTTCCTGTACCTAGACCTCAAGCCATTCCTGCCGGATTTCATCGTTGTTCATCAACTCGTCCGGGGTGCCTTCGTAGACAATCTGACCGTGGCCCATGACATAGACCCGCGATGAGATTTTCATGGCGATGGTCAGCTTTTGCTCCACCAGCAAAATCGCAATCTTGCGACGTGCGATTTCTTCAAGCAGATCGGCGACGCGTTGGCACATCTGCGGGGAAAGCCCCTCAGTCGGCTCGTCGATCATCACGACGTCCGGATCGCCCATGAGCGTCCGGGCCATGGTCAGCATCTGTTGCTCGCCACCAGAAAGCGCGGCGGCATCAACGTCCTGACGCTCGCCCAGATTGGGAAAGAGTTCAAAGAAGTCTTCCTCTTTCCAGCGCGACTCACCCTGACCGGGTTTCACCCCAAGATTAAGGTTCTGCCGAACCGTCAAACCAGGGAAAACATCTCTGTTTTCAGGAACATAGCCCAAGCCTACCTGTGCAATCTGATGCGGTGGCAAACCGGCGAGTTCCTTGCCGCGGAAGGTGATCGAGCCCTTGGGGGGCACTTCACCCATGATCGACTTACAGGTCGTCGAGCGACCTACGCCGTTCCTTCCCAACAGGGAGACGATCTCGCCCTCGTCAATCGTAATATTCACACCTTGCAGAATGTGCGACTTGCCGTAGTAGGCGTTGAGGTCGGTTACGTTCAAAAGTGCCATGTCTAGTGCTCCTCTTCCAGCGCTGCGCCGAGGTAGGCTTCTTGCACCGCACGGCTTTCGCGGACTTTTTCCGGCGTGTCACACGCGATGATTTCACCGTACACCAGCACTGAAATCCGGTCAGCAAGGTTAAAGACCACGGACATATCGTGCTCGACCATGACCAGGGTTTTGCCCTCGGTCACCCGTTCGATCAGCCCGACGATCTGCTCGGTTTCCGAAGCCGACATGCCGGCCGTTGGCTCATCGAGCATGATGACGTCGTTATCACCGGCAATGGTGATACCGATCTCCAGCGCACGCTGTTCGGCGTAGGACAGCACCCCCGCTGGCGTGTGCATTTTGGACGCAAGACCGATATCGTAGACGATCTGCGCGGCTTCGTCGTTGAGCGACTTTTCAAGGCCCAGCAACCGCCAGAACGAATAGCCATAGCCGCGCGCCCACAAAAGGCCGCAGCGGACGTTCTCAAACACGGACATGTTGCCAAAGATGTTGGTGATCTGGAACGAACGGGACAAACCCATGCGAGAGATCTCGAACGGACGCATGTGCGTAACGTCTTCGCCGTTGACGAAAACGTTGCCTGCGGATTTCGAGTACTTGCCGGTGATCAGGTGGAACAGCGTGGATTTCCCTGCACCGTTTGGACCAATGATCGCGTGGCGTTCGCCCTTTTCGATTTCCAGATCAACGCCATGAATGACTTTGATCCGGCCAAAGGCTTTTTGCACGCCCTGAAGCGCGATGGCGGCATTGCCCGAAGGCCGAGGTGCCGCTTGGGTTTGCTTTACGAGTGCTTCACTCATCACGCATCTCCTGTTTCACGGGCTTGATCCCAGGCTCCACTGACCTGCTTGCGAATCAAGTACAATCCAACCAAACCAGCAATCATGACCGCACCGGACCAAATCCAGTTAAGGGCCAAGCTGGTGTCGATCGAGAACCAATCCAGCGGGTGTGCATTCGGGTCGCTGGCACCGGCAATTTGCACGTGGTGCATCATTTCTGCGATCACAACCAAGCCAAAGACCGCCACCATCGTTGCGATTATTGCTGCGCCGTAAGGTATGAGCAATTTTCGCCATCGTTTTACAGAAGCGATGTGCATCAGGATTATGCCCGCCACGCCTTGCGGTGCAAACATGACCATCACCAAGAAGATGATGCCGAGGTACAGCTCATAGAGTGTTGAGGGCAGGACTTGCGCGAAGAATTGGTAAATCAGTGCGCCCAGAATGGGCCCAATGAAGAAGCCAGCACCGCCCACAAACACGGCCATCAGCGCTACGCCAGAGTAGAAGTTGGAGAGGTCAGACTGCGTCGTGCTCTCAAACGCCAACGCGGACATGCCCCCAGCAACACCGGCGAAGAAGCCTGCGCCGATAAAGACGAGGTAACGCACCGATCGCATGGAGTAGCCGATGAACTCGACCCGCTCTTCATTATCACGCACAGCATTGGACAGGCGTCCGGCTGGCGTGCGGGAGAACAGGAAGATCAAGATCACAGCAATCAGGAACCAGAAAGCGATGATCAAGTAGATCGTATCGTTCTTGTAGAACCAGAGGTCCGTTTCGCCGATGAAAGGGATGATGAAAGGGTGTTCGTCGCGGGCGAAGGACTTGCCCTCTTCACCGCCGAGCGAGTTCTTGAATACCGCAGCAGCCGAGTAAGCGAGCTGTCCCAGACCCAAGGAGATCATGGCAAACACGGTTCCGGCCCGGCGCGTTGAGAACGAGCCGAGGATGACCGCGAGGATAACCCCCATCAAACCGCCAAACAGGGGCAGAAACGGTGCCATATTGAAGCCCGAAAGCCCAAAGGGAGCCTCGAAGAAGTAGGCCATATAGACCACCGCATATCCCCCGAAGCCATAGTAGACAGCGTGTCCAAAGGACAGCATGCCCCCTTGTCCCAATAACATGTTGTAGGACATGGCAAACAGGATGATTGCCAGTGACTGCGACAGCAGCGTGTGGGTTGGCACGGGTAAGAAGCCAAAGGCCAATTCACCGCCGCCGAAATATCCACCAAGCAGAATCAGAGCCAGCATCGCAAACATGAACACTTGGACGCCGACGGGCAGGCCCGCCGGGTTAAACCGAATGTTCTTTTTACGAACGTCGAGCGCGTTGATGTAGGTGCGGTCAGATGTTGTTGTCATCTTAGCTCTCCCGCTTTCCGAGAAGACCCTGAGGCCGGAAGATCAGGATCAGAACCATCAGCAGGTAAGGGAACAGGGCCCCAACTTGCTTTGTCGACATCATGATAAGATCACCAACCATCAGACGACGCAGTTCATAGGTTGGGCGTTCCAGCAGGGACCATTCGATGCCCAGCATGTTGGTAACCGCCTCCATCACGTTAATAACGCTCAATTGGCTGGCATCAAATATGGTGGTTAGAATGCCGATGATCATCGATGCGACCAGTGCGCCGTTCAGAGACCCTAGGCCACCAACGACGATGATCACGAAGATAATCGGCCCCAGACGCGCAGCAGCCCCTGGCTGCAGCGCGTCGGTCGGCAGTGCGATAATGCCTGCCAATGCGGCCAATGCCGTACCAACGCCGAAGACGGACATAAAGATCAGCGGTACGTTGTGGCCAAGATTTGAAACGGTGTTCGGGTGGGTCAATGCAGCTTGAATGATGATGCCGACACGCGTTCGTGTCAGCAGCAGGTAGAGGCCGATGAAGATCGAGATCGACACCAAGATCATGAATGCCCGGTAGGAACCAAAACTCTGGTCACCGATGGTGAACAGTGAGCCCGTGAGAAGCTCGGGTTTGACGTAAGGTTTGGTATCGCTGCCGAAAACCAGTTTGACGAATTCCTGAATTAAAAATGCGAGGCCAAAGGTGAATATCAGTTCAGCCACGTGGCCAAATTTGTGAACATGGCGCAAGCCATATCGCTCGACCACCATACCTAAGGCGCCAATAATTAGCGGGACAACGGGCAGCGCGATCCAGAACGATAGCCCCCATTCCTGTGCGATAATATAGGCGAAATAACCCCCCAGCATGAAGAAGCTAGCGTGAGCAAAGTTCAGCACGCCCATCATCGAGAAGATGAGCGTCAGCCCTGCTGACACAAGGAAGTAGTAGAGCCCCCGTGCGAGACCGTCGAGCAACGTGACGGTAATAAACCCCCAATCCATGCGGACTTGTTCCTTATACTTTGAGCAGCACGACAGTGGTGGCTGGCTTAGAGCCAATCACGCACGGGTTTAGTGCCACTGCGTTGTTGTTTCCTCGATGTCTTGGCCGCTGCGTCGAACACGCAGGCGCTTGATCTTGTCGAGGCTTGTCAGCGCGCCCAGCGGCGTCCGATGGCATCAAAAAAAGGGGCGGTATCCCGTAAAAGACACTACCCCTTTAGATCAGCCTAAGGTCACGAAGACCTTGGGGTCACAACGACCTTTACGGGCGCTCCATCTCACAAGTAGTTTCAATACCCATGGAAGCCATTTCAACCGTGCTGGTCGCCAATGGGCCGTAGCCGGAGTTATCGAAGTCCAGTGGTGCACCTTCAGAGTTGGTTGGCAGGCCCTCGTTGGTATGGGTCATAATGTAAACGTTTTGGAACGCCTGGTGATCATCACCGCGCATGAATACTTTAGTTCCGAGCATGGATTCGTATTCCATGTTCTCCAGCGCGTACGCGACGTCCTTCGGGTTAGTCGAACCCGCATCTTGCATTGCTTGAGCGAGCATGCCCACCGCGTTAATGATCCGTGGCTGGTTGATGTCACTATCTGGTAGCTCAGCCTTGTAAGCAGCATGGTAAGCTTGGAATTCCTCAGTTGGGTTTGGACCCCAGCCTTCAGTAACCTGGCTGATAATCCCAACACCCGCTTCGCCGAACAGGCCTGTAATGCCATCAGCAGCTGCGTAGTACGTGTAAACGGGAATGCCAAGGTCAGCTTCAAGGACTGCCTTACCTAGGCCAACCATGTCGCCGCCCCAGTTACCAGTGATCAAAGCATCGGCACCGGAGGCCTTTACGTTCCGAGCGTAAGGGGTGAAGTCTTGAACCTGACCAATTGGGTGCAGTTCATTACCAACGATTTCAATGTCTGGACGCTTGGCGGCTAGCATACGCTCAGCGCCGGCAGCTACTGCCTGGCCAAAAGAGTAATCCTGCCCAATAAGGTAGACAGTCTTCACGCTCTCATTCGCTGCGATAACGTCGGTAAGCGCCTCCATTTTGATGTCTGCGTGCGCGTCAAAGCGGAAATGCCAAAAATTGCAGAGCTCATTGGTCAGGGCCGGAACTACCGCCGCATAGTTGATGAACACCACAGGGTTATCAGAGTTCCGGCGGTTGTGCTTGGCGACGAAATCCGACATTGCGGTAGCAACTCCCGACGAGTTGCCTTGCAGAATGTATGTTGCACCGGCACCCAATGCCTTTTCAGCCTGAAGCGTAGACTTCTTTGGAGAAGGGAAACCTTCTGCACCGTCGTAGCCGACGATTTCAAACTTAACATTTTCACCACCAACGTCGATGCCACCTTGATTATTGACAAAGTAGTCCGCGGCAAACTTAAAGTTTTGCAATCCTCGTTCGCCGGTTAAGGCAAATGGGCCCGACAGCGCGTCGATGAATGCTAATTTCACGGTAGTTTCCGCGCTCGCAGCGCCAGAAACAGCAAATACGGCAGCAGCAGCTGCCATCAGAATCTTTTTCATGAATTCCTCCCAGAATTTTATCGTGAATATCCGGCACTCCTCAATGCCGAAAATTCATCAGAAGCCTAGCATATGTTGCGTTGTTGTGAAGTCCGTTTTGCGTGAAACGCAGGTGACTGCGCATTATTGGTCAGTGTCGTTAACACTCACTGCGCTAATTTGCCCCAGTTACTGCTCGGTTTGAGATGTCACGCGGACATCGGCAACTTTATAGCGCAGAATCCAGTAATTTTTGTCGCCGTAGGAGGTCGTAACTTCGATGGTTGGGTCTTAATGAATGGCGAGCTGGTGACAGCCTTCGATGGTGGACATCCGGCTGAAACAGATTGCTTGCTGGTCTATATAATAGAGGCCCGTCTCGCCCCCGAACTCAACCACCCCAACACTCAAGCGACCATTCACGATGCGCGCGCCGCGGGGGGAGCAGTTGGCGAATGGGCCGGGGATGGCTGTGGTGCAGACAGGCAGCGGGTGCAGTGTCCGCTCACCGGCCATCAGCGCCAGCGTCCCGTAGTGAATACCGCGCTTGTCAGTAATATCGAACAGCGGGTTCTCCGCCACCAGATCGACCAGGTGCACGTCCTGCAGAATTTTGCCGCCGTCATAAAAATCCGGGGGCGTCTCGTCCAGTGAACTGATCGGCGGCGTTGAAGCGCCGCAAGCGGCCAGAGACAGCCCGCAAAATGCCAAAACCAGCCACTTTAGAAAACCAAACAGTGGCCGTAGCCCACTATGCCGTGCAAACCCCATCGATCCATCTCATCCGCTGCGCATATTATAGCGTGATGCACATTATGGGCCATTTGCCCGCGGTTCTGCGAGCAGAGAGCGGTTTCGAGCGGCGAAAGCACGAGAGTAAGGGGTTTCCCCCCTGTCTTGCAGAGCGGGGAGCGGCGGCGGTGGCGGCTTAGTTGATCGTTGACCCTTCAGGCTTGGAGTGCTCGCGCAGGTCTTTCAGGCCCTGTCCGTGGTAGTGGTAAAGCACACCGGTGAAGGACTTAAAGGCGTTCATCATATCTTCGAGGCTCAAGCGGTTGACCTGCAGCGTATTGCTGATCAGCACTTTGCCATCGGTGGGATTAACGCTGAAGGTCGGCAGACCCAGACCGCCGGCGCGGAAGTTGGCCAGCAGCAGGTTGACCGCCATTTCATGACTCAGCTCTTCCAGCGCAACGGGGATCTCAGCCACGATATCCAGACAATCTTCCCGGACGCCCTGAGCAAGCGCGACCACAATGTCATCGCTAATGCCGATCCGTGCGATGCCATTTTCGTCAAAAGACAAGCCGCTCGCTCCCAATTCCTGGGCGATGGCAGACAAGGCGTGCGCTGGGCTGGGATAGCTCATCAATCTCTCCGGATTACGATGTGTTCAGTCAGGTTTAGGTCCCGAAACAGTGCGTCGCACATTCGTCCCCGGCTTGCAACGGGGCTTTAAGAGCCTGTGAACAGCTTTGCTTCTTGTTCCCGGTGCTAGCGCAACTTATTTGCCATTGTATGGCACGTCGCAGAATTTTGTTCTCTCCACTCGAATGGCTCATGGCCGCTGGTCTTGCCGCCGGCTTGATTTACGGCGTCTACGTATGGAGCGTGAACCGGGCTCAGTGCAGCTTTTACCCCGGCAGTCTCGTCGTTCGCCACGACGGCGGCACCGTAGCGGTGCTGCGGGGAACCATGGCGGGGCAGGCAACGTGCAAGCTTCGCGCGCTGGCACGCGACAATCCGAATATTCAAACTCTGATCCTCGAAGATATCCCCGGTACAGTAGATCTGATCGACACACAGGCCGCGACCCGGTTTGTGCGCAAGCGGGGCTGGGATACGGTGGTGCCCGCGAATGGGTCGATCGCGTCGGGTGGTGTCCTGCTGTTTCTTGGGGGCGTGAACCGGGAGGTTGCCGCCAGTGGACAGGTCGGCGTGCATGCGTGGTCCCAGCCCGGGGGCGGGGGGCGTCTGTTTTCCTCGCCTGAAGACATCCCGGCGGGGGCCGAGCGTGCATTTCGGCAAATCTACCGCGCCATGGGCATCGACCCGGCCTTTTACGATTTTCAGGTTCAGGCAGCGCCCGCCGAAGACATCCACTGGATGACACGCAGCGAACTTGAGCGCTGGGCCGTGGTCACGCGCTAGGGTGCGCCGTTTGAGGACGCTTCAACCTTTTTTTGCAGGCGTGTTTCGCGCCACAGGACAAACAGACCGCTGCTGACGATGATCGCGGTGCCGAGCATGCCCAGCAAATTGATCCCGCCGCCGAACAAAGTCGCCTGTGCCGCGATGCTCCATACGATAGCCAGATAGAACAGAGGTGCGACGCGAACCGGGCCGGCGTAGTGCAGGGCAAGCACATTGAACATATGCCCCCCAGTGCCGAAGATCATGCCAACCAGTGCCAGCGCGACCCAAGACAGCCAATGCCCCGGCACGCCAACCGTCCCTTCGACCAGCAACAGATAGGGGATCAGCAAAACAGCCCCGACGCTGGTGGTGTAAAATACCGCAGAGCCCGCGCTGTCATGGGCCGCCAGCATGCGGGTTGTCAGTTGCATCAGGGCAAAGAAGACCGCTGAGCAAAAAGAAAGCAGCATCCAGGGAGAAAAAGCGTCCCCCCAGGGTTGCATCACCACCAAGACCCCGGAAAAGCCAACCAGGATCGCTGCCCAGCGAACCCGTCCCACGTGCTCGCCCAGCAGGGGTTGAGACAGCGCCGCGAGGATCAGCGGCGCGCAGAAGAAGATTGAGATGGTGGTTGTCACGGGCAGATAGCCCAGCGAAATAAAGTTGCAAAGGGTTGTCGCGGTCATCGCAGCGGAGCGCAAAAACTGCAGGAATGGCCGGTTAACCCGCCAGACATCCCAACGCCGGTCGATCAGCGCTCCCACAAAGTAAGATGCAACCAGCCCACCTGCCAGCCTGAACCAAACAACCATCACATCAGGCAGGCCCTTCACGTCGATCAGATATTTTGCTGAGATATCGAGCCCGGACCAGAAGACCGTCGCCGTCAGCATAAACGTCATTCCCAGACCCGCATTCTGCGTCGGTGTCGCCATGGTAATAAATAACCTCTCGCAAACGACGCTGTGAGACGGGTCAGCGACGCAAAGCCCACTAACGCGAGCGATGTTCTGGTGTTAAGCACCATACGAAACTCACGATGTCACATGAAAAGGTGTGCAGTCCATGTCTTCAGGTATTCCAAGCACGGCACGTGTCGTCGTAATCGGTGGCGGTGTCGTTGGCGTTTCCGCGCTTTACCATCTGGCGCAAAAAGGGTGGTCGGATTGTGTGTTGCTTGAGCGGACCGAATTGACCGCTGGATCGACTTGGCACGCTGCGGGTCTGCTGCCCCTGTTCAACGTGTCCTATTCTGTCGGCCAGTTGCACCAGTATTCAGTTGAGCTTTACGGCAAGCTGGAAGCGGAAACCGGTCAGGCTGTTTCCTTCCACAACACCGGCAATCTGCGCCTTGCCATGAATAAGGAGCGGATGGACGAATATCACTGGTACCGCTGTACAGCTGATACCATTGGCGTCGAAAGCCACATGCTGACCGTTGAAGAGATCAAGAACCTCTGGCCGCTGATCAACACGGACGGCCTGACGGGCGCTCTGTGGCACCCCAGCGACGGACACATTGCGCCGGTAGACCTGACTCAGGCTCTCGCCAAAGGCGCCCGCACCAAAGGCGCGCAGATCTTTCAGCGTACGGTGATGTCGAATATGGAGCGGACGGACGCTGGTGAGTGGGTTGTGACCTATCACCCCTACGGTGAGCCAGAAAACACCTCGACCATCACGTGTGAGCACGTCATTTGCGCCACGGGTAACTATGCGCGGGAAACGGCGCTCAAGGTGGGGCTGGAAATTCCTGCGGTCCCGGTGGAGCATCAGTACATCGTCACCGGTGAAGACCCGGTTCTGATGGATTATCGCGCTGCTGGAAACAAAGAGCTGCCGGTTCTTCGTCAATCAGACAGCTCCTGGTACCTGCGCGAGGAGCGCGGTGGTTGGATTTTGGGCCCCTATGAGGAAGGCGCGCCTGCGCGGTTTGCGGACGGGGTTCCTGACTGGTTCGAAAAGGACCTGTTTGAAGGCGAACTCGAACGCCTGATCCCGCACGTTGAAGCCTGCATGGAGCGCGTCCCGTCTTTTGAAAACGGCGGTATCAAGCAAATCGTCAACGGCCCAATCTCCTATGCCCCGGACGGTAACCCCATGGTCGGACCGGCCTTTGGCATTCCCAATATGTGGATTTCTGAGGCTCATTCCTTTGGTGTGACTGCGGCTGGGGGCGCTGGCTGGCAGTTGGCAAACTGGATTGTTGATGGTGAGCCTTCGGTGGACATGATTGGCGTCGATCCACGCCGGTTTGGCGTCGTCACCAAGCACTTTACCAAGCTGAAGAACGAAGAGGCTTACAGCCACGTCTTCGTCAACCACTTCCCCATGGAAGAACGCCCCGCCGGGCGCGGTGCGCGGACCATCCCGGTTCATCAGAAACTGCTCGACGCTGGTGCCGTCATGGGCGCGCGTTTCGGCTGGGAGCGGCCCAACTGGTATGCCCGGAACGGTGAAAAGGGTGAGGATGTCTATTCCTACCGCCGGTCCAACTGGTGGGAGCCGGTTAAGCGGGAAGTGCACACCATGCGCGAGCGTGTCGGCCTGCTCGAGCTATCGGGGTTCTCAAAGTTTGAGATTGAAGGGCCGGGGGCACGGGGCTTCCTCGATAATCTGGTCGCCAATGCAATCCCGCAAAAGCAAGGCTCCGTCCGCCTTGCCCACGCGCTGAACCCCTCCGGCTCGGTCCGCTCGGAATTCACCATTACCAAGCTCTCAGACGGCCAGCTCGGGGAGCGTTTCTACGCCATTTCCGGCGGCGCAGCGCATGACTATGACCTCGACTACCTGCTGAAATCAGCGCCCAAGGATGG
This sequence comes from Rhodospirillaceae bacterium, assembly GCA_002700865.1. Taxonomy (GTDB): domain Bacteria; phylum Pseudomonadota; class Alphaproteobacteria; order UBA7985; family UBA7985; genus UBA7985. The sequence continues at coordinate 10,543 of PAFB01000030.1, forward strand.
CTCGGTTTACATTAACGACGTGACCACGCAGTACGGCGTTTTCGTGCTGGCGGGTCCAGATGCCCGGCGTGTGTTGGAGCAGCTTGCCGACGGGGACATTTCCAACGATGGCTTCAAGTGGCTGACGGCCCGGGAAATGACCGTTGGTTTCGCGCCAAAGGTCCGCGCCCTGCGCGTCAATTTCGTCGGCTCGCTGGGCTGGGAACTGCACCACCCGATTGAGTACCAGGCGCATCTCTACGACGCGATCATGGAGGCAGGCAAAAAGTACGATATCGATCTGGTCGGCCTGCGCGCAATGGATTCCATGCGGCTGGAGAAGTCCTATCGCATGTGGGGCACCGATCTGAACGCGGAAAACTCTATCCTGCAAGCCGGTCTCAGCCCCTTCGTTCGCATGAACAAAGGCGAGTTCATCGGGCGGGACGCGCTGGCTACGGAAAAGGCAGATGGTTCGAAGTTGTCTTATGTCACCATCGAAGTCGATGCTGACGACGCTGATTGCTTTGGCAACGAGCCGATTATCATCGATGGTGAAGTTGTCGGACGCGGGACCGCGGGCGGCTTTGGTCACTTTGTCGATAAGTCGCTGCTGCTGGGATACATGCAAACCGACAAAGCCATTGTGGGCACGGACGTGAAAGTGCGCGTTCTCGATGGCTTGCGCTCTGCCAAAGTCATTCCGCACAGCCCCTTCGATCCGAACAACGACCATCTCCGGGCCTAGTCGCCGTACCGCCTTTGTCGCCCTTCGAAGCCCGCTGTTGCCTGTCGCGCCAGCGGGCTTTTTGTTCCGCTTTTTCAGTGCACTGTCAGCGGGCTGATACAAAAAAAGCCGCTTTTTTCGCCCAAACCCGAGACATGACGCGAAAAGGACGTGGTAAGGCCATCGAATTTACACGACACTCCGCCTCAACCTTCGCAAACGCCGCAGGAGCGATGCTTTGACAGCTTTGAAACGATCAACCTTCGCATTGATCTCCGCCATTCTTGCCACGCTAACCCTCAGTCTCGCCGGAACCAGCACAACCGCGCTGGCGCAACGGGTGCAGGCGCAGGATGACGTGGAGCAGGACAGCCGGGTGCCGGGTTGGTTGCGGAACAGACCGCTGGGCCTGACGTGGGGCTACTACACGTCTTACGAAGGCTCGGGCGAATTGATTGCGTCGATTGGGCTGGCTTCGGACTACAGTTCGGCCATGAGTGCGGCAAGCGCCCTGCAATCACTCTCTTCAATCGATATTCCGGTTTTGAGCCTCCGAAATCTGAAAGTTGGCCTCAGCGGAAATCTGCTTGCGCCGATTGCGGGAAGTGGCCCCAAGCTCGGTTTGGATGCTCTCGATCCCTCGCTGAGCGCTGGCATTTGGGGTTCAGCGGGAATCGAATCGATTGCGGTAGATGCCAAGATTTTGGGTAAAGTTTGGTCGCCAGAGGTATTTTTAAACGCCCGAGAAGGGTACGAGGCGCAAATCGGCCTTACGATTTACTCACCGATGATGCGCCTGGGCGGTGGTCGATTTGTCGATTTATCAGTGCGTGGCGACCTGACCCTCGCTGACGATTCCTACATGGACCAGCATTTTGGAATCTCTGAAGCTGAAGCCCTGACCAGCGGCCTTGACGCCTACTCGGCACCCGCTGGCCTTAAGTCTGCCGGGCTTTCAATCGGTACTGCCGTGCCTCTGACCCGTAATTTCGAACTCCAGGGGGCGGTTGGGTTGGTGCAACTGCTGGACGGTGCTGCGGCCTCGCCATGGGTGCAGGAACGGGGCGAAGCGACCGATATTTGGGGCAATTTTGGTTTCGCATTCCGATTTTGACGCCGAGGTCAATGTCGCAAGCGTAAAACTGATGTGCGCAAAGGCGCTACCCATGTGACAAACTAAGGCTTGAGATTCGAGTGAACGGCGTGTTTTTTACGGCCACGTATGTCGGGGCCCTTGCGTCTCCGATTCACTAACATCGAGTGTATCCATGCCCAAAGCCATCGTGGACGGCGTCGAAGTCGAATTTGAACACGGCATGAGCGTGCTGCAAGTTGCCGAGCTTGCGGGTGCTGAAGTCCCCCGGTTCTGTTACCACGACCGGCTTTCGGTTGCCGGCAATTGCCGCATGTGTCTTGTCGAGGTCGAAGACCAGCGTGGCCGCGCACCAAAGCCCGCCGCGTCCTGCGCACTGCCGTGCAGTGATGGGCTAATGGTCCACACCCGGACCGACAAAGTCAAAAAGGCCCGCGAAGGGGTCATGGAATTCCTGCTGCTCAACCATCCGCTGGACTGCCCGATCTGCGATCAGGGCGGGGAGTGTGATTTGCAGGATCAGGCTCAGGCCTTCGGACGCGACGGTTCCCGCTTCGCCGAAAACAAGCGGGCGGTTGAAGAAAAGTACATGGGGCCGCTGATCAAGACGATCATGACGCGCTGTATCCAGTGCACCCGGTGCGTACGCTTTGCGACCGAAGTTGCCGGAACCGAAGACATCGGCCTGCTGAACCGAGGCGAGCACGCTGAGATTTCAACGATTGAGAAGGCAGTACAGTCGGAAATGGCGGGCAATCTGGTCGATATCTGCCCGGTCGGCGCGCTGACCTCCAAGCCTTACGCCTTTACCGCCCGCCCGTGGGAATTGCGCAAAACGCCATCGATTGATGCCATGGACGCGGTCGGCGCGAGCATTCGAATTGACGCGCGGGGCCGGTCAGTCCTGCGGGTGCTGCCGCGGCTGCATGAAGACGTGAACGAAGAGTGGCTGGCCGATAAGTCCCGTCACGCGATCGACGGCCTGAGCCGCCAGCGTCTCGACCGCCCCTACGTGCGCGAAAACGGCAAGCTGCGCCCGGCAAGCTGGGATGAGGCTTTCAAAGCCGTTACCGACAAATTCAACGCGACCGCCGCGGACAAAATTGCCGCCATCGCGGGTGACCAGTGTGACGCGGAAAGCATGTTTGCACTCAAAGCCCTGATGGATGCCAAGGGTTCGAAGAACATGGATTGCCGCCAGGACGGCGCAGCGCTGGCTGAAGGCGGTAATCGGTCAGGCTGGCTGTTCAACACCACCATTACCGGATTGGAAGAGGCTGACGTGGTTCTGCTCGTCGGCTCGAACCCGCGCTGGGAAGCGCCGCTGATCAACGCGCGCATCCGGAAGCGGTTCCTGACCGGCGAGCTGCAGGTCTTTGGTGTTGGCGCACCGCATGACCTTTCTTATCAGACCGATTGGGTTGGCGCCGGCCCTCAGACGCTGAGTGATATTGTCGATGGCCGCACAGCCGCCGCCGATGCCCTGCGCAACGCCAAGAAGCCAGTCGTTATCGTCGGGCAGGGCGCGCTTGCCCGCGAAGACGGCGCAGCGGTCCTGAACATGGCCGGTCAGATTGCGGAGAAGTACGGCGCGATCCAAGATGACTTCAACGGCTTCAACGTCCTGCATACCGCCGCAGCACGCGTCGCCGGGCTGGACATGGGTTTCCTGCCCGTTGAGGGTGGTAAAGGCATGGGCGAAATTATCGCCGGCGCTCAGTCAGGTGAGATCGAAATGGTTTACCTGCTTGGCGCGGACGAATTCGATACTGAAACCCTGCGCAACGCCTTTGTGGTCTATCAGGGCCACCACGGCGACGCTGGCGCGAGTGTGGCAGACGTGATCCTGCCCGGTTCAGCCTACACGGAAAAGAACGGCATCTATGCCAACACCGAGGGCCGCGTACAGGCTAGCCGTCTGGCGACTTTCGCGCCCGGCGATGCGCGTGAAGACTGGACCATCCTGCGCGCGCTGTCCGGTGCGCTGGGCAAGCCGCTGCCATTTGACGACCTCGGCGCACTGCGTCAGGCGCTGGTCGAAGCCGTGCCGCACATGGGCGGGATTGACCAGATCGCACCGGCAACGTGGGCACTTCCCGGCGTTGCAGGCGACATGCAAGACAGCGCTTTTGACCCAATTATCAGCAACTATTACATGACGTGTCCGATTTCGCGGACGTCGAAGACCATGGCTGAGTGCACCGAAGTGTACATGGCCGGTTCGCTCGACCAAGCGCGGCAAGCGGCGGAGTAAAAGGTATGATTGATCTTTTTCTCACCGTCGTTTGGCCAGGGCTGAAAATCCTGCTGACCATTCTTGTTGTTATTGTGCCAGTCATTCTCGGCGTCGCTTACATGACTCTGGCGGAGCGCAAAGTGATTGCAGCGGCACAGTTCCGCCACGGGCCAAACGTGGTTGGTCCTTTTGGCGTGCTGCAGCCTTGGGCCGATGCACTAAAGCTGATGTTCAAAGAAGTGATCCTTCCCGCGGGCGCGAATAAAATCGTGTTCTTTCTGGCACCGATGCTGACCTTTGCGCTGGCGATGCTGGCGTGGGCGGTGATGCCGATTACGGAAAACTTTGCGATTGCGGATATTAACCTCGGCTTGCTGTACCTGTTCGCGATCTCGTCGCTGGGCGTTTACGGCATTATCATGTCGGGCTGGGCATCAAACTCAAAGTACCCCTTCCTCGGTGCGCTACGCTCTGCGGCGCAGATGGTGTCTTACGAAGTGTCCATGGGCCTGATTATCATCACGGTGGTGATTACCGTAGGCGCAGGCGGGTTTAACCTCGGCAATATCGTTGAAGCGCAGCGTGGGCTTTGGTTTGCAATTCCGCACTTCCCGATGTTCGTTGTGTTCTTCATCTCAGCACTGGCAGAGACCAACCGCGCACCGTTTGACCTGCCGGAAGGCGAGTCTGAGCTGGTGGCTGGTTACTTCCTCGAATATTCATCCATGCAGTTCGCCCTGTTCTTCCTGGGCGAGTACGCAAACATCCTGCTGATGTCGGCGATGACGGTAACGCTGTTCCTGGGCGGCTACCTGTCGCCGGTTGATATTTGGTTCCTGGGTGACGTTTGGATGCAGCCGATCTGGTTCGTGCTGAAAACGTCGTTTATCGCCTTCGTCTTCCTGTGGGTCCGCGCGACGGTCCCGCGCTACCGTTACGACCAGCTGATGCGTCTGGGCTGGAAGGTATTCCTGCCGCTGTCCCTGTTCTGGGTTGTTCTGACATCCGGCGTAATCGTCGGCTTCGGTCTCTAATCGAAAAGGCTCCTCGCATATGTTCGCTCTGATTAGCTCACTGCGCAGCCTGCTCCTGCTCGAACTTGTTCGGGGCATGGGCCTGACGCTTTGGTCGATGTTTACCGGCCGCCGTGTGACCGTGAACTACCCCTATGAGAAGGGCGTTCTCAGCCCCCGTTTCCGGGGGGAACACGCTCTGCGCCGTTACGCGACGGGTGAAGAGCGTTGCATCGCCTGCAAGCTGTGTGAAGCCATTTGCCCGGCGCAGGCCATCACCATTGAGGCTGAACCGCGCGGAGACGGCTCCCGTCGCACGACGCGCTACGACATCGACATGACCAAGTGCATCTACTGTGGCTACTGTCAGGAAGCCTGCCCGGTCGATGCGATTGTGCAGGGGCCGAACTACGAGTTCTCCACAGAAACACGGGCTGAGCTCTATTACGATAAAGACAAGCTGCTCGATAACGGCGACCGGTGGGAACACCTGATCGCCGCCAATATCGCCCAAGACGCCGCGTACCGCTAAGCGGGTTTCCGCGGCCAGTTAGGAAAGACGACAAGACATGGCAGAGATCATCACAGGCTTGACCTTCTACCTGTTCGCCGCAGTGACCATTGCATCGGCGGTGATGGTTGTCGGATCTCGCAACGCGGTTCATTCCGTGCTGTTCCTAATCCTCGCGTTTTTCACCTGCTCGGCGCTGTTTGTGCTGCGTGGGGCCGAGTTTGTGGCGATGATTTTGGTGATTGTCTATGTCGGCGCCGTGGCTGTGCTGTTCCTGTTCGTGGTGATGATGCTGCACGTCGGTGAAAACCGGCTGTTTCAGGGCGTGAAGCGCTTTGGTTTGGTTGGTGTGCTGGTGGGTCTGGCCGTTGCGGCGGAGCTGATCATCGTGATCACAACCCGCGCTTTCCGCCAGGACGCGCCCGCTGCGGCAACCGACCCGGCGATGGCTGACTTGAATGTCACCGAGGCGCTGGGGCGGATCCTTTACACCGATTATTTCCTGCTCTTCCAGATGTCCGGCCTGGTCCTGCTGGTCGCTATGATCGGCGCCATTACCCTGACGCTGCGCCAGCGCGACGGGGTGAAGAAGCAATCCATTCCTCAGCAGATCGAACGCAAGCGCGACGAGGCCGTCGCTCTGCGCAAGGTTGAGTCCGGCAAGGGCATCGGCTGACCCCGTACGACTGGTGAAGACATCGAATTAACGTAACGACCCTTTGAAAGGCGCGTCTGCAAGGTTCTCAGCCCGCGCCACGGAGATAAGACGAAAACCATGGCCATCACGCTCGAACATTATTTGGTTGTCGGGGCGCTTTTGCTCACGATCGGCCTGTTCGGCATTCTGCTCAACCGGCGGAACGTCATCATCATCCTTATGTCCGTTGAGCTTATGCTTTTGTCGGTCAACGTGAACCTGATCGCGTTCTCGACTGAGTTGGGCGATTTGACGGGGCAGATATTTGCGCTGCTGATCCTGACTGTTGCCGCAGCAGAGGCTGCGATTGGTCTGGCGATCCTCGTGGTGTTCTTCCGTAACCGCGGGAACATCGAAATCGAAGACATCAACTCGATGAAGGGCTAGAGCAGCACCATGTTTGATTTCCTCATCGAAAAAGCCATCGTCTTCCTGCCGCTGATTGCGGCCATCATCACGGGTTTTGCTGACAAACGTCTGGGCGACCGCAATGCACAGTTGCTGACCTCTGGCGCGATGGTGCTGGCGGCGCTGCTCTCGGTCTGGCTGTTTATTCAGGTTGGTCTGAACCACAAGGACGCTTACGTCGTTCCGCTGTTTACGTGGTTTGCCTCTGGCGATTTTGCGGCCAGTTGGGCCTTGCGCATCGATACGCTGACGGCGGTTATGTTGGTGGTGGTGACGGTGGTTTCGTCCATCGTGCACATCTACTCCGCCGGTTACATGTCCGAAGACAAGTCGATCCCGCGTTTTCAGGCCTATTTGAGCCTGTTCACCTTTGCGATGCTGATGTTGGTGACTGCCGACAACCTGATCCAGCTGTTCTTTGGCTGGGAAGGGGTGGGGCTGAGTTCTTACCTGCTGATTGGTTTCTGGTACCACAAGCCCTCAGCCAACGCCGCCGCGATGAAGGCATTTATTGTGAACCGTGTGGGCGATTTTGGCTTTGCTCTTGGGATTTTTGGTGCCTTCCTGTTGACCGGCTCCGTCGCGTTCTCCGGCGAGACCGGGGTGCTGGAAGTGGCCCGTCACGTTGATGCAGACAACCCGCTGCCCGGTATCTTCGGCCTTTCGTTCGACACCTCGATCATCCTTGTCACGGCCCTGTTGTTCATGGGCGCCATGGGCAAGTCGGCGCAGTTCCTGTTGCACACCTGGCTGCCAGACGCGATGGAAGGCCCCACGCCGGTCTCTGCGCTGATCCACGCAGCGACGATGGTGACCGCAGGCGTGTTCATGGTCGCTCGCCTGTCACCGCTGTTCGAGCTTGCGCCGCTGGTCCTGGACTTTGTCACCGTAATCGGCGCGCTGACGGCGATTTTCGCAGCGACCGTTGGGCTGACGCAGTTCGACATCAAGCGCGTGATTGCCTACTCGACCTGTTCACAGCTCGGTTACATGTTCTTTGCCGCTGGTGTGGGCGCCTATGACGCGGCTGTTTTCCATCTGATGACGCACGCTTTCTTCAAGGCGCTGCTGTTCTTGGGCGCAGGCTCGGTCATCCACGCCATGCACCACGAACAGGATATGCGCAAGATGGGCGGGATCTGGCGCAAGGTGCCTGTGACCTATGCTTACATGTGGATCGGCTCGCTGGCGCTGGCTGGGATCGGCATACCGTTCCTCTTTGGTCCAGCTGGTTTCGGTTTTGCGGGTTTCTACTCCAAGGACGCAATCCTCGAAGCCGCGCATGCCGCGCATACACTGACCGGCAACTTTGCCTTCTGGGCAGGGATCACAGCGGCCTTTCTCACGGCGTTCTACTCAGGCCGTTTGCTGTTCCTGACCTTCCACGGTGAAACCCGCGCGGACAAGCACACCTTTGATCACGCCCACGAAAGCCCACTGGTCATGATTGGCCCGCTGGTGATTTTGGCGATTGGGGCTGTGGTGGCTGGCGGGGTTGCCTATCCATGGTTTATGGAAGGCGGGCATCACGGCTACGGCGACGCGGGCAAGCATGCCAAGGAAGCCGCCCACGGGGCGACCTTCTGGGCTGGTTCGATTGTTAAGGACCACGACCTGATCGACAAGATGCACGCCTCTGCCGCGTGGGTGAAAATCCTGCCGCTGGTGATGGCCGTGTCGGGTCTGGGGCTGAGCGCGATTTTCTATCTGTTGATGCCAAACGTGCCCAAGCAGATCGCCAAGACCTTCGCACCGGTCGATATCTTCTTCCGCCGCAAGTGGTTCTTTGACGAGATCTACGATTTTCTGTTCGTCCGCCCGATCCAAAGCTTTGGACGCTTCCTTTGGAAGGTTGGCGACGGCGGCATTATTGACCGGTTTGGCCCCAACGGTGTGGCCAACGCCAGCCAGCTGTTTGCACGTTTCTTCAGCTCCATGCAGACCGGCTATATTTACCATTACGGCTTCGTCATGGTGGCGGGTCTGGTTGCAATCATCACCTTGTTCCTGTTCGGAAGCGGCTTTGCTGGCCAGCTTCTCTCAGGCGGCAACTAAGCGGGAAAGACTAGGACACCACCATCATGGATAACCTGCCGTTTCTTTCCATTCTCATCGCTCTGCCGCTCATTGGCGCTTTGGCCATTCTGGTCTTGGCGCGCGGGGACGAAGAAACCGTTGCCCGCAACGCCAAGCAAGTCGCACTGGCCAACTCAACCATCGTGTTCGTGGTATCGCTGCTGCTGTGGATCGGTTTTGACCGTGTTAATCCGGGCTTTCAGTACGTCGAAGAATACACGTGGATAGGCCAGTACAACATCGCTTACCGCGTTGGTGTTGATGGCATTTCGGTCCTGTTTGTCCTGCTTTCAACGCTGTTGACGCCGCTTTGTATCCTTTCGGCATGGGATGCGGTGAAGACCCGCGTGAAGGAATACATGGTCGCATTCCTGGTGCTGGAAGCCCTGATGATCGGGACCTTTGTGGCGCTGGATCTGGTGCTGTTCTACGTATTCTTCGAAGCCGTGCTGATCCCGATGTTCCTGATCATTGGCGTTTGGGGCGGCGCGCGTCGTGTGTACTCGGCGTTCAAGTTCTTCCTGTACACGCTGCTCGGTTCTGTCCTGATGCTGGTTGCGATCATGACGCTGATCTTTACCCAAGGTACAGCCGACATGATCCAGTTGGTCAAAGGTGATTTGGGGCTGGCGCAGAACATTCAGATTTGGCTGTGGCTGGCCTTCTTCGCCTCGTTTGCTGTGAAAATGCCCATGTGGCCTGTCCATACGTGGCTGCCAGACGCGCACGTCGAGGCCCCCACGGCGGGTTCGGTGATTCTGGCCGGTGTGCTGCTGAAGATGGGGGGCTATGGCTTCCTGCGTTTCTCGCTGCCGATGCTGCCTGAAGCCTCTGAGGCCATGGCGCTGTTTGTGCAGATCCTGTCCATCATTGCCATCGTCTACACGTCGATTGTTGCCTTGGCGCAGGAAGACATGAAAAAGCTCATCGCCTACTCATCGGTCGCGCACATGGGTTACGTCACGCTGGGCATTTTCTCACTCAATGACTTGGGCGTGAATGGCGCGATTTTCCAGATGCTCAGCCACGGGGTCATCTCCGCTGCGCTTTTCCTGATCGTGGGAGTGGTATACGACCGTCTGCACACGCGCATGATCTCCCGCTACGGCGGTATCGTTGAGACCATGCCGCGCTATGCAATCATTTTCATGCTGTTCATGATGGCCTCAGTCGGCTTGCCCGGCACGGCGGGTTTTGTGGGTGAGTTCATGACACTCTTCGGCGCGTTCCAGTCCAACATGTGGATCGGCATTCTGGCTGCCTCCGGGATAGTACTGGGCGCAACCTACATGCTGGTGCTGTACCGCCGGGTTGTCTTCGGTAAGCTGGAAAAGGATGATCTCAAGGCCATGCTGGACATGACCCCCCGCGAGATTTTCATTTTTGCACCGCTGGTCATTCTGGTGCTTTGGATGGGCGTCTGGCCGATGCCGTTCCTCGACATGATGTCAGCGTCAGTAGACGCATTGCTTGTTCCTTTCGTTGAAGCCGACGCTGCTGGCGTCGCGGCTTCAAACTGAACCGCTGATAGGGGTTTGATCGATGAATTCGGATTTCTCTGATATCGCGGTAATCCTGCCCGAGCT
>PAFB01000031.1 GCA_002700865.1 Rhodospirillaceae bacterium
GAAAACAAAGCGGGAAGCAAATAACCATGGCGAACAGCAACTTTTCACCCCGTGAAATCGTTTCAGAGCTGGATCGTTTCATCGTTGGTCAGGCCGACGCAAAGCGAGCGGTTGCGGTTGCCCTGCGTAACCGGTGGCGGCGGCAACAGCTGGCCGACAATCTGCGCGAAGAGGTTTTGCCCAAGAACATCCTGATGATCGGGCCAACCGGCTGTGGCAAAACCGAGATTGCCAGACGGCTGGCAAAACTCGCCAACGCTCCCTTCATCAAGGTCGAGGCCACCAAGTTCACCGAAGTGGGTTACGTTGGTCGCGACGTTGAATCGATCGTGCGCGATCTGGTCGAACTCGCCATCACCACGACCCGCGAGCAGCAGCGTGATGCGGTCAAAGCCAAGGCGGAAATCATCGCGGAAGATCGCTTGATTGATGTCCTGACCGGGGCAGAGGCCAACAACGACACCAAACAAAAATTCCGTAAAATGCTGCGCGAGGGTAAACTCGACGACCGTGAGGTCGAAGTTGAACTCAACGACAAATCCGGCGGCGGTTTCCCGTCTATGGACATCCCCGGCATGCCCGGCTCACAGATGGGCATGATCAATATCGGCGAGATGCTCGGCGGTCTCGGGCAGCGCAAGGTCAAGCGCAAGCTGAAAGTCAACGAAGCCTACGAGCAGTTGGTCGAAGAAGAAGCCGATAACCTGATCGACCAAGAAGACCTGACCCGGACCGCCATTCAGCGCGTAGAAAATGACGGCATTGTCTTTCTCGATGAAATTGACAAAATTGCCGTGAATTCTGAAGTGCGCGGCGGCTCCGTCAGTCGGGAAGGCGTGCAGCGCGATTTGCTGCCACTGATCGAAGGCACGACGGTCACCACCAAGTATGGTCCCGTCAAGACTGACCACGTGCTGTTCATTTGCTCCGGTGCCTTCCACCTCTCAAAGCCCAGTGATCTCCTGCCTGAATTGCAGGGACGCATGCCGATCCGCGTTGAGTTGAGCCCGCTGACCCGCGACGACCTCAAGCGTATTCTGGTCGAACCGGAAAATTCGCTGGTCAAGCAGTACGTGGCCTTGCTGGCGACCGAAGGCGTGACTCTGGATTTCAACGATGGGTCGATCGACGCACTGGCTGATTTATCGGCTGAGATCAATCAGACAGTCGAAAATATTGGTGCGCGGCGACTGGCGACGGTGATGGAGCGCTTGCTCGAAGAAATTTCCTTCTCGGCACCCGACCGAAGCGGTGAAACCATTCAAATCACCGAAGACAAAGTGCACAGTGAGGTCGGTGAACTGGCGAAAGACGCTGATTTGAGCCGGTTTATCCTCTAAGCCAACAGGCCGCCTGGCCGCGGGTTCAAACGGTCTTCCACTGCATGGGCTGCAGGTCCCCGCGCAAATACAGCGGGTGACCCGGCTCCCCGTGCTTGGTCAGCGTGAAGGCTTTGAGGGGGAAGGGTTCGAGCAGGGCTTGCAGCTGAGCCGACCGATCCAAATGCGCCCCGTGCGTGCCCCAACCACAGAGCAAAGTACCGCCCAGTCCATGGATGGCTTCTGCGGTTGCTAAAATCGTGGCGTCGTTGTCTGGCCCGACGGGATCGGGATGCGCGCGCATGTTTTTCGGATCGGTTGCACGGTAGGCAAAGGCATTCAACACAATAACCTCGCCAAAGCCCCAACCAGCCGCATAGCGTCGGCACTTGGCGACCGTTGGATCGTCTTTGACCTCGTCGGCTGTGCTGGGATTGAGCAGGATAAAGGCGATGATTGGCTTTTCCTGGTCCAACAGCCCGGCTGGCCGCCGCAGAAAGTAGCGGTGCGACCGGCCCGGAGACCACGTGGTATCGGTCCCCGGAAACAGGATGTCACTGGTGACGGGCACGGGGTCTAGGGCCGAACTTGGCCGGTGCCTTCGACCACGTACTTGTAGGAGGTAAGCTGCGCCGCACCCACCGGCCCGCGCGCATGCATGCGCCCAGTCGCAATCCCAATCTCCGCCCCCATGCCAAACTCTCCACCGTCGGCAAACTGGGTTGAGGCGTTGTGCATGACGATTGCTGCATCAACCTCGCGCTGGAACCGCGTCGCGGCGCTGGTGTCGTTGGTGATAATGGCTTCCGTGTGGTGGGAGCCGTGGGTGTTGACGTGGTTGATGGCCTGGTCAAGGTCTCTGACAATCCGCACGGAGAGCACGGAGTCGAGGTACTCGGTGTCCCAGTCCTTGGCGGTTGCGGCGGAAACATCGTTGACCAGCGCGCGGGTTGCTTCGTCACCGCGGATGTCCTCACAGCCTGCGGATTTCAGCGCCAGTACCGCGCGGGGGAGAAACTGCTGCGCCACGTCCTGATGCACCAGCATTGTTTCCATGGCACCGCAAATACCGGTCCGGCGCATCTTGGCGTTGACCACGATTTGCTCCGCCATGCCAAGGTCAGCCTGCGCATCCACGTAAGTGTGGTTGATGCCGTCTAGGTGTGAGAACACCGGCACCCGCGCCTCAGTCTGCACGCGCTCGATCAAGCCCTTGCCACCGCGCGGCACAATCACATCGACGTACTCGGACATTTTCAGCAGCATGCCTACAGCTTCGCGGTCCACGGTCGGTACGCGCTGCACGGCCTGCGCCGGCAGATCCGCCCCACGCAGGCCCTCTTGCATGCATTCAAGGATCACGCCTGAGGAATGAAAACTGTCGGAGCCGCCGCGCAGAATCGCAGCGTTTCCCGCTTTCAGGCAAAGCGCCGCTGCGTCTGCTGTCACGTTCGGGCGGCTCTCATAGATGATGCCAATGACACCCAGCGGCACCGCCACCCGGCGAATACGCAGGCCATTTGGCCGCTCTGTCGTTTCCAGTTCTTTACCAACCGGATCGTCAAGCTCAGCCACTGACGCAACCCCTGCCGCCATGGCTTCGATCCGGTCCGGGGTCAGCAGCAACCGGTCGAGCATGGCTTTGCTCAAGCCCTTTTCTGCGCCGGCCTGCATGTCAATCTCGTTCGCCGCAACGATATCAGCGACCCGCCGGCTTATGGCAGCAGCAGCAGCGGTTAGCGCCTGGTTCTTTTGCTGCGCCGGGGCGAGGGACAGCGTGTGCGCCGCGGCGCGTGCCGATTTACCCAGGGCGTTCATGGTATCCTGCAAACTCATGGCGTGCTCCCTTGCCAATCAAAAGACGCGACGATGGCTAGAACAGTGCCAAATCGTCAGCGTGGATCAAGTTTGGACCGCGTGTTTCGCCCAGCAAACCGGCGATGTCAGCGCTGCGTTTTCCGGCGATAGCCTGTGCTTCCTCGCTGTCATAAATGGCGATGCCGCGTCCGATATCGCTGCCATCCAGCCCGCGCAGTTGAACCGTATCACCCCGGCCAAAGGCGCCTTCGACCTGCGAAACCCCGGCGGGTAACAGCGATTTTCCCTGCCGAACCGCCCGCGCCGCGCCCTCATCCAGCACCAGCACTCCATTCCCGGACAGCGCACCAACCAGCCACGCCTGCCGCGCCGAATGTCGCGACAAAGCGGGTTTAAAAAGTGTCGCCTTAACCCCTTCGCGCAAGGCCTGGAGCGGGTGTAGCCCGCTGCCGTCCGCAATAATCATGGCACAGCCAGCGCCCAGCGCAATCTTTGCAGCGGCCAGCTTTGTCACCATGCCACCGTTGGAATAAGCACTGCGCTCCACCCCTGCCATGGCTTCAACCTCCGGCGTGATGCCAGTGGTGATCAGGGGCAGGTGCTCGGCGCTGGTCTCGGTCTTCGGGTTGCCGGTGTAAAGCCCGTCGATGTCGGAAAGCAGCACCAACAGGTCCGCCCCCACCATGCCGCCAACACGCGCCGCAAGCCGGTCGTTATCGCCAAACCTGATTTCAGCCGTGGCCACAGTGTCGTTCTCATTCACCAGCGGGATGGTACCCCAGTCCAGCAGCCGGTTCAGCGTTGCGCGCGCGTTCAAGTATCGGCGGCGGTCTTCGGTGTCTTCCTGGGTCAGCAGGATTTGACCCACCCGCAGGTCCTGTTCCGCAAAACAATCGGCGTAAGCCTCAGCCAGCCGGATTTGTCCCAGCGCGGCGGCGGCCTGTTTTTCATCGAGCCCAAGCTGGACCGGCTCACGCCCCTGCAACCGAAGACCGACGCGAATGGCGCCAGAAGAGACCAGCACCACGCGCCGCCCGGCTTTGACCAGCGCGGCGATATCCTGCACCAGCGCCGCCATCCATTCCCGTCGGATTGACCCGTTTTCCCGTACCAGCAGCGCCGAGCCGACCTTCACGATGATGGTTGGCGCTTCTTCCATGGCCTGTTGAGCCGTTTCAACGGTGGTCAGGGCGTCCATGGCTCTTCTACCTCGCCTTTGGCCGCGCGCCGGTCTTCTGCACGCCGCGCGTCAGCCATATTGGCCAATTCATGCAAGATGGCATCGACGCCTTCGCCGCTGACCGCAGACATGATCCAGACCTTCTTCCCACCGGCCGCTTCAGACAGCAGCCGCGCCTGATCTTCAGTCAGTTCGGGGCCGATAGCATCGGCTTTGTTGAGCGCGAGCAGCTCGGTTTTATCCGCAAGGTCGCCGCCATAGAGCGCTAACTCCCGGCGGAGCTTCAGGTAGGACGCGCCGGGGTCGTCTTCGCAGCCGTCAACAATGTGCAGCAAGCCCGCCGAACGTTCGACATGCCCCAGAAACCGCGTTCCCATGCCGGCGCCATCAGATGCGCCTTCGATCAGGCCCGGAATATCGGCAATCACGAAGCTCCGATTCTGGATCGCAGCAACGCCCAAATTCGGATGCAGGGTCGTAAAGGGGTAGTCGGCAATTTTCGGGGTCGCTTTGGAAACCGCCGAGAGAAACGTACTCTTGCCCGCGTTGGGAAAGCCCAGCAGGCCAATATCAGCGATCAGTTTGAGGTGCAGCCAGATCCAGCGCTCTTCGCCCGGATAGCCCAGGTCGCGCCGCCGCGGCGCACGGTTGGTCGAGGTCTTGAACCGCGCGTTGCCAAAGCCGCCGTCGCCGCCCTTGGCGATCATCACCCGCTCGCCCGCATCGGTCAGATCGGCGAGGACAGACTCGCCAAATTCATCAAGGATCTGAGTGCCCACCGGCACTTTCAGCGTGACTGATTTGCCCGCCGCGCCGAATTTGTTGGCGCTCTGCCCGTTCTTGCCGCGTTCGGCTTTGTAGTGTTGGACGTAGCGGTAGTCGATCAGCGTATTGAGGTTTTCGACCGCCTCCACATAGACGTCCCCACCTTTCCCGCCATCGCCGCCATCCGGCCCGCCAAATTCGACGTACTTCTCCCGCCGGAAGGAAATGATACCACTTCCGCCGTTGCCCGAGGCAATAAATACTTTGGCCTGATCTAAAAACTTCATGATGACGACTTATACGATGCGGGACGCGTGCGAAAAAGAAACTAGGGGAGCCTGAACGCAAAAAGGGAGGCCAGCGGCCCCCCTTGTCCGAAAAAATCCCCGAGAATCAGGTCGCTTACTTAGCGCCCTTAATTCCTGTGATTTTCACGACGGTTTGGTGCTGGCGATGCCCGTTGGTGCGGCGGAAGTTCTTCCGGCGGCGGCGGCGAAACACGAGGATCTTCCGCGTACGCTTTTGTTCCATCACTTCGGCGGTGACGGATGCGCCGGCAACCGTTGGACTGCCGAGGGTAACTTTATCGCCTTCACCGACCATGAGAACCTGGTCGAAGGTGATGGTGTCACCCACTTCAGCTTCAAGTTTTTCAATCGGGAAAACGGAATCGGCTTCGACGCGGTACTGCTTACCGCCAGTCTTGATCACTGCGTACATTTTTGTGCTGTCCTGTTGTTGCAGCTGACGCTCTTGCTGTGCGGTCGAATCAACCGCGGGGCGCCTTGGCTTATGAATAGAGCCGCTTTCCTAAGCGGAAGGCCGGCGCAGGTCAACGAAAACGGCTTGATTTCAATGCAATGCTGCTGTTTGCCCGCGTCCGGCTCATGAAAGCAACGCGTAATCGCCGCAACCGCGTTGTTGCGAGGCTCGCCGCTTTGTCCTAGACACGGCGTTGGAGAGGTGCCGGAGCGGTCGAACGGGGCGGTCTCGAAAACCGTTGTGCGCGCAAGCGTACCGAGGGTTCGAATCCCTTCCTCTCCGCCACTACTTTCATCTAAATATTTGAATTGTATAGTAATTTTGGATTGATGGTTTTTCTTGTCCCACATTTTATCCCACTTATGGGGTTTGATGACCCCACTCTGGTCGTAATAAAACCCTATTGCACCGTCCGCTGCAGCTTTGGTATTATACGACCGAGTTGAAGGACGGGGTCCGATTGACCCTTCAAAGCCTTAGTCGATAAACCAACGACATAGGCAAAGCCGTTCTTCAGCTCACTACGTGCGTCACGTGCTTGAGCGGTATACCAGCGCTTCTTTGACTTGTTCGCGCCAGAAACTGGCTGATCCGATAGCACGCTGCCAACAATAGCAAGCTGAGCTTTTACGCAGGTCGTTTTCGCAAGACATCAAGCTGGGTAACGCCCGGTGATGACCTACCCCATTGAATTGGGATGGTGCACTGATCTCGAAACCTAGCCAGCAGATGAGCTTGGCGCACACGAGCGCGCCTACCCCGGACTTACCGGGGCGGTAACCTTGTTTTCCCGTGCACAAACCAAGAGTACAGCCGCCTGTCGCCGCTTCATGAAGCATGGCAACACCGCTGGTCCTGCGATCTCCTCCAAATTTGTTTCTGACCTTGCATCTTCGTGGTGCTCAAGGAGTAAAACTAATGCGTATACTGAGACGCACCGACGTGCAAAAAATGACCGGTCTTTCCCGTTCAACAATCTACAAATGGATGGATGAAGGGCTGTTTCCCAAACCCGTCAAACTCGGGCCACGCGCCGTGGGTTGGGTCGAAGATCACATTGATGCTTGGATCAATGATCGAACGGGGGAGGCAAAAAGCGATGCTTGATTGTCCTCACACCTACGCCGTTCTAGCACCCCGCCTTCATGCCGCTGGCTACGCAGTGCTGCCGCTCGACAATAAAGCCCCCAAGGTCCAGAAGTGGTCCGAACTGGCCATCACACAGCAGCAGGTCGAGCAGTGGGCGGCTGAGAAACCCAAGGCCAACATCGGTCTGCGCTGTGACCAGGCACTGATGGTCGATATCGACATCGAAGACGCGGCCGAAGCTGAAAGGATGACAGAGCTGATCCTGGACCAATTCCCGGGCGGGCTCATACGGCGTCGTGGTGCTAGCTCCAAGCTGGCACTACTCTACCGTCGCGCTGAACTTGACGCCGTCTATAAGGGCCAAGGCCAAAAGCGCTACCGTCACTCAGGCGGCGGTGTCGTTGAACTGTTCGACAACAGCGGCGCCCAGATGGGTATCTTCTCCACCGGCCTCGATGGCGGCGATTATCGCTGGGATGGCCGTTCCCCGCTGGATGTGTGTCTGAATGACCTACCCCCGCTGTCACTGGAGCAATGGGGGGTTCTGCGGCAGTTGCTAACCCGCGAGGGTTACGTCGCTGCGAGTGGCGGCGGCGCCGTGCTGCCCAAGCTGCCCAAGCGCAATGATACCCCGCAGCTTGCCACCGGCTGGAACGAGCAGGTGTTCTATCGGGTTGGTGCGCTGGTCCGTCAGGACGTTGATACGGCTGCTATTCTGCGTGAAGCGGAGCAATGGCGTGAGCCGGGCTACACCGAAGCGCAAACACAAGCTGAAGTGGCCGACATGGTGGAGCGGTGGAAGCGCCATATCGAAGGCAACCGGGATCCAGACTACGAGGCGTGGCGGGACGGGTGGGCTTTCGAAGAAACCGGCAATCGGTACTGGGATCTCGACGCGATGGTTCCGATCCTCCAACAAGCCTGGCGCACAACCAATGGCCATCTCCGCGGCGAGTACATCGACCAATCTGGCCAGACACGGAAGCAGTCCTATTGTGATCGGTTCTTCCTCGACCCTGATGCCCAACGTGTGCTGGCTACGACCGTTGCGCCAGAACAGCCGCTCATTACCGACGATCGACACCTAAACCTATGGCGGGATTACTGGGCCCGGCTAAATGCCGACAAAGGCGAGCCGGCCGGATCCGACGCCGTGCGGCTGTTTCGCGAACTCGTGGACTTCCTCTGCGATGGCCGGGACGAGATGATCGACACGCTGTTGAACTGGATCGGCTACGGGCTGTTCCATCCAGCGGAGCGGCTGCGCTGGTCGATCCTGTTGATCAGTGACCTCAAAGGTGCTGGCAAATCGCTGCTGTGCACCACCGTCGCTCGGCTGTACGGCATGGACAACGCATCGATCCTGCCGGGGCTTGTCGGTCTGTTGAGCCAGTTCAATGGCTCGGTGCTGCAAGGCAAAGCGTTGGTCGTGGTCAACGAGACGGTTGATAAGGGCGACAGCTCGAAGTTCGGCGCGGTCGAGACCCTCAAGTCGCTCATCACCGACGATCGCATCAGCGTGGAACACAAGGGCCGCGACCGGCATCAGATCGATAACTACGCCCGGTTCATGTTCTGCTCGAACCACCTTGATGGGCTGCCGTTTGATGAGAACGAGCGAAGGTTTTTCGCGATTGTGTGTCAGGCCGCTGAAGCGCTTGATGCTGACTTCTACGCCCGGTTCGTGGAGGCCTGTCACAGCGAGCAGGGGCTGGCTGACATCGCAGCCTGGTTGCGAGACCACTACAGCAATCCTCTGCCGTCCCGGCCGCCGGCAAGCGATACAGCCTTGGTCGCTGATGCTCTGATGGACGACTGGGTGGTGCGATTGGGCGAGATCGTCGACA
>PAFB01000032.1 GCA_002700865.1 Rhodospirillaceae bacterium
CGAAACGCTTACCGGCTGCGGCACTCCGCTTGCCGTACTTGTTGTTCGCAGTTGATTGCAGGAGGTAGCCGTCAGGTTCTTTGGTCTGCTCAACAAGGCGATCGATTGTGGGCTGCAGAGCAGAGTGGATCGGTACCCAGCGGCCTTGCCCAGCAGCCGTCTTATCGCCACTTGTGCCGATCTGTAGGAGTTCGCCATGAACATCTGACACCCGCAGCTGGAAAAGGGACTCAATGCGAGCGCCGGTGTACATGGCCAGCTCGATGGCATCGGCGACAACAGAGTCAGACTTCCTAGCCTCCGTGTGAAGCTTGACGGCCTCCTGGTTGGTCCAAGGCAAACGCTCATTTACTCCCTCACTGGATGATTTCTGAGTGATCTCCCTCATATTTCTCCAAGGGTTCGCGTGATCAGGCAGGTAACTGCGGTTAATCAACCAGTCAAAGTATCCAGCTAGAGCTGAGATCTTGCGTTTTACTGTCTTAGGTCTGGATTGCGCACGGAGATGGTCGGCATAGAGATAGGCTTCTTGGCGAGTAACTAAGCCAACTGCTTTAATGTTCCGTGTCATCTCAAGAATGGCGGACATGTCCTGGTCTTTGGTCTTTTCGCTCACACCGCGTTGCGCATTCCATTGGCGCGCCATCACCTCATAGACGACGGCTTCTCCATTGAAGACGCTCAAAGCTACTTTTGCCGGCGCTCCCGGAGCAAGTGCATCTTCAGCGTATGGATCGACACCAACTTGCCTGAGGCGATCTAGAATTCGATCAATCAAGATCGTATGTGCCATCTCCTCTGTGGTACCACCGATCCACGATGCCTCGATATATTCTTGCCTATCTTCAACTTGGATTTGCTTCAGAACATCAAAGACCGATGTGCAACTCACATCAGTTCCGCCTTCACGAAATCGATCTACACTTCTCCAAAACTCATCGCCGATTTTGTTCGCCCAAAGCTGCGCTTGCATCGGAGTGAGATCGCGCTTAGACAGCTTAAGCTCAGTTCTACCGAAGTGCTTCCGGCAATCTTGAGGAATCGCGATGCGAATTTGCCAAGCTTTGCCCGCAAGCTTTGGTGTCACTGTTCTATGTTGCCCCATCTGGTACCGTTCGCTTGTTAAGTTTGGTACAGAAGTGGGTACAAAAGTACTGAGGCGCAAGACGGGTGGTCAGCCACTAAGTAGTTGTGGTGTTTTTGTTTTTTGGCGACTTGACTCTGGAGCGAAACAGATGGCGGAGGGAGTGGGATTCGAACCCACGGTGGGGTATCAGCCCACAACGGTTTTCAAGACCGCCGCCTTAAGCCGCTCAGCCATCCCTCCCGCTCTTTTGACCCGCTTTTTCCAGCGGGCCTATGTGCCTCAATTCGTCCGTTCAGCAGCACTGCTTTCCTCACGGAAGCGGTCGGCTATGCTGGTGTCGTATCGAGAAGCGGGAGCTGCGCTGGGGCGGGCTCGCGCGTTGGTGTTTCCTGCCAGTATTGCGGTGTGAAGTCCAGACTGTTTCGCTATGTCAAAAGCGATGCTCTGCCTTTGGCGTGAACATGGCCGCGGTGCGAACCTTTGCTGCCCGGCGGTCCTTCTTGGCAGAGGCAAGCTTGATCCAGCGCGGTTCCGCCCAGCTTAACCCCGTTGGCGCCAATCCATCAGCTATCCTGCTTAAGTGGCCTGACGGGCTTTGATATGGGAAAGCATGGCCTGAACCTTGGCTGTTCGATGCAGGTCGACGTGGGTGACCAAACACAGAGGGATTTGCCAGTCGTCGAGATCGGGCAGCACTTTAATCATTTTTGGATTGTTCTGCACGTCATAGGCGGAGAGAAACCCCATACCGATCCCAGCAAAAATAGCGTGCTCACGTACGAGGTGCTGATCGCTGGCGAGGATGATCTGTGTTGAGGCGACACGCTCATGCAGCCAGGTGCTGAATGGACCGCGAATGGAGCCTTGTTCAGCGCTGACCAGACGATGCCCGGCGAGTTGATCCGGGTCCTTGGGTATGCCGTGGCGGTCGATGTAATCCTGATGGGCATAGAGGTTAAGGGGGATCTGCTGGTACGGCTGGACGACGTAGTCGGGGTTTTCCGGTTTGGGGCCGGCGCGCAGGGCGAGGTGGGCTTCGGCGTACTCCAGGCGCGCGAGGTCTTCGGTTGCACTGATGACGACGTTACAGGCAGGATTCTCGCGGGTGAAATCTCGGATCGGGGCCATCAGCAAGTGGGCAAACACCGGCAGCACCGTCACTTTGATCTCACCCTCGATCTCAGAAGACTTGCCCTGAACCCGGCTGGAGAGGTCTTGCAGCATGTCCTCGGTTTTTTGTGCCACGCGCAGAACGTCTTCACCCGCTTCGGTCAGGGTGTAGCCCCGTCCGTGCCGGATAAACATTCGCGTGCCGAGCTCTTCTTCCAGCACGTCGACATGGCGGTTCACAGTCGCCCGATGGATATTGAGCGCGTCGGCGGCGGCGCTCACGGTACCCAGCCTGGCAACGTGTAAGGCGGTACGAATTTCAGTCCATTTATCCATGCTGGCGGCCCCCGGCGGTCATTCGGTCATCCTTTGATTCATGCTGTCACAACCAGCGCGCGGAATCGCGCATGTGCTGCGGATTTATCGGCGTTACGTGCAACAACTGTACAAGTCATATGGAAAGCCACGAAGCGAGTTCAATTCGCGCACACTTAAATAGGGATGGTTTTCCGATGCCTCACAAAATACTGACCTTGGCGGCAAGCAACAACGCACACTCGATCAATCGTGCGCTGGTAGAACACGCTGCTCAGGTTTTGAAATCCGAGTTTCTTCAAGACGCCGAAATAGACACCCTCGACATCAATGATTTTGAAATGCCGATTTACCGTGCTGACCGGGAACAGAACGACGGCATTCCAGAAGCAGCACAGGCGTTCTATGACCGGATCACAGCAGCGGATGCGCTGATGATTTTCTTTCCCGAGCACAACGGCACCTATTCAGCTGCCTACAAGAACCTCTTTGATTGGGCGAGCCGGATAAAAATGGCGATCTATCAGGACAAGCCAGCGGTGTTTCTTGCAGCGTCTCCGGGCGGTCGCGGCGCGGCGAAGGTGCTTGAGTTTGCTGTGACCACAGCGCCTTTTTTTTGGGCGAAGGTGGTTGGTTCCATGAGTGTTGGCAAGTTTGGTGAAGCCTTTGATAAGGACACCGGGATGCTCAGCGGTTCGGAGCATGCGGACGCGTTGAACGCGGCGCTCAGCGCGCTGGCGCACACGCTGCAGGGTCAGGATAGCCTTGCTGCCGCTTAAGGCTCGTTCGCCGGAAGGTTCCGGTGGTCTGGCAAGGGGGCTTGAAGGAGGTTGCGGTAAAGCCTCAGGACCCGCAAAGTAAGGTCTACTCAAGTACGCTGGCGCGGTAATCCGCGCTGGCGGCAGACCCCTTTTGGCTGAAGGTCCCTGATTTATGGCGGTATTCAAGTCCCGCATCGCCACCAACACGCCCGCCTTTGCGCAGAACCGTGAAGACATGCTGGCCCTGATAGACCGCTTGCGCAGCATCGAGGCGCGGGCCGTTGAAGCGTCGAACAAACGGCGAGCCACCTTTGAGAAACGCGGCCAACTGCCGCCTTTGGAACGCTTACAACGGCTGCTCGACCCCGGGATGCCGTTTCTGCGGCTGCACAGCCTGGCCAACTTCTGTCTCGAAGACCCAGACCCCGAAACCTCCCTGCCGGGTGGCTCGGTGATACTTGGGATCGGCTTCATTGCCGGGGTCCGGTGCATGATATGGGGTGACGACAGCGGCATTCGTGCCGGGGCGGGGACCATGGGCGGGCTGAAAGCGTCGCTGAACATTCAGGAAATGGCCCTCAAACTGCGTTTGCCTGTGGTGCACATGGTCGAAAGTGCTGGGGCGAACCTGATGGATTATCAGGTTGAATGGTGGTCGCAGGCGGGGCGGATGTATTACAACTTTGCGCGTTTGAGTGCAGCGGGTGTGCCGGTGATTTCCGTACTCCACGGACCGTCAACCGCTGGCGGGGCCTATATGCCGGGCATGAGTGACTATGTCATTGGCGTGAAAAACAACGGCATGGCGGCGCTGGGCGGAGCGGCACTGGTTAAAGCAGCAACAGGGGAAGAGGCCGACGAACGCGAGCTGGGCGGCACAGAGATGCATGCGAGCGTATCCGGGGTGATTGAGTATCTCGCCGAAGATGATGCCCAAGGCCTGCGGATGGCCCGCGATGTGGTCCACCGCTTGAATTGGAACGCCAACGCAACAGCGCGTGAGCGTCGTCCTTTCAAGCCGCCTCGTTACGATATCAACGAAATCGCTGGCGTCGTTCCAACCGATTACACAGTGCCCTATGATGTCCGGGAAGTGGTCGCGCGGCTGGTTGATGATTCAGACTTCGACGACTTTAAACCACGCTTTGGCAGTTCAACGGTGTGCATGCACGCCGACATCATGGGGCGGGCGTGTGGGATCATTGGCAACAATGGGCCAATTGATACCCAGGGCGCAAACAAGGCAGGGCAATTCTTCCAGCTCTGCGATCAGGCAAACCTGCCGATCATCTTTCTCAACAACACCACCGGTTTCATGGTGGGCAAGGAGTATGAGCAGGCGGGCATGGTCAAGCATGGATCCAAGATGATTCAGGCCGTCTCGAACGTCCGTGTGCCGAAAATCACGCTGTATATCGGGGCTTCCTTTGGCGCGGGCAACTACGCCATGGGAGGGATTTCCTATAATCCTGACGTGCTGTTTTCTTGGCCCAACGCAACAACGGGCGTTATGGCCGGGCAAAGTGCGGCACGGACGATGAGTACTGTTGCCGAAGTGCGCGCGGCGCGGACTGGTCAGCCGGTCTCGCAACAAGAGCTCGACGCTCAGGAAGCAAAAATAAGGGGTCTGTTCACCGCTCAGGAAGACGCCTTTTACACCTCGGGCCGCTGTCTCGATCATGGTGTTATTGATCCGCGTGATAGTCGAAAAGTGCTCGGTTTTGCGCTTGATACGGTTCTGGAAGCCCGACACAGAACCCTACACCCCAACGCATTTGGGGTGGCCAGACTGTGAGCATGATGAAGCCGCCAAAGCGCGGGATTGGTCTTTGTTGGAGCCGGTCCCGTGCTGATTGTCCGTGGGAGGGAAGCTTGTGTCTGTGATTTCCAAGCTGCTGGTCGCAAACCGGGGTGAGATTGCTGTCCGTGTCATGAAAACCGCCAAGGCGCTGGGGATCGGCACCGTGGCTGTCTATTCCGATGCGGACGCCGACGCGCTTCACGTTCAGGCGGCGGATCAGGCGGTGCGGCTAGGGCCGGGGCCGGTGGGCGAGAGTTATTTGCGGGCTGATCTGGTGTTGGATGCAGCTCGGCAAGCCGGTGCGGATGCTGTTCATCCCGCTTACGGGTTCCTCAGTGAAAACGCTGAGTTTGCTGATGCTGTAACGGCTGCTGGCCTCATCTTTGTCGGACCATCGCGGCACGCGATTGACGTTATGGGCGATAAGGCGCGGGCTAAGCGGGCTATGTTAAATGCGGGGGTGCGCTGTATTCCGGGTTATCAGGGCGAGGATCAGAGCGACGACACCCTCATAGAGCAGGCCCAAAGCATTGGTTTTCCGCTGATGGTCAAGGCAGCAGCGGGTGGCGGCGGACGCGGGATGCGGTGGGTCGAAGAATCCGATGGTCTCAGGCAGGCCATCAAGCTCGCGCGTTCTGAAGCCGAAAGCGCCTTTGGATCGGGCGATCTCATCCTTGAGCGCGCCATCGTTGCCCCGCGGCACGTGGAGATACAGGTCTTCGCCGATAATCACGGTAACGTCATTCACCTCGGCGAGCGCGACTGCTCTGTACAGCGCCGCCACCAGAAGGTGATCGAAGAAGCCCCGTGTCCGGTCATGACCCCCAGCCTGCGGGAGCAGATGGGACAGGCGGCGGTTGAGGCGGCACGGGCGGTGGACTATCGCGGGGCTGGAACGGTGGAGTTTCTGCTCGACAGCGACAGTCGGTTTTACTTTTTGGAAATGAACACGCGCCTGCAGGTTGAACACCCCGTCACTGAAGCGGTCACTGGGTTCGATCTGGTGGCGCTGCAGCTGAAGGTGGCAGCAGGTCAGCCGCTTGCGATCAGTCAGAGCGATGTTGCTTGGCACGGTCACGCCATCGAAGTTCGCCTCTATGCCGAAGACCCGGAAACCGGGTTCCTGCCCGCGACGGGGCCTGTCCGGCTGTTCCAAGTTCCAGAGCGCGAGGGCCTGCGCGTGGATGCCGGTATTGAAACCGGCGGGGATGTTTCACCGTTTTACGATCCCATGGTCGCCAAGATCATCGTGCACGGCGCTGATCGTGAGGATGCCCGACGTAAGCTGGTTTGGGCTTTGGGGGAAACGGCCCTGTTTGGGCCGAAAACGAACCGGGATTTCCTGATCGATGCTTTGCAGCACCGCGCTTTCGTCGAAGGCGAGGCGACAACGGCGTTTATCGCTGAAACCTATGGGGATGCGGGTGTGGTCGGTGCTGGGGCAACCAGCGAAGAAATGGCGCTGGCCATGGTCGCGCTGTTTCGGCATCGGCGGGAAGAGGCTCGGGCTGCGGCTTTGGACGTGCCTGACGAGTTGCTGGATTGGAGCTCTGAGGGGAAAGCGCAGTCAATGTTTATGGCCGGGATGATCCAGACTGGTCGCGAGACTGTGGGCGAAAGCCACGTGGTTCAGCCTTTAGGCCAGGGACGCTATCGCGTTCAGCACAGGGACGCAGGCGGCGCAGTCGCTAAGCATGTCGTGCAGGTATCTAGGACGGCGGCAGAAGCAATCACCTATGCTGTCGACGGTGTCGTCATGCCTGCTGTTTTTCACGCTACCGCTCCCGAAAGCCTTGATATCGCGACCGCTCGGAAGACCTTTACAGTGAACGAACACGCGGGAAGGGGCTCTGGTAGCGCCACCGGCGATGACGACGAAAGCAACGGTCAGGTATTGGCGCCCATGCACGGCAAGTTAGTCTCCATCGACGTGGCAACGGGCGCACTGGTTACCAAGGGCCAGCGTCTCGCGGTCCTTGAAGCGATGAAGATGCAGCACGAAATCTTGGCTCAGGTCGATGGCACTGTCGCCGAGGTGCTGGCACAGGCTGAGGCACAGGTCGCTGCCGAAGACCTGATACTACGGATAGAACCCACGGCTTAGCGCAACAGCACCGGGTCTGTTGAGAAAAGGGGCCAGAGAGGTAAAGGCCATGATGGAACAAGCACAGGCGTTTCTCGATGAGAGCGAAGCGCTTTACGATCTAGTGAAGGACTTGGATGACGAAGCGCTGGAGCTTCAAACCGGCTTTAAGAATTGGACCATCAACGCGGTCATCGGCCACTTGCACATGTGGAACCATGCCGCAGATTTGTCGCTGGAAGGAGGCGGCAAGTTTGCTGAGTTGTTCAATGCCTTTGTGGAGCATATGGCCGCCGGTGGTTCCTTTAACAGCTTCGAGCTTGAGTGGCGCGAGGGCTTGAATGGTCAGGCTCTGGTGCAGGAATGGCGGGCCTATTACCGTGCTCTGGCCGAACGTTTTGGCACAGCTGACCCCCGGGCGCGGGTCGAGTGGGCTGGACCGGATATGTCAGTGCGCAGCTCGGTTACCGCACGGCTTATGGAGACTTGGGCGCATGGGCAAGAGGTCTACGATCTGCTCGGCGTCAATCGACAGAACCGGGATCATATCAAAAATATCGCCGTGTTGGGCCTCAACACTTACGGCTATTGTTTCCGGAACAGGCAGCTTGATCCACCGGAGCCGCGTCCCTTTCTCAAACTGGTTGCCCCCTCTGGCGAGATCTGGGAGATGGGGGAGGCCAGCGAGACGGAAGTGATCGAAGGGCTGGCCGAAGAGTTCTGTCAGGTGGTTACTCAGACCCGAAACATCGCCGATACGTCTCTGATC
>PAFB01000033.1 GCA_002700865.1 Rhodospirillaceae bacterium
AAAACCGGCACCCCACCACAAGCGTGGATCGCGCCGGGAACCGGGGCGAGTGTATAGGCGTTTGCAAGGATCTTGTCCCCGGGCTGAAGACCAGCGGCGCGCAAAGCGATTTGCATGGCCTGCCCGCCTGAGGTCACGGCCAGACAAAAGCGTGCGCCCTGATAAGCCGCGTATTCCTGCTCCAGCAAACTGGTTTCAGCATGCTCGCCCGGCCCTGTGTTATACCGATGGATACGGCCACTTTGCAGGATAGCAACAGCGTCTGCGATGCCTTGCGCGGGAATGGATTCTTGCTGAGTGAAAGATTTTTCGAAGTGTTTCATAGGGCCAGTTTAAGCCTAGCGGCGCGTGGATGGGAGTCCCGGCAGCGGCAGAGAATGACAATGTGAAGTCGCAAGCTGACTTGCCACAGGGCTTTTGAGCAGGGATAACCTGACCCAAGTGAAACTTGGTCAGCTAGTCTCGCCAGTCAGTCAACCCGGAACCACGCCATGCCCACGCCCTACCGAATTGACGGTCTGCAATACGCCAACTGGTCCCCAAAGATCTTTGAGGAAATGGCGCAAGGCGGCGTGCATGCAGTTCATGTGACCATCGCCTATCACGAGACCTTCCGGGAAATGGTGCTGCAGATTGAAGCCTGGAACCGCTGGTTTGAGCGCTTTCCTGAGCGGATCATGATGGGGCGAACTGCGGCGGACATTGATACGGCGAAGGCAACCGGGCGAACCGCGATATTCTTCGGCTTCCAGAACCCCTCGCCCATCGAAGATGATATCGGCCTGATCGAAATCTGCCACACACTGGGCGCTCGATTCATGCAGCTGAGTTACAATAATCAGTCCTTCCTCGCCACGGGATGTTACGAGGCCGAAGACCCAGGCATCACACGGTTTGGCAAGCAGGCGGTTGCTGAAATGAACCGGGTCGGACTGGTCGTTGATATGAGCCATTCGGCGGAGCGCTCGACGCTTGAAGCTATTGATATCTCCAGCCGTCCCATCGCCATTACCCACGCTAACCCTCACTGGTGGCATCCCGCTTTGCGCAACAAGTCAGACGAAGTGCTGCGCGCGCTGACCGGCCGCGGCGGTATGCTGGGTTTTTCGGTCTATCCCCATCACCTCAAAGATGGCTCAAACTGCACGCGCGAGAGTTTCTGCGCGATGATTGCGGAATGCGCCGCACGCTATGGCGCGGCGAATATCGGCATTGGCACCGATTTATGCCAGGACCAGCCGGACACGGTTGTGGAGTGGATGCGGGTGGGGCGCTGGTCGAAACAGTTGGACTACGGCGAAGGATCCGCTGACAACCCAGGCTTCCCGCCCATGCCCCAGTGGTTCAACGACAACCGCGACTTCGACAGTCTCGAAGAGGGCCTGCGCGAAGTCGGGATGAATGCCGAAGAAATTGCCGGGGTGATGGGCGGCAATTGGTATCGGTTCTTTGAGCAGAATTTTGTGGCATTATCACCATCATGAGTTCGATTTCGTCCAGTGACAGCCGGCTTGGGCTGCGGTCCCCTGATACAGTGATGCGCTTGGAGCGTCTGGGTTCGGCCTTTCCGACACGGCTGAGCTTTGGTCGCTCGATGATCCGTAACCTGATTGCCGATGGGGTTGAGGTCAGGCGGTCGCGCTGGTCTATGGACCCCCAAGGCTTTGGCCGAGCGACCTACACGCTCGAACTGGGCGGTCACACTTATTCGCTGATCGCTTTTTCAAATGCTCTGGATGACGCTGACCGGTCTGACCGGGTCATTGCCGAAGCCTGGGATGCCAGTTTTGCCCTGTTTGACGGGGTGCCGGAGAGTGCTGATCTTGACCGGCTCGAAGCCAATCTGCCCCGGCAGGAAGCGGGCCGGTACTCCGAAAAGGAACTGGTGATCAGCCGCTCGAACAAGTCTGTGCGCCTGTTCAGTCATGTCGCTCAGGCCCTCGCCAAGGGTGAGCAACCTGACGTCGATATGGTCGACTCTATTGGCTACCTGATGCGGACAACGGCGGTTTATGGGAATGGCAAGTTTGGCATTGCTGATCGATTTGTCTTTTCGGACCGGCCAGGTCTGGGCGGACCCTTCGCCGCTGAAATGCTGACCGTTTGGCTCATCCGTAACTTCACGCATGATCTTGTGGAGCACGTTGCTGCGGCCATGGGCGGTGAAAACGCCGTGCGGCTTGATCCGGCGATCAAAAGGCACCTCGGGATCGGCAATTCGACCGGATTGGGCATGGCACCGTTTCTGGTTTACCACCCCGAGCTGATTCACAATTGGTTAAACGCGCGCGAAACCGCAATCGCGCGGGTCAGAGCCATCCCGTCGCTGACCCCCGCACAAGCCCAGCAGCTGCAAGACCTGCTGCAACGCGCAAAAACCCACGTCAGCCAGTGGCACGTCCCCGACGCGATCCAAACCGCGCGACTGGATGTATTGCGCGCCGAACTCTCAGCCATGGAACAACCAGACTGGCAGGCTGACTACCCGCTGCAGCGCCTGATCGACTGGAGCCTGAGCCAATCGGTTGAATGTCAGGAACTCATCGCTGCGCTGTGTCTGGAACCCTTTGGCGCACTGTTGGACGACCTGACAGAAACCATGGCGTTTAACGCGCCAAAGACATTCAATGCGGCGCAGACCGTTGCAGAAATTAAGGCAATGATCGCCGAGCACTACGACTGGTGCGAGGGCTTTGACCTTGAGCAGCAGCCAAGCCAACAGCGGTTTTGGTACGTTTCCGAGGCCAAACTCGAACCGCGCCTTGGTGACCGTTACGCGGAAGCGGGCGCGGACAAGGAACAGCCGCTGGATATCGCGCGGCAAGTGCAATGGTTGCTTGATGATCTGGCCGGATTTGACCCTGCCGCCCCCTTATTAGACGTACTCGCAAGCCACCCCGAACACCGAAACATCGCCAAGCGCATCCAAGCGGCCCAGCAGCGTCCGTTTGCTGAGGTGCGCGACAACCTGATCGACCAGTCCATGCGCCCTATTGACCTGCTGCGGTGCAAGCTGGCCTTTTTCGGCGCGGTAAAGTTCGACCCTAAGTCCGACCTCTGGACCCGCATCACGCTGTTTCAGGGGGCTCCGCTGGTTGACGAGCTGCCTATGCGCGGCGACGACTGGTGGCTCGCGACCAAGCCGGTTCTTTCGTCTGCATGAGTTTTTCACTCAACGAAGTTCACATGACCCTGCGCAAGGCCCTCTGTGGGCGCGGGTTGGCTTTTGGTGTCGCTGACGATTTCGGCGCGGTTGGCGCTCGGCTGAGTTCGGGCAATGAACAGGATGGCGTCGCCGCCATTCTCGCCCACGACAATCAATCGCTCATTGCGCTGCTGCATCGGGTTGAGACGACCATGGCATCCCTGAGCAGCGATGCGCCGCTTGATGGCCTCCTTGAGCGCAGGCTTGCTGAGCACCTGAGCGGCAGGCCCTTCCCCCGCGCGCGTGCTTGCGCCATAAGCGAGGCCAGCTGGCAACAGGCGTTGGATCTGAGCCATCTGACCTACGTGCCCGAAACCGAAGCCTCGCGGCTTGGGGGAGCGGGTGCAGGTACAAACGACAACGACTAGTAACAATCCGAAAGTCGCCTTCCATGGAAATCACGATGACGCTTGATCAGGTTTACGACCTGGCCCTGAACACGCTCAAAGATGCCGGCGCCAGCCAGATCAACGCCGCCTCAGTGGCCAAGTCCACATGGCGAGCGGAGCGTGATGGCATTCGCTCGCACGGCCTGATGTACGTGCCGATCTACGCTGAGCACGTGCGCTGCGGGAAGGTGGTCGGTGACGCTGTGCCGGTTGTCTCCCAGCCCCGACCGGGCGCTGTTTCGGTGGACGCCAAACACGGCTTCGCGCATCCGGCGATTGATGCGGGCTGGCAAGCCTTTACCGCGGCGGCGCGGGAAAACGGCGTGGCCGTGCTGACGCTGCACAATTCCTATAACTGCGGCATCCTCGGTCATCACGCCGAACGGCTGGCGGAGGACGGGTTTCTGGGCCTGTGCTTCACACACGCGCCAGCCTCGGTTGCACCCACGGGCGGCACGCGGCCTGTAGTTGGCACGAACCCCTTTGCGCTGGGCGTCCCAGACGGCAAGGGCGGCGCATCCATGGTCATCGATCAGTCGATTTCAGTGGTCGCAAAGTCGGAAATCGTCCTGCGGAACAAGAACGGGGAAGCCATCGAAGAAGGCTGGGCCTTTGGTCCGGACGGGGAACCGACCACCGACCCGGCCGTTGCGCTCAAAGGAACCATGGCCCCCAGCGGTGGTTACAAGGGTGTTGGTATGGGGCTGACGGTGGAGCTGCTGGCGTCCTGCCTCGCCGGTGCTGTGCTTTCGACTCAGGCCTCGCCATTTGCGGGCACCGCAGGCGGTCCACCTTCGACCGGCCAGTGCTTCATCGCCTTCGATCCCGCCGGGTTCTCTGGCGATGGTTTCT
Organism: Rhodospirillaceae bacterium; assembly: GCA_002700865.1. Taxonomy (GTDB): domain Bacteria; phylum Pseudomonadota; class Alphaproteobacteria; order UBA7985; family UBA7985; genus UBA7985. The sequence goes on from PAFB01000033.1 coordinate 4,447, forward strand.
TTACCCAAGTGGAAACCCTGCTCGCCACCATCCGTGACCAAGACGGCGCGCGCGTCCCCGGCGATCGGCGCAAGAACAACCGCAGCACAACTGAAACCAAGGGTGTGCAGGTGAACCAGGCCCAGCAGCGCGCCTTGGGCCTGTTGTCCGATTGAGCTAGACGTCGTCCCGGTAGGTTTCGATCTCGAAGGCTGAAACCTGCTCGGCAAAAGTGCTGAGTTCCTGACGCTTTGCGGCCACCATAGCGCGGCGAAAGCCTGCGCCAAAGGTGCGCTCAATAAAGCCACTACCCTCAAACCACGCCAGCGCCTCATCCCATGAACGCGGTAAGCGCGGCAAGTCCTGCTCATAGCTCGAACCGGTAAAGGGCTCCGGAGGCTGGCTTTGCGCCTGCATGCCGTCAAGCCCGGCACTGAGAACGGACGCGAGGACGAGGTAGGGATTGGCGTCGGCCCCTGAGACCCGGTGCTCAAAGCGCCGCGCCGCGCCCGGTCCGGCTGGTATCCGCACCGCCGCTGTCCGGTTATCCATGCCCCATGACGCCGTTGTTGGGGCGTGTGTACCCTCTCGCAGGCGGCGGAAGCTGTTCAGATGGGGCGCGAACAGCAGTGTGGATTCCTGCATCGCATCCAGAAGCCCTGCAACAGCGCTGGCAAGAACCGGCGATCCTAAATCGCTGTCACGGCCGCTCTTGTTGTCAAAGACGTTTGCGCCTGCTTGATCCAATACTGACGCGTGCAGGTGAAAGCCGTTGCCAGCGTCCTCGCCGTAGGGCTTGGCCATAAAGGTCGCGCCCAGTGCGTGCTTGCGGGCAACGCCGCGGACGATGAACTTCAACAGCGCGGCGTCGTCAGCCGCCTTTACGGCATCATCGCAGTGCAGAAGATTAACTTCGAACTGACCCATTCCGCTCTCTGAAATAGCCGCGTCAGCAGGCACGTCCCAGACCTCGCAGGCCTGATAAATGTCATCGGTAAAGCGCTTGAAGGCTTCAAGCAACTCGACCGAATACAGCGATCCCGCCGTCATCCGGTTGGCTGTACCCGGAACCAGAGGCGGTTGCAGGCCCGGTGTGGTTGGGTCGAACAGGTAAAACTCCAGCTCCGTCGCGCATACCGGTGTCAAACCGGCTGCGGCGTAGCGCGCGACCGTCGCCTGTAGCTGGCCCCGGGCGTCGATAGGGCTGATTTCGCCCTCGTTCAGGAACATCTGACAGGGCAGCAGCGAAACGTCATCATCAACCCACGTCAGCGGCAAAGGCCCGCGCCCGGTCGGCTTGACAGTGCCATCCCGATCACCCGTTTCCAGCACCAACCCGCTTTCCAAAGCATCCCGCCCAAAGACATCGACGTGCAAGGTCGATGCAGGCAGCTTCATCGTGCCCTTAAAGACCTTATCAGCAGACTGCGCCGGAAGTCGCTTGCCGCGAAAAATGCCGTTGATATCGGTCACGACGGGATAAAGCGCTGTCACAGGAACCTCTATGTTGTGAATGCGCCCGACGCTAAAACCGAAGTTCGCTTCCTGCAAGGCTCCTGACCAGCCTAAGCGGTTGAGCAAGATTACGCGGCTGGCTTACAAAGGCCCCTGAAACGCCGCCACACCCTCCCCGTTGCAATGAGTGTCACTCTTTGCCCGGCGGCCTCGAACGCAGGAAAACCAACTTATGTCGTCTCTGGCCGCCTATCGCGAGCAATGGACCGGTAACGTGCGCCGGGATTTGCTATCCGGGCTCGTTGTGGCTCTGGCTCTGATCCCTGAAGCCATCGCCTTTTCCATCATCGCAGGTGTTGACCCGAAGGTCGGGCTCTATGCCTCGTTTTCGATCGCCGTGATTACCGCGATTGTCGGTGGCCGTCCGGGTATGATTTCAGCAGCGACCGCCGCCACTGCTGTTTTGATGGTCACGCTGGTCAAGGAACACGGCCTGCAATACCTTCTCGCGGCAACTGTACTGGCGGGCTTGCTCCAGATTGCAGCAGGTTTTCTGCGGTTGGGGTATTTGATGCGGTTTGTCTCGCGGTCGGTGATGACAGGCTTCGTCAATGCACTGGCAATTCTCATTTTCCTTGCCCAGCTGCCGGAACTGATCAACGTATCGTGGCTGACCTATCCGTTTGTGGCTGGCGGGCTGGCAATCATTTACATTCTGCCCCGGTTTACCAAAGCCGTCCCCTCGCCGCTGATCTGTATCATCGTCCTCACGGCAATTGTCATGGTGTTCAATATCGACGAGTTGCGCAATGTCGGGGATATGGGCGAGTTGCCCGATACGCTGCCGATTTTCCTGCTGCCGCAAATCCCGCTCAACCTTGAAACCCTGATGATCATCCTGCCCGTATCCGCCGCTGTCGCCGCTGTTGGACTGCTGGAGAGCCTGATGACGCAGTCGCTGGTCGATGACCTTACCGACACGCCCTCAAACAAAAATCAGGAATGCATCGGTCAGGGCGTCGCCAATACAGCGACCGGCTTTATCGGTGGCATGGCCGGATGTGCCATGATCGGCCAGTCGATGATCAACGTGAAATCAGGCGGCCGGGGCCGGCTTTCGTGCTTTGCCGCCGGCGTGCTGCTGCTGTTCATGATCGTCGTGCTGGGCGATTGGGTGAAGCAAATTCCCATGGCGGCTTTGGTTGCCATTATGATCATGGTCTCGATTGGAACCTTCAGCTGGTCATCGCTGCGAAGCCTCGCCGAACACCCATGGCCCTCCAGCGTCGTGATGGTCGCGACCGTTGTGGTGGTCGTGGTCAGTCACAATCTGGCGCTGGGTGTTTTGGTCGGCGTGCTGCTCTCCGGCATCTTCTTCGCGTGGAAAATGGCGCAGATATTCCGCGTGACCTCGACCCTTTCCGACGACGGCAAGCATCGGACCTACGTGGTTGAGGGGCAGTTGTTCTTTGCATCGGTGGAGCAATTTTATTCTTCCTTCGACTTCCGCGAAGCGCTGGAGCGGGTCACGATCGACGTGTCGCGTGCGCACATTTGGGATCTGTCATCGGTCCACGCACTGGACATGACCCAGCTCAAATTCCGCCGTGACGGGGCCGAAGTCGATGTACTGGGCTTGAATGAGGCGAGTGAAACACTTGTCCTGAAGCTCGGCCAAGCCGACAAACCCGGAGCGCTAGAAAAGATGTTGGAGCACTAAGCCATGACGGAGCCTAAAATCATCAGCCTGATAGACGGCTCGGTATATGCCGAGAGCGTGTGCGACCACACTGCTTGGATCGCTGAGCGCGGTGGCGCGGCAGTTGAGTTGCTGCACGTCATCGGGCGCAGGCAAGCCGCACGACAGGACGTATCCGGTACCATTGCCCTTGGCGCACGATCTTCGATGCTCGAAGAACTCACGCGGCTGGAAGGCGATATGGCGCGCGTGGCACAGAAGCATGGCCGCGCGCTGCTTGACGGCGCCGCTGACCGCATCGCTGAGGGGGGTCTCCCCCGCCCGGAAACCCGCTTGCGCATCGGCGATCTGGTCGAAGAGACGAACGAAGCCCTGCGCGATGCATCGATGCTGGTGATCGGCAAGCGCGGCGAGGCGGCAGATTTTGCGCGACTGCATCTGGGCTCAAACCTTGAGCGCATGGTGCGCTCCAGTGAACGGCCAATCCTTGTCACCGCGCGTGCCTTCAAGCCCATAAAGCGCATTCTGATCGCCTATGATGGCCAATCATCCGCCCGCAAAGCAGTTACCGCCGTTGGTACCGACCCGATGTTTGCCGGTCTGGACGTGACTTTGCTGATGGTGGGCGAGCCCAGCGACAGTGCCAGTGCGGCCTTGAATGAGCCGGCACAGTTGCTCGAAGACGCTGGTTTCTCGGTTTCGGCGGAATTGGTGTCCGGGCAACCGGTTGAGCAGATCAGTAAACGAGCCAATAATGATCATTTTGACATGCTTGTGATGGGGGCCTACGGCGGCGGGCGGTTAAGGTCTATGTTCATCGGCTCAACAACCACCGAAATGTTGATCTCCTGTCGGGTTCCCGTACTGCTTTTCCGCTAATTTCGCGCCAAAGGCATTTTGCAAGGTCGGAAACTCTGGACTTTAAACCTGCATCGTTTACGGCAAGGTGCTATCGAGGACTGACGGTTACTGGTGTGCGAAACAGGAGAAAACCCATGGTTCAATTGAGCATCCTGCCCCTGTTGGCGGCGGTAATGATGGCCGCCCTGCCGGTGCATGCTGAAGACCGCTGGGAAGCCCTGACCTTCGAACGCCTGGATCAGGTCGCTGAGGCGGCGCTGAACAACGCGCAGAACTTATCCCTGCTCAACAACCGGGAATACTGCGGCTACATCGCCTTTGACGGTAAAGATCGCCTGCGCTTCACAGCCCCGCTCAAAGGGGACGTGGAAAGCTGCACGCCGCCGGAAGTGCCTTACAGCTGGGAACTGATCGCCAGTTACCACACCCACGGCGCACTGAACCCGCAAGTACCCGACGTATCCTATGAACTGCCCAGCGGTGACGATCTGCGCGGTGACATGGATGAAGGCATCGATGGCTATCTGGCAACACCGGGGGGACGGTTTTGGTTCATTGATACTTATGACGAGGTGGTGATCATGCTCGGCGGTGTTGGGTATTTTCAGCCTGACTCCCTGTTTGAGCAGGATATCAAATGCGGTCCTTGGGCTGAGCGCAGCTTTGAACAGATATTCATGATGGAAGACAAAGAAATTGATCCCTGCGATCTCTAGGGACTTCATTCACCAAGGTCAAAACGACCAACTTCGGCCAAAGCGCAGGGTATCGACACGGGAGGCCAAAAGAAATGGCAGTAAAAAAACGCGTAGCGCTTGAACTGGGTCAGGGCACATCGCTGCGTTCAGGCGACTATACCCGCGCCGCCGTCCGCGCAGTCAAAGACGCGCTTTGGCACAACTCCCTGAACATGACCCAAGCCTTTGGTGTCGCCAAGGAAGCCATGATCGTCGACGTTCAAATCGCTGTTCAGTCCCCTGACGCCGTTGACTGCGCCGAAGTCGCCGCGGTTTTCCCCTATGGTCAAATCAGTGTCACGGCGACGCAAGGCGGGCTGGACATCGACAAGCCTGACGGTAGTGGGACGACGCTGGTAGCGCTGGCCGCCGTCGTGGTGTCCTTTATGGTGGTGGAGGCTTCCGCATGAGCAGCTCTCATCTCCAACGCCTCATCCTCGAAATCGGTATGGGCAATGACCTGTACGGTGAAGACTACACCAAAGCCGCCTTGCGCGCCGTTCAGGACGCCCTGCACCATTCGTCGCTCACGCTGTTTCGATCGCTGGACCTCGACTCACGTCTGATGCAAGTCCGAGTGACCATCGGGGTTGAACATCCTGAGCGCGTGGATTGCGATACCGTTGCGGCCAGCCTGCCACGGGGGCAAGCATCGGTTCGAGCCGTTAAAGGCGGCATGAACGTCGTGGATCAGGAAAACGGGACGACCAGTGTTGTCGCCTCTGCCGCCATCGAAGCCTTTTACCCCATGGATCAGGTTCCCTGGTCAGTGGTCACCCCATCCTGACGCCAACGACACTTACCACACCAATAGGGATGAACGAGCATGATCAAAGCCCGCCAAGTCGCCCGCCTCCTCGCTTTCGTTTTGGTACTCTGGACCGCCCTGCCCGGGTCAATGGCGCGGGCGCAGGAGAAAATTGACGTGACAACTGCGCTGAGCATGGCGCAGAGCGGTGAGGTGCTGCTCCTCGACATTCGGACCCCACGCGAGTGGAAACAAACGGGCATTTCCCCCCTCGCCGTGACGTTGAACATGCACAGCCGGACCTTTGGTTCAGACTTGATGAGCTTGATCAACAGCAACCGCGACCGACCAATAGCGCTCATGTGTGCCACCGGATACCGATCAGGTTACCTGTCGGGCATCATGCAGGAAGCAGGCTTTTCCAGCATCTATGACGTAACAGAAGGCATGCTTGGCTCCGATGCCGGTCCAGGGTGGATCGATGCTGGATTACCGGTTGTGCCATACGCATCGCAAAACAACTAAGCCACGCTTCACCACCTCCCAGGCCTCCAATCAAGCAGGTTGTGACGTGGAATTTTGGCGGATAACTCGGAAGTTGCAGATCATCTGCAAAGCCGTGGATTTCGCCTGAAACCGCAAACCCAAAGCGTGACTGGCGTAGACGGAAAGTGACGAAAAGGCGGTGCGAATGAGACTGGCCAGCCCAGCGCCTATCTTTTTGCGCTTATCCACAGGAGTTGGCACAGCCTTAGCTTAATTTCTAGACAAGCCTCATAGGACCCTTTTTTCAAGGAATGCGATTAATGAAGAAATTGCTTTTTGCCGTGCTGTCAGTGTCTGCGTTTGGAATTTCTAACACCGCCTCGGCCAATCCAGCAGCCAAACTGGCCCAGTTGGAAACCAAACTCGACCGGCTGGTGACATACTTCAATGATAACTGCGACGAGGCCGCCCTGACCCCGCAATGCAAGCGCGTCGATAAAACGGTAAAGCGCATCGGTGCTGAGATTGAGACCATTGGCGAAACGATCAACGCGGTGCTGGACCAAGGGAAGGCCTCAAAGGCCACAAGCAAGGAAGGCAACCTGCTGAAACGACAGTACGAAATCCTGTTGGTTCGTTTGCAAAAGATCGAAAATAAGATTGAAACGATCGAGGCCTCTGAAGACCCGCAGAAGGACGCGAAGATCAAAGGGCTCGAAACCCAATTGACACTCGTTCGCAGCCGGCTTCTGAGCCTACAGATGCAAATGATGGAAACCTAGCCACTTCGGGTGAAGAACGGTGGCGGGGGTGTTTTGACGCTCTCACCACCCTTCCCGCCTCTGCCAAGCAATAAGAGCACAGGCCCAAAACCGCCAAGATGCGAAATTCGAAAGCATTTTGTGATTGGAAATCGCGATTGTGCTTACAGATCTGATGGCTCAACGGAACCGCCCTTACAAATCAGAGAATATGCGCCCCTTTAAATTAAGGCAAAATCTCTAGGCAAATCCCTCCTAATTGCCACAATTCCTTTGCCGCAAATAGAACACAGAAGAAAACACCCTAAAATTGTATGTTTTTTTGTCCTCGGCATAGCGCTGGGATTAAATCGGTACAGAAATGGCACTGTCTCAGAGCAGTTGGTTATTGGCAAATGTTCATAAAGGAGCCAAGCCCATGGTTATTTCTTTTAAGGGTCTTGTTGCAGGATTGGCTCTCATTGCTTTTGCTGCTCCGGCACTGTCAACGTCCCCACGCGATCTCAGGGGCCCGGAGGCTAAACTCAAGCAGGTGTCAGATTACTATATACGGTACTGTCAGGGCGTTTATCCGATGCCCACGAACTGCAAGGTTGCCGCGGAACGCATTCAATATCTTCAGGACGAGATTACTTCGGTCAATAGGTCCCTGCAAAACTCGCTACGTGGCCGAGCCTATGAAACGCCACTCAAGGCATCGGGGAGCAGCAGGCATCATCGTGAATACAATGAGCATGTCGAGCGCATGCTGCGTGTTCGCGAGGCCATTGACCAACTCAAAAAGCGTGGCGTTGGGCCAGATGACGAGCGAATGATGGCTTTGGAAGCTGAAAACAGTGTGTTGAGCATGCGACTGCTCCGTCTGCAGTCCCGCATCAAGGGTGCTTCTTAGAAAACGGCCGCAGTCCATTTGGGCGCTGTCCCTGTAAAACAGGGCCTGTCGGGATGGGAACACCCACCCTGACAGACCCCATTTTTGACTAAGAGATGCGGCTGTATTTACTTAAGCGCCGCATCCGTGATGGCATGGGTCCAAGCACCGGTTGGCATCGCAGAGATCACGGAATCCCCACCAGCGAGCAAAGTCTGAACAGTCCGCTCGAAGTCGGCGGGATCCAAGGCGCCGTTAGACCCTGCGGTCAGTTTGGCAATTTCACCCATCATGCGGAGCTGATCTTCATAAGTAGCCGTGCCGCTGTCGTCGTTGTCGAGAATAATGCCCACGGCTTCCTCAACGTTGGCTTCAGCATACTTCCACCCTTGCATGGACGCCGCAACAAAGCGGGTCAGACGATCACTGAATTCAGGATCGGCAAGGTTGTCCTCAAGGACGTAAAGGCCGTCTTCGAGGGTTGCTACACCCTGATCTTCGTACTTGAAGACGATCAGATCATCAGCGCTGAGACCACCGTCGATCACCTGCCAGTACTCGTTATAAGTCATGGTCGAAACACAGTCTGCCTGACCGTTGAAAATTGGATCAACGTTAAAGCCCTGCTGCAACACGGTTACGCCATCGTCACCGCCGTCAGTGCCCAAGCCCAGCTGAGACATCCAGCTCATGAATGGGAACTCGTTGCCAAAGAACCAGACGCCCAGTGTCTTACCCGCCAGATCGTCGGTCGAGCTGATACCCGCATCACGACGACAGGTGAGCATCATGCCCGAGGACTTGAACGGCTGTGCGACGTTCACCACCGGCAACCCTTTTTCCCGCGCTGACAGCGCTGAGGGCATCCAGTTCACCATGATATCAGCCCCGCCACCGGCAAGGATCTGTGGCGGCGCAATGTCCGGACCGCCCGGCTTGATGGTTACATCCAAACCAGCGGCCTCATAGAAGCCCTTGTCCTTGGCAACATAGTAACCTGCGAACTGGGCCTGCGTGACCCACTGGAGCTGAATGGTAAATTTGTCCTGCGCCTGAGCCGTGGTGGCCGCCAGCGAAGCTACAACCACGGAGGCTGCAATCAGTACGTTTTTCATCTTTTCTCTCCTTTTGTATCCTGACTACCGCCTTTGAGAGGGGTGCCAGAAAGTCAGACTGCGCTCGATGATAAGCAGCAGCCCAAAAAAACCAGTGCCGGCGATTGCCGCGACAATGATCTCTGCCCAAACAA
>PAFB01000034.1 GCA_002700865.1 Rhodospirillaceae bacterium
CGTGGTGGTGCGCGACGGTTGGTACGCTTTTCTGGTGCCGGGCATCATCTTCGTCGGCATCTTTTCGGGCCGCTTTACGCCCACAGAAGCTGGGGCCACAGCGGTGATTGTTACCATCGCCATGGGGTTCATGCTGGGCACGCTGAAGCTCTCCGATTTCCCCAGCATGTTGATCAGCTCAGCCAAGGTGAATGGGGTCATTCTGCCCATCATCGCCTTCTCCCTGCCGCTGGCCCAAACACTGGCGGCTATGGGGGTGCCACAGGGGTTTGTTTATGGGGTCACGTCGGTCACCGATAACCCCTACCTGCTGATCCTGTTGATGATTGCCATCCTCGTTGCGGCAGGATGCGTCATGGAGACAACGCCAAACATCGTTATCCTTGCGCCTATATTGAAACCACTGGCCGACAACATCGAGATGAACGAAATTCAGTTTTGTGTGATGATGATTACGGCATTGGGCGTCGGATTTATCACGCCGCCGTTGGGATTGAATCTGTTTGTTGTCAGTGGGTTGACCGGCGATTCCGTCCTGAAAATCGCCGCGCGGGCGGTGCCGTTTGTATTCTTTATGCTGCTGGTAACGCTGCTGATCGCCTTTGTTCCCGCGGTGTCTACGTTCCTCTTACCCGAAATCTATAAATAGGAGATGCGCAGGTGACCGTTGAGTATCTGAAGCGCGCTGCAAAGACGGCCTCACAAGAAGCTGAGTCCATCAGCGATACCGTGAAAGGCATCCTCGATGACATCGAGCAGGGCGGCGAGGCTGTTGCGCGGCAATACGCAACGCGCTTTGACCAGTACGACGGCGCTTTGCTGCTGAGTGAAGAGGATATCGCGGCAGCATCCGCTCAGGTCAGCCAAAAGCTCAAGGACGACATTGCCTTTGCCCACGATAATGTCCGCCGCTTCGCCGAACGCCAGCGCGACACCATGCAGGACGTGGAAATGGAAATCGTCCCCGGACTGGTCGCCGGGCAACGCCTCATCCCCGTGTCATCGGCAGGGTGTTACATTCCCGGTGGCCGCTATAGCCACATTGCCAGCGCGATCATGACCGTCACCACGGCCAAGGTCGCCGGTGTGGACCATGTCACCGCCTGCTCACCCCCTCGCAAAGACATCGGTATCGCGCCCGCGATCATCCACGCAGCTCACATCTGCGGCGCAGACCGCATTCTCGCGATGGGCGGTGTGCAGGGTGTGGCCAGCATGGCCTTTGGCCTGTTCGACCTGCCCAAGGCCGACATTCTGGTCGGACCGGGTAACCAGTTTGTGGCCGAGGCCAAGCGCATCCTGTTTGGCCGCGTGGGGATCGATATGTTTGCAGGACCGACCGACAGCCTGATCCTTGCGGATGCCTCCGCAGACCCGGAGATCGTCGCTGTTGATTTGGTTAGCCAAGCCGAGCACGGCTATAACTCGCCCGTGTGGCTGGTTACAGACAGCCGTGAGATCGCCAACGCCGTCCTCAACCGTGTCCCGGCGCTGATCGACGATCTTCCCGGTCAGAACGGCGACAACGCAGCCGCCGCGTGGCGGGATTACGCCGAGGTGGTGCTGTGCTCCACGCGCGAAGAGATGGCGGCGGTATCGGATGACTACGCGCCCGAACACCTGACTGTTCAGGCGGCGGATCTGGATTGGTGGCTGGGACGCCTGCGCAATTACGGTTCTCTGTTTTTGGGGGAGGAGACCACCGTATCCTTCGGCGACAAAGCCTCTGGCCCCAACCACGTGCTGCCGACCAATGGCGCGGCAAAGTACACCGGCGGTTTGTCGGTTCACAAGTTCATGAAGGTCGTTACTTGGCAGCGCGCCACGCGCGAGGGCATGAGGCAGGTGGGGCAGGCGACCGCCCGGATATCCCGGCTTGAAGGCATGGAAGGCCACGCCCGCGCCGCTGACGTGCGTCTGGCCAAGTACTTTCCCGGCGAAAATTTCGACCTCAGCGCTCAAGGGGACGACTGAACATGGCTGACCGGGCCCTGTTTTCGCTGGCGGGCAAAGTTGCCTGCGTGACAGGCGCGAGCAGCGGTCTGGGACAGGCGGCGGCCAGTATTCTGGCGCAAAACGGCGCAAAGGTGGTCGGTGTCGCAAGGCGCAAGTCGGCGCTGGAGACTTGGTCAGGCACCGCGCCCGGAGAGACAGCCGTGGTCGCCGCGGATTTGCTGGCGCAAACCGACTGTGCGGACCTGGCAGCCCAGATCGCCGAGCCTTTTGGTCCGCCCGATATCCTGATCAATGCCGCGGGGGTCAACACTCGGATTCACGCCGATGATGTTCAACCCGCGGACTGGAACCAAACCCTTGGGCTCAATCTCAGTATGCCGTTTTTCCTCGCCCAGCAGATGGTTCCAGCCATGGCCGAGCGAGGGTGGGGGCGTATCGTCAATTTTGCGTCCTTGCAGTCCCGTAGAGCCTTTGCCAACGGTATCAGCTATGGCGCTTCCAAAGGTGGGGTTGAGCAGATGACCCGTGCCATGGCTGAGGCTTGGTCGGCGCGGGGCGTGCTGTGCAATGCCTTGGCACCGGGCTTCTTTCCGACCGAGTTAACTGGGCCTGTGTTCGCCGACCCCGCCAAGGCGCAGGCGCTGGCGGATCAGACCTGTATCGGTCGCAATGGCACCATGGACGATATGGTCGGGCCGCTGCTGTTTCTGTGTTCGCCGGCCAGTGATTATATCACCGGGCAAGTCCTGTTCGTTGACGGAGGGTTCACAGCGAAATGAAAGCCTTGCTCTACACCGGTCCCAAACAGTTGGTTTACACCGACGTGGCAGAGCCGAAGCCAAAGGCCGGTGAAGCCCTGATTGATCTGGATTGCTCAGGCATTTGCGGCTCGGACATGCACGCCTTTCTAGGCCACGACGAGCGTCGGCCTGCGCCGCTGATCCTGGGCCACGAGGCCGCCGGGGTGATCGCAGCAGGCCCCAACGCCGGCCAACGCGTGACAGTTAATCCGCTGGTCTCCTGCGGCATTTGTGAAGCCTGCCGGGAAGGCCGCGATAACCTCTGTCCGGATCGCCAAATCATCTCCATGCCGCCGCGCGAAGGCAGCTTCGCTCAGCGCCTTGCCATGCCGCCGGGAAATCTGGTGACGGTTCCGGATCGTGTGCCGCTATGGCACGCTGCGCTCACTGAGCCGATGGCGTGCGGCTGGCACGCTGTTAAGCTGGCGCTGCGGCTCTCGCAACGCACGGCGGATCAGATGCACGCTGTTGTGCTTGGGGGTGGTGCCATCGGCATCGGTGCGGCGCTGAGCCTTGCCGCGCAGGGGGTGAGGTCTGTCACGGTGTTGGAAACCAACCCCGGACGGTTGGCCCGACTGCGGCGCGATCTGCCCCAGTTCGAGTTTCATGCCGCGTTCGAGGAAGCAGGCAGCCGCGCGCCGGATCTGGTCATCGACGCGGTTGGCTTTGCGCCGACGCGCGCAATTGCTTCTGGAATCGTCAAGCCCGGCGGCGTGATTGCCCATATCGGACTGGGCGAAGCTGAGGGCGGCCTCGACGTTCGCCGCATGACCTTACAAGAAATCACCTTCTGCGGAACCTACACCTATACAGCGGCTGATTTCCGGGAGACCGCGCAAGCGATTTTCAACGGTGATTTTGGCCGCTTTGACTGGGTGGAGCAGCGCAGCTTGCGCGACGGGGCACAGGCTTTCGACGATCTGCTCGCTGGCCGCGTGGACGCTGGCAAAATCGTCCTGATGGCTGAGTAAAGTACCATCCTTGCCGATGCTGTTGCCGTTTCTGCAATCGTGCCAGCGCTCTCAACGGTTTTGAACAGTTTCAAACGGTGAAGTGGGCGTCAAAAACCTTCGACGATCACCGCCGTTGCCTTGGATGCGCCCAGACGAACGGCTTTGACGGGGGCGTATTCGTCACTGTTCAGGAAGGCTTGGGCGCGCTTTACGGAGGGAAACTTCAGCAGCACCATCCGCGTCGGGGTCCACAGCTCGTTCTGATCGATGATCATCTCGCCGCCCCGTATCAGGTACTCGCCGCCATAGGACTCAACGATGGGAACCACTTTGGCCTTGTATGCTTCATAGGCGTCGGGGTCGTGGATTGCTGTATCAACAATGATGTAACCGGGCTTCATGGCTGGACCTTTTCTACTGGCGGTGTGAGGATTTAACGGGCGTATATAACCGGTAAGGGGCGGGCAAAGGCAACCGAGTTTGTTGCGGCGCAGGTCTTTCCCCGTCCGTCGAAGTGTGCCTATAGCTCAAGCAGGCTCAGGCGCCTGTTGTCCAGCACCAGTGAAAGGCTCGAGTGCCCATGAAAATCGAACGTATTGCTCTTTATGGCGTCAGTTTGCCGATGAAAGAAGGCTCGTACTCTTGGTCCAATCAGAGTTTTTCGGCCTTTGACAGTACCGTGGTGGAGATTACGACCGATACCGGCCTGACCGGTTACGGCGAGATTTGCCCGCTTGGCCCGGCTTATCTGCCGGCTTATGCCGAAGGCGCCCGCACGGGGATCATGCTGCTTGCCGAGCACCTTGTCGGCCTCGACCCGCGGCAGGTCGGTCCCATCAATGCTGTCATGGATCGCGCCCTCAAAGGCCATCCCTACGTAAAGTCTGCGCTCGATATCGCGTGCTGGGACTTGCTGGGCAAGGATACGGGCCAGCCGCTTTATACACTGCTGGGCGGCAAGCTGCAGGACAGCGTGCGCCTGTTCAAAGTCGTCTCGCGCGCTGATCCAGACGCCATGCAACAGCGCTTGCAGGACTATCAGGCGCAGGGCTTTCAGCAGTTCCAGATGAAGGTCGGCGCTGATGCTGATGTTGACATCGAGCGCATCCGCAAAGTGACATCCGTGCTCCAGCCCGGCAACAAGCTCGCCGCCGATGCCAACTGCGGCTGGATGCAGCACGAGGCGGTTCGCGTGGTAACGGCGGTCAACGACCTGCCGCTCTATATCGAGCAGCCCTGCGAGACCTATGAAGCGTGCCGTGTGGTGCGGTCATTTTCCAATCATCCGATGATCCTTGACGAGTGCATGACATCGCTGCAAGCGGTGATCCAAGGCCATCAGGACCGCGCCATGGACGCCATCAACCTGAAAATCAGCCGGATGGGCGGGATCACCAAAACCAAGGTGTTGCGCGACGTGTGCACCACGCTGGGGATCATTCTCACCATTGAAGACACCTGGGGCGGGGAGATCACCGACGCCGCCATCGCGCACCTCGCTCACTCGATCCCGCGCGAGAGCCACTTCCAGTCATCGGCGTTCAGTGAGTACGCCACCATCGAAATCGCTGACGGAGGCCCCGTGATCGCGGATGGGTTCATGACAGCGTCATCGGCGCCGGGCTTGGGGATCGTGCCCCGGTTTGACGTCCTCGGTGCGCCGATTGCCGAATACAGCGCTTGATCAGGGGCCGAAGACCCGTCCGCCGCTGGGGTCAAACACCCATGCAAAGCGTACCGGCCCCTTTTTGGGGCCGGTTCGTTTTGGTCAGGACTCCCTGAGGCGTCGCAGCATACCGGTGGCGGTGAGGGCGGCGGCGCGGATTGTCGGCACGCCGGCGGGGTTAACGCCCGCTAACGTTCTCAGCGACCATGCAGATCATCTCAAACATCACCGACGCCGCTGTCAGCGCGGTGATCTGGTTGGGGCTGTCTTTGGTGGGCATCATGCAGACGATATCCCCGCCCACAATGTTCATCCCCCGAACCGCGTGCAACAGCGCCACCGCCTCATCGATGTCAAAGCCCTTTTCACCCGCTTCGATGTTGGAAACAGCCGGCGCGATGGTGGGGTCAAGGCAATCGAGGTCGAAGGTGATGTAAACCGGCCGGCCCGCCATGACTTCCTTGATCTGCGCCACCACGTCTTCGACGCCCCGCTTGCGGAAATCTTTCATGGTGACGACGTTGTAGCCGTACTCGTAGGACGGCTCGAGCCAGTCCAGTGTGCGCGCGTGCCCACGCAGGCCAATCTGCATCGAATGCGTGGGATCGACCTTGCCCTGATCGGCCAGATAAGCGCCCCAGTGCGCCGCGGACTTTTTCGCGCCCAGAAAGTGATCGACCTTGGTGAAGACATCCGTGTGCGCATCCAGGTGCAGAAAACAGACCGGCTCGCCGTTGGTGATGTTTCCGCAGCCGATGGCCTGCACAATCCCGCCCGTGATTGAGTGATCGCCACCAATGGAAATCGGCCGGGCACCGGCGGCATCGATGGCGGTGTAAAAGCGGGTTATTTCCTCAATGCAGGCCTCGTTGTCGTTCGCGCGCGGGAAGGGAACATCGCCGACATCTGCAATATTTGCCGCTGTCCAGGGGTTGAGCTCAAAACCCATGTGCATCCGGCGGCCCACCGCCGATACGTCGCGCAGCGCGCGCGGACCCAAATGCTGGTCGCGCTGCGTGGTGCCGTTGCCGGTCGAGTGCGGCACCCCCACAAGGGCGATATCCTTGCCTTCCGGGCCTTCGTTGGGGCAACGGAACAGGGTTGGAATTCCCCACCAATAGAGGTTTTCCATCATGGAGTTCAAATGTTCATCAGCCACGGCTTTTGCTCCTCATCTGGTGTTTATGTCGGTTAGGCTTTCATTTCGGGCAGGCTTTCATGCCGTTCAGCTGGCTTCACCCGAGTTCACCCGCGTTAATCCCGGTCCAGCCCAGTTCGCCCCAGTTCAACAAAGCCTATCAAACCGTTAAACGGGCAACCGTTTGATCAGCTGCCAAATTCGATCTTTGGTGCTGAAGAGATCAGCATCTTTGTGTAGTCTTCGCGCGGGGTGCTGAACAGGCCTTCGGTGTCCTGCTCCTCGACCAGCACACCTTGGTTCAGCACCCCGATCTTGTTGGCCATGGTGGAAACCACCGCGAGATCATGGGTGATGAACAGATAGGTCAGGCCAAACTCTTTTTGGAGAGATTTCAGCAGGTTAAGCACTTGTGCTTGGACGGAGACATCCAAGGCGGAGGTCGGCTCGTCACAGATAATGACTTCTGGCTGACTGGCCAGTGCGCGGGCGATAGAGATACGCTGGCGCTGGCCACCGGAGAACTCGTGCGGGTACTTGCTGGCGTCACTGTCACTCAGACCCACTTGCTCAAGCAGTTCCGCTGCGCGCCGTCGCTGCGCCTCTGACCCCTCGATCAACTTAAAGGCCCGCATAGGCTCGCACAGGATATCACCAACTTTCCAGCGCGGATTGAGGCTGGCGTAAGGGCTCTGGAACACCATTTGAATTCGGCGACGCAGACGCTGTTGGTCCGGTCGGCTCATCGATGCATCGCCGAGGTTTTGGCCGTCGATGGTGATCGATCCCGCTGAGGGCTTGAGCAGGCCCACCACCATATTGGCAATGGTGGATTTCCCCGACCCGGACTCGCCCACCAGCGCGTAGGTCGTCCCCCGCTCAATCGAAAAGTTGACCCGGTCCACAGCCTGTAACAGGCGCTTGGGCCGCATGGTCAGTTTGCGCACGATCCAAGGATCCGACAGGTCAAAAGTGCGGCACAGGTCTTTGGCGACAACAAAACTCAAGACGCGTCCTCCATCAACCAGCACGCCGCACGACCGGAAACCATGGGAGGGCGGCTGGTCCGGCAGCGTTCGTGCGCCTGTGAACAGCGGGGGTTGAAGGCACAGCCCGGGGGCAGGGCGTCAAGCTTGGGCATGGCGCCTGGGATTTGGAACAGCTCTGACCCGAACGACTTGGCGTCCACGCTGGGCGTTGAGGCCATGAGGCCTTGAGTGTAGGGGTGCTGAGGATTGCTCAGCACCTCTCGGGTGTCGCCAATCTCTGCGAGACGGCCCGCATACATAACGGCGATCCGGTCGCTGGTTTGGGCCATGACGCCCATGTCATGGGTAATCAAGATCACCGAGGTGCCCCGCTCCCTGCACAGCTTCTTCAGCAAGTCCAGAACCTGAGCCTGCACCGAGACATCCAGCGCCGTGGTTGGCTCGTCGGCGATCACGAGCTTTGGTTCGGTCGCCAAAGCCAAAGCAATCACAACCCGCTGCCGCATCCCGCCGGAAAAGGCGTGGGGATAGGCGTTGATGCGGTCAGGGTCGATACCCACCTCGGCCAGTCCGTCCTGCGCACGTTGGCGCGCCTGGGCTTTGGTGACGTACATATGGGCAAGGATCGTCTCGACCAACTGGTCGCCCACGGTTCGCAGCGGGTTAAGGCTGGTCAGCGGGTCTTGGAACACCATGGAAATCTGTTTCCCGCGCAATTGCTGAGGGTGCTCGTCCATGCGTTCTTGCTCAAACCAGATTTCGCCCTTGGACACGCGACCGGGCGGGTCGATCAGGCCAATGATGGCAGCCCCGGTCATCGACTTTCCAGCCCCGGATTCGCCAACGATACCCAGAATCTCGCCCTTGTTCACTGTCAGCGACAGGTCATCAACCGCCTTTAGGACCCCGCGCCGGGTCTTGAAAGTGACTTCCAGACCTTTGAGTTCCAGCAAAGTCTCAGTCATCAGCGCAGCCTCGGGTTCAGAGTGTCGCGGAGCCAATCGCCGAACAGGTTCACCGACAGTGCCAGCGCCAGCAGCGTCAGGGCTGGGAACAGCAAAATCCACCACTCACCAGAGAACAGGAAGTCTTGCCCGATCCGGATGAGCGTGCCCAGCGAAGGTTCAGTCCGCGGCGCACCGACGCCCAGGAAGGACAGCGTCGCCTCGGCAATGATCGCCAGCGCGAGCGTAATCGTGGCGATCACCAGCACGGGTCCCAGCACGTTTGGCAGAATGTGCCGCAGCATGATTTGCCAACGGTTCAGACCGATCAGTCGAGCGGCGGCGACGTATTCCTTTTCCTTCTCCACCATGGTCGAACCGCGCACGGTTCGGGCGAAGTTGACCCATTCCGACAGGCCGATGGACAGAATGAGCACGGTGATCGCCATTTCTTCGCGCAGTTCCGGGGGCAGCAGCCCGCGCGCCACGCCGAAAATCAGCATGGCGATCAGGATCGACGGAAAGGTCATCTGAATGTCGGCCAGACGCATGATCAGCGTATCCAGCCAGCCGCCCACATATCCCGCGATAAGCCCCAGCAACACGCCCAGAACCATGGCAAGCCCTACCGCCATTATGCCGACAAACAGCGACACGCGCAGGCCAAAGAGAATGGCGGAAAACAGATCCCGGCCCTGATCATCCGTGCCGAGCAAGAATGACTCGCCGGTGAACATGTTGGCTTCCATCGGCGGGGTAAAGCCATTCATCAGGTTCAGGCTGGCCGGGTCAAAGGGGTTGGTCGGCGCGATGAAGTTGGCGAAGACTGCACTGAGCACCATGAGCACCACCACCAGCAGCGAAACCATGGCCAGCGGCGAGCGGGTAAAGGCGTAAAAGAAGTCTGATTGAAGGAAGCGTTGCATCGTGTTTCTTGTCTCTCCGGCCTAACTTCCTGCCCGACGCAGCTGACCATCCCGTAAGCGCGGGTCGATCAGCAGGTAGAGCAAGTCAACAATCAGGTTGATCAACACGAATAGCGTACCAACCAACAGCAGGTAAGCACTCATCACCGGAATATCGACGAAGTAGACGGCATTGATGAACATCAGCCCCACACCGGGCCATTGGAAGACCGTCTCGGTGATGATGGCAAAGGCAACGATGGAGCCCAGTTGCAGACCGGCGATGGTGATGACCGGCACCAGCGTATTTTTGAGGGCATGGCCGAAATATACTGTCCGGTCGGGCAGTCCTCGGGCCTTGGCAAATTTAATATAATCCTGCCGCAGGACTTCGAGCATCTCGGCGCGGGTCAAACGCATGATCAGCGTCATTTGATACAGGCCCAGCATGATACCGGGCAAAATAAGTGATTTCAGGCCTGAGATGGTTAGGAACCCCGTGCTCCAGAAGCCCAGATCAACCGCAGTGCCACGCCCGAATGAGGGTAGCCACTTGAGTTCTACAGCAAATATCCAGATCAGCAGCACGCCGATGAGAAAGGTTGGCAGCGACACGCCGATCAACGAGCTCGACAGGATCGCATTGGCGATGAAGCCACGTCGGTTGATGGCTGTATAGACGCCCGCGACAACCCCCAGCAGGATCGCGAAAACAGCTGAAACCAGTGCGAGTTCAATGGTGGCGGGCAGGCGCTGGACGATCATTTCTGCAACGGGCATCCCTGTTCGATACGAAACGCCGAAGTCGAACTGCAGCGCGCGGACGACGAAGTCAAAGTATTGAACATGCAAAGGGTCGTTCAGGCCAAGCGATTCAATCAGCGCTTCGCGTCTTTCCGTCGTCGCCTCTTGGCCCAGCAGATTGTCTACTGGATTGCCGACGTAGCGGAAGATCATAAACGAGATAAAGGCGACCAGGAACAGCACGAATATCGACTGGCCCAGGCGCCGCAAAATGATCAGGAGCATAGCGCCAAAAATTGATTGAGCCCGGACGTTGCTTCGTCGGGGCTCAATCTCTCCTTTGAGACCGAAGGGCTCTGACCGACCCCGGCTAAGGGGTCAGCCAGAACCGCAACGGGCACTTAGTTAAAGGTAAGGAACTGGAAGTGTGGCTGGTCTTCAGGCTGAACATCAAAGTTGATGCCATCCTTCATACCCCAGTTCAGAACCTGGTTGTGGATCGGCAGGTGAACCTGCTCTGCCTGAACGATGTCCCAGATCTTGGCGATGGTCGCATCGCGCACCGCGAGATCAGTTTCGGACTCAAGGCTCACAATCATTTCGTCAACTTCTGCGTTGCTGAAGCCGGTAGGGTTCCAGGAACCACGGCTGCCAATGT
Organism: Rhodospirillaceae bacterium; assembly: GCA_002700865.1. Taxonomy (GTDB): domain Bacteria; phylum Pseudomonadota; class Alphaproteobacteria; order UBA7985; family UBA7985; genus UBA7985. The sequence goes on from PAFB01000034.1 coordinate 10,754, forward strand.
TGGTGTGCAGCAGGTAGTTGAAGATGTAGTGCGAGTCGAAGGTCGGAACGCCCCAACCCAGCATCCAGAAGTCGGAGTTGCCTTCTTTGATGAATGGGAAGTGCTGTGCCTTTGGACGAGCGTCCAGAGTAACATTGATCCCGATTTGGCCCATCATGCCGACAGCAGCCTGACAGATGGCTTCATCGTTGATGTAGCGGTCGTTCGGGCAGTTCAAGGCAATGTCAAAACCGTCCCCATAGCCGGCTTCGGCCATCAGTGCCTTTGCAGCATCAAGGTCGTAAGCTGGGAACTCGTTCAGCGCTTCTGTCCAACCATTCACGAATGGAGGCATGATAACACCGGTCGGGTCCGACTGGTCACGCATCACGATTTGCTGGATGGCATCACGGTTGATGGCCATGTTCATTGCCTGACGAACGCGAACGTCAGCGGTTGGGCCGTCGACGTTATCAACACCGAAGAAAATCACACGGTTCTGAGCCGCGGTCACAACCTTCAGACCGTCGGTTGCACCAACGCGTCCCAGATCCTGAACAGGAACGTCCTGGATGATGTCAACTTCACCCGACAGCAGCGCCGCAACGCGGGTCGCGGAGGACTGAATTGGGGTGTAGATGATTTCGCTAACCTGGTGGGGGTAGATGTCTGCGCCCCAGTAGTTTGGGTTAGCCTGCAGGACAGTCTTTTCATCAACCGAACGGCTCACGAGCATGAAGGCGCCTGTGCCGTTGGTGTTTGACGTCGCGTAGGTTGTTTCACCTGCGTTGTGGTCCAATGGCTTGGCGACGTCATTCGCCTCAGCCCAACCTTTGTCCATCATGAAGGTGTTGGTCAGGTTGTTGATCATCAGTGGGTTCGCACCCTCGGTCTCAAGATCAACGGTGTACGCGTCAACGGCGCGTATATCGATAACCGAAGCAAGCAGTTCCTGCATCTCGGAGGTGTCTGCCTTGGCGCGGTTCAACGAGAACACAACGTCCTCAGCATCGAAAGCAGCGCCGTCGTGGAAGGTCACACCTTCACGCAGCTTAAAGCGCCAGACATTTGGGTTACCCGGCAGGGTTGCCCATTCAGTCGCCAGCGCTGGAATGATCGCACCGGCCATGTCGCGCTGAAGCAGCGGATCGTAAATCTGGTGCGCCAGAGCGTGGGTTGGTCCCTCGTTCTGCGAATGGGGGTCGAGCGTCAGCGAGTCACCAGCGCGTGCCCAACGAATGGTTTCAGCCGAAGCGGCCGAAGCTGTCACGCTCAACGCGGCAGCTGATAAGAGAATAAGACGTAGCATGAGTAAGCCTCCTGTTTACCACCCAAAAACTCTGTTCCGTCTTGATGCAAATTGCAAGGAACAGCACGCACGGAGTTCAATAATGCTGAGCCATTTGCCAAGCCTTTATGACGATTTGAGATGGAAACGACAGCCAGCACTAAAAAGTCATCTCGGAGCGAGGTCTCAAACCGCTTGCGCGCCTTTGCATCAAAG
>PAFB01000035.1 GCA_002700865.1 Rhodospirillaceae bacterium
GACGGCACGGGTGATGGCACCGGTGACGGCACGGGTGATGGTACCGGTGATGGAACCGGCGACGGTTCAGAAGGTGAGGAAGGTGAGGAAGAAGAGGACAACGGCGTTGATCCTGAATTCCCCGTCACCAACAACAACCCTGATAACGAAGGCCCAACGGGCATCACATTCAGCCAGTTCAACAACTCCAGTGGCAGCTTTGACCTTGTTGAGGCCGACACCATCGTTGGTGTTCTCTCTGCAACCGATCCAGAAGGCGATGAACTCCAGTTCCGCATCGACTCCCAGCACCTCGGCGCCGAAGTGACAAACATTTTCGAAATCAACGAAAATGGCGAACTGATCATCACAGAACGGCTCGACTACAGCCAACCCGGCAACGACGCGGACGGCACCCGGTTTGACCAGAACACGGCCACGGTGGTTATCGAGGTTTCTGACGGCTCCGCAGTCACGGATTTCCGCACGTTTGAGTTCACAATCTCGAACTCCAACGACGACGACAGCCCCTATGAGTACGTTCGCGAAGCAAACGTCACACGGTTGAAGTTCAACGGCCTGAACAGCACCAGCTCTGGCGCTGCCGATAGTACCGACTGGCTCCCGTTCATGGACGGGGCCGAGTACCACTACAACATCGATGGTGGCCAATACATGGTCGCATCGTTCCACTCCGAAGCGGAAAACGCGTTTTCCGTATTGGAATTGACTGGTACCGGTGGCTTCTCCAACAGCAAGAGCTACTCCACCAACAGCACTGAAATCGATGCTGAGTACCGCATCCACGAAGTGCGTGCGATTGATATGGATGACATTGACGGTGACGGCTATACCGACATTGTCGTCGCCGGTAGCGGTGGTACCAGCAGCTCTGACTCGGTTGTTCAAATCTGGGAAGTGGGCAAGTCCGGCGAGTTTACCTTTAAAGCTGCCGACAAAGACTCCGAACCTTCGCAGATTGAAGATGTCGTCATCGGCCACTTCAACTCGAACAACGCCAGTAAGGAAACGTCTTCGACCAACATGAAGAAAGTCATGGTGATCGGTGGCGGTACCAACGACGTCGCAGGCGAAGATGCACCTTACTCTGTCTACTACGATGACCTTGAGTGCGCTTTTGACTCTGAACAGTTGCAGGGCGGCTGGCATTTCCACTAAGTGGAAAGCATGATCATCAATGACACCGAATACTCGGTGGGTACTTACGGCACCAACGGTGGCGACGGTATCAGCATGGTCTTCCTCGAAGGCGACCCTGAAAACGGCGTTGTCAGCGCTGGTGCGGGAATCAGCCACAACGATATTGCGGTTATTGGCAACGTCGTGTTTACGGCTACCGACAAGGGCGTCTACTACAGTAAGGCTTTCCACTCCGGTTTGGACTCGCCTGAGGCTCTGACTGTGACCAACGAAGGTCTCCACATCGCTGATATCAAGGCGAGCCAGATTACCGCTGGTAACTTTGACGACGATTCTGACTTGGAACTGGCCGTCCTCGATGTCTTGGACCAAACGCCGATCATTCGTTTCTTCGACGTGGACCTGACAAACCCGCAAATGGTGACTCAGATGTTTACGACGGAGCCTGTGCCTGGCGCTGTTGAGTTGCAGGTGATCCCTGGCTCAATCGAAGAGGCTGAGCGTATGGACGGTAACATTGGCGCTGATGAACTGCTGGTTGGCATCGCCGAAACTGGCACTTCCACCTTCCAGTACGGTGATGAGACCATTTCCCAGACGTGGAACGGTTCGATTATCTTCTACGACGATACGTCGCTGTAGAATGAGTTCAATGGGGGGTTACAGGGTTTAGACCTTGTAACCCATCCACTTTTTGACGGTACGAAGGATGAGCTTGGACTCAATCCGAGTAACGCCCGGCATATGGGCGATCTGGCGGTGAACTTCCTCGTAATGGGCTGTATCGCGCGCCGACACCCGCAGGGAAAAATCGGCCTGCCCCGCCATCAGATAACATTCGAGCACGGATGAATTGTCGCGCGCTGCGCGCTCAAAGGCTTCTAGGTCTTCTTCAGCCTGAGAATGCAGCGAAACATCCACGATGAAGTGCAGATCCAGCCCCAGAGACTTGGCATTCAACCGCGCCGCATAGCCTTCAATGACGCCCGCCGTCTGTAGCTGCAGCACGCGTCGATGGCATGCTGAGGACGACAGACCGACCTTTTCACCCAGTTCAGCCATAGACAGCCGACTGTCACGCTGCAACGTCGTCAAAATTGCGCGATCAATTTGGTCTAATTCGGCTGTCATCCTAAATCTCTCCTCTTTCCTCGTTAACCTTCGCAGATTTTCCCGCTTAGGCGCAAGGTCTTAACCGACGAAGAGTTTCCAAAACGCCCTCAGCGACGCAACGATCAGAAATGCACTGAACAGCCGCTTGGTCAGCGCCCCGGGCAACCGATGCGTCAAACGAGCACCGATGGGCGCCATAACGATCGTAAAGGGGATCATAAAAGCCAAAGTGGGGAAGTTGACGTAGCCCAGCGACAGCGGCGGCAGCTGGGTCTGATCCCAACCGATAGCCACAAAGCCAAGCGCCGCAGGGATGGAGATGAGCACGCCGACCCCGGAAGAGGTGGCGATGGCGCGCTTTATGTCAGCCCCGCACAGCGACATGAACACATTGTTCACCACGCCGCCACCAATCCCCATTAGCGTCGACGAGGTACCAATCGCGACGCCGGCAACTTGGGCGACGGGGGTTCCGGGGACCTGCTTGACCACGTGCAAGTTGGATGAGGCAAACAGTTGATACAGGCCGACACTCAGGGCAATCCCACCAAAGACCGCGCCAAGACCGCGGGCGTCCAAAATTGTTGCCAGATACAAGCCCAGCACCACGCCAGCGGGAACAAACACCAAGTAGCGCCGCAGCAAATCAAGGTCCATCGTGCCTGAGGCATAGTGCGCGCGAGCAGAACGGATCGACGTTGGCACAATGATCGCCAGAGACGTGCCGACAGCCAGGTGCTGCGCATGTTCGATGCTCGAACCACCAAGACCCAGCGCAAACAACTCGGTAAGAATGGGCACCATGACCACGCCACCACCGACCCCAAACAAGCCGGCAACAAAACCCGCCAACGCCGCGCCGCACGCCATGACACCTACAAACAACAGAAAATCAGATGCCGGAATTCCAAGGATCACAGGCTAGTCCTTCAGGTTTTGATCAAAAAAGGAAAGTAAGGCGATACGGTATTCGGAAGGGCGATCCCACATGGTCGCCACGTGTCCCAAACCGTCAAAAAGCGCGAATGTCACCGTGTCCCGGCCTTCCGCTTCACGCTGTGCCCAGCGCGCATGATGGATGCCCACGGTTTCGTCCTCACCACCATGAACCCAAAAAATTGGCTGGTCCGCATGGGCGGTCAAACCGTCGATGGGGCGAGAGCCGCCAAAGTCATAGCCGCGCATCAGGCCAACCGCTGGCACAATCAGCTCGACCGTCCAAGGCGGTACTGAGGCTCGGTCTGCATTGTCCTTGAGCACCGTCTTTATGTCCGCAAAAGGCGCATCGAGGAACAGGGGGCCGAGGTTTTCCCGCGTGTTGGCGATCAGCGTGGTCGCGCCGCCCATGCTTTCGCCCCAGAAGCCGATACGATCCCGACTCATCGCCAGCGTGTCGCGTGCATAGTCATAGGCGCCAAGCACATCGTTGAATTCGTCACTGCCCATGGCCGCAACACCATCAACCACCGAAGACTCGCCATGCTCGCGCAGGTCAATCGCCAACACGCCATAGCCCTCACTGGCCAGCATGCCCAAAACGCTGAGAAGATGCAGGTGGTGCTTGCAGCCGGTGAAACCGTGGGTGGCGATGATCAGCGGAGCGCCCTCGGCTGGTAGGCTGAGCAGGCCGGCAACGGAAACTTTGTCATCCCGCGACGGAAAGGACACCGCCTGCACGCCGTCATAAACGCCCGGGTCAATCCGGTGCGCAAGCGGGTTTTCGACGACGGTCATCTTTGCACCATCAGAGGTAAACGGCTCATGCCCATGACAAGCCGGGTCGACGTACAGGTTGGCGCCGTAGATCGCGTTGCTGGTCCAGGCAATACCACCGAGAACGAGGCCTGCCCCGATCACGATAATCAATCCGACTATTCGCATTCAGCTATTTCCCTGCTCTGTGGAAACAGCTGCTTATAGAGCCCCGCAACCTTTTGGTCACGGGATTTGGGTGCGACCGTTACCGCACGCGCCGAGGGCGGAACAGGCGGCGGACAATCGATTGCCGCCGTTCCCCTTCACGATACAGGACGAACAGGCCTGACAACACGATGATGGCAATACCCACCAGCGTCATCGCGTCAGGATACTGGCGAAACAGCAGAATCCCCCACAGCAGGTTGTAGCCTATCAGGCAGTATTCGAACGGCGCGGCAAAGGACGGCTCAAGGTTGCGATAAGCCGCTGTCAGCATGATGAAACCCAGCGCAGAGCCAAGCCCAATCGCAACCATCACCAGAACGTCCGCCCGGGTCGGCCAAACCCAGGGCTTGAGCAGCACTTCCAGACCAGCGGGCGCATGCTGTACCGCCCAACCATCGCCAAAGATCGCCCAGAACATAGCGCCGAAAAACAGGTTCATGATGACAAACGTAATCGACTGCACCGTGGTCGACTCTGTCCGCCCGAGCCAGTTGGTCATCAGCGCGGACAGCGAATAGAAGGCCGCTGAAGCAACAGCCATGAGCGCTGGTATCAGCGGAATATCGCCTGCGCCGGGCTTGACGATGAACAACACACCGATGAACCCGATGACCACGCCAAGCAACCGGCGCCAGCCGATTGGTACGCGTGTTGTGACCCAGCTCAGGAACGTGATGAAAAGCGGCGCTGTGAAGTAAAGCGCCGTGGCTTGTGCAAAGTCCAAACCGGCCAGCGCAAGGTAGTAACAGGTATAGGACAGGGACAGCAGACCGCCGCGGAGGAACAGGAACCAGAACCGGGTGACCTGCATATTCTTGCCCTGATCAAAAGCAAAGCTCAGCAAAATCAGCGGCCAGATATTCACCAGGGAGCGCACGAAAACGATCTCGTGCACGGGATAGCGCCGCGTCAGATCGGAGATCAGGACGTCTTGCACTGAAAACAGAAAAAGACCGCCCAGCAGCATCGCCAAAGGGATGGTTGGACGGGCCGTATCGACCGTACTTGTCATACCCACAACTCCCGCAAGACGCTCAACGTGGTGGGGATAAGAGCGTCAGATGAGAACCGGGAAGCGCGCCAGAAAAGGGGCGCATTTGGACTGCGCGAAATGGACGGCTTCGAAATCTGCCAATGCGCTGTTTGTGGGGGTGAAGCTAGTGCAGAAACGACGCGTCAGACCATACTGCGCCATCGATCTAAAGCCGAGCTGCGCCCGATGCAGGAAAGGCGCGATATTCGCAGCGGGACCGGGGACAAAGCCGGCAGTTGGTGCCGACGGGTGAGGGTGCGGCCTCGCGCACGGCATCAGCGTAGACAACCTGCTCCGCATACTCAAAAGAGCACCCCAAAACCACCGTCAGCCGCCGTTGCGGCCGCCCTGCCAGCGGCAGGCCCTTTCGGATGGACTTGGCCAGAGACAGAAACTCGCTGCCATCGGGCAATTGGACCTTATCGACGCCGAGATTGCCCGGGTGCTGGGGCGCATTGACCACGGACCAGGCCGGACAGGCACCGCCATAGCGCGAAAACGAAAACCCACCTGCACTGAACCGCTTTGAGACATTCCCGGCGGCGTCCATGCGCAGCAAAAAGAAGGGTAAAGCGCGCGTTCCCGGTCGCTGGAGTGTGGTCAGGCGATGCGCCACTTGCTCAAAACTGGCGCCAAAGCGTGCCTGAAGAACATCGATATCGTGCCGGGATTCCAGCGCAGCATCGGTAAACCGGGCGTAAGGCATCATCAACGCGGCGGCAAAATAACTGCTCAGGGTCGTCCGCATCATCATTTCACTTGCCGGTTCACGCAGCTTGGTCGCGGCAATGATCTCGTTGATCTCGTCCCGCAACTGCAGGTCAGCGACCGTTTTGCCCAATGCAAAAACACGCGTTTCCAGCGGCGCAAGCTCATTGAACAAAACACGCTTGCCGTGGAAATCATGACGGTAAGGGGTGGTTTCCATCACGCGGGCGGGCATGGAACGGACGATATGGCCATGAGCTTCGGCAAGGTGCCGTGTCAGCCCGGATTCGAGAGCGCTCTGACGCAAACCAGCTTCATCCGAGAGCGCCTCGGCAGCATTTTCAAGGACCGGAAAGTGGTTCTGGCGCGCTTCCAACGCATCGAGCAATTCGTCAACTTCAGCCGGTCGGCCCAAAATGGCTTCGCCAGCAGGCCGCGCTTCACCGGCGCTGCCCTGCTGATAACGGCTGTAAACCAGCTGCAAGGCCTCCACCACCATCGGCACACGCTCGACCGCATCGCGCAGGTCCTGACGGGTCAGGTCGAGGTTGGAAAACAGCGGGTCGGCCAGCACCTCCTGCAGTCTCGAAGACTGGGTATCGGTATCATCGACCGCGAATTCTTGAATGTTGACGCCGAAGGCATCCCCGAGCCGGAGAAGCACATTGACAGTGATGGGTCGCTGGTTGTGCTCAATCAAGTTGAGATAAGCAGCGGAGATGCCCAGATCGTGCGCCATCTGGGCTTGAGTCACACCTTCTTCCCGCCGCAAACGACGGAGTTTGTGACCGATGAAGAGTTTACGTTCCGCAACCATCGTTCGCTTATAGCATAGTTAATTATTCACAATCAAACACTGTTTTTGTTTGTAAATCTTTTCAACCGGACTCAACCACCTCTGACAGTCCCGCGTCAATCCGTCACTGTGAGGTCACCCTCTTTTTCTCGAACTCCAAAATACACCGGGAGACAGCAAGATGTCGAAGACTCGTAAGGAACAAATCGCCGAACTCCAGCAGGACTGGAGCACCAACCGCCGCTGGGCCAACGTCAAGCGTGGTTACACGGCGGAGGACGTGGTTCGCCTGCGCGGTTCGAAAACTCGTGAAAATACCCTCGCCCGAGACGGTGCCCGCAAGCTGTGGGAGCTGATCAACCGTGAGGGCGATGACAAGGCTGTCCGCTCCTTGGGCGCGCTCACCGGTGGCCAGGCCGTGCAACAGGCCAAAGCCGGTATCGAAGCGATTTATCTCTCCGGCTGGCAAGTCGCCGCCGACGCCAACACCGCGCCGACCATGTACCCCGACCAGTCGCTCTACCCCGTGAATTCCGTTCCGGCGGTGGTTGAGCGGATCAACAACGCCTTTATCCGCGCTGATGAAATTCAGTGGGCCAAGGGTGTGGATGCAGATGATGAGAGTTTCATCGACTATTTCCTGCCGATCGTTGCTGATGCTGAAGCCGGTTTCGGCGGCGTTCTCAACGCGTTTGAACTCGCCAAGGGCTTGATATCCGCCGGCGCCGCGGGCGTTCACTTCGAAGACCAGCTCGCTTCGGTGAAAAAATGTGGTCACATGGGCGGTAAAGTGCTCGTGCCAACACAGGACGCTGTTCAAAAGCTGGTTTCTGCGCGGCTGGCTTCTGACGTTCTGGGAACTGACACCATTATCCTCGCCCGGACCGACGCCAATGCTGCCAACCTGGTGACCTCAGACGTTGACCCCTACGATGCGCCTTTCATCACCGGTGAGCGCACCACCGAAGGCTTCTTCGAAACGCGCGCCGGTCTTGATCAGGCGATTGCGCGAGGCCTCGCTTATGCGCCTTACGCCGATCTGGTGTGGTGTGAAACCGCAAAGCCAGACTTGGACGAGGCCCGCCGGTTCGCTGAGGCCATCAAAAAGGAATACCCCGACCAGCTGCTGTCCTACAACTGCTCGCCGTCCTTTAACTGGAAGCGCAATCTGGACGATGCGACCATCGCCAAGTTCCAGACAGAGCTTGCCGCCATGGGCTACCGTTACCAGTTCATTACGCTCGCGGGCATCCACTCCATGTGGAACTCCATGTTCCGTCTTGCCAACGATTACGCTGAGCGCGGCATGTCGGCTTATGTCGAACTGCAGGAACAGGAATTCGCAGATGCGGAGAAGGGTTACACCTTCGTATCGCATCAGCAGGAAGTGGGCGCAGGCTACTTTGACGACGTGACCACCACAATCCAGGGCGGCACGTCTTCAGTGACAGCACTAACCGGCTCGACCGAAGAAGAACAATTCGACGTGCAAGCCGCCGCTTCCTAGGCGCTTCGATGATACCGGAGCCGCCACAAACCAAGGCTCCGGACTGAGGGGGGGGGCCAGAAGGCCCCTCTTTTTGTTTCACCCTTTAGCCCGTCAATCCACCGCTAACCCTCAATGTGCCCAAGCACCTTAACAATGGAGAACGAGTCATGTCTGCTACCGCATCTGCCACCGCGCCAGCCGCACCCACGGCCGCCACTGAAGCCCGTCCCGCAACGACGTTCTTCTACGTCATCGGCGGCGAATTCACCGACACGTCCTTCGAGTCCGTCCTTACCCGCTCGAACCAGATACACGGTCCCTTCAAGACCCACGATGAGGCCCTGAGCAAGTGGCGGTCTCTGTCGTTCCAGGAAACCGGCAACGCCCAGGTTCGCTATGAGATTGCTGAAGTTGCGCACCGCATGGACCGTCGCACCATTCTGCTGGGCTAAACCCTGCTATCCTGCGGTCTTCTGATCGCAGTACACAGCACGCGCGCGGGTTCCTGATTGTGTTGGGCTTCAGGAACCCTGCGTTTGCTCGGCGCAGTTGTCGTCGCGCATCTCACGCTGACGCATGGGCATTCCGTCGATTTGGGCGTAGATTTTGTGCACGCTGACGGGCAGCAGCTCCCGGCGCTTTTCCCCGCCATCCTTGCCAACCAAAAGCAGGCTGTATCCGCTTTCAACGCCAAAGAAGGCGCGCAAGGCAGCGTTTTCAAAGGTTTGCAGGCTAACCTCCTCCATCACTGAGCCATCCAACCACAGCCCCGTTGCCCGTGCAGGCGCGTCGGTGCCATAGACTTCCAGCAGGATCAGGTCGCGGTTGTTGAAATCGCAGCGGTCTTGCAGAATTTCGAGGCGCTGCCGATAAGCCCAGGGATCGGCAGGCTGATCCGCGAATAGCAGCAGAACGCGCCGCTCCCATTCCAGCGACTCTAGCGGAGAACCATGAGAGTCTGCGTAGCCAAAGCCAGACAATAGGATCGCAACCCCGGCGACTATGGCGGATGCCTTAGCTCTCATTCCCCGTGACCGAGGTGCGTTCCAACGCTTCGATGAAAGTATCGGTCGCGGCTTCCCAGGAAAACCCTTCGGCATAGCGGCGCGCATCTTCCGGTTTCAGATCAAGCGATATCAGGCAGGCCTCCCCCAGATCCTCGCGCAGGGTCCCTGCGGTCGGGTCGGTGATGACGTCTTTTGGCCCTGTGACCGGGTAAGCTGCGACCGGCGTTCCCGCCGCGCAGGCCTCCAGCAACACCAATCCAAAAGTGTCGGTTTTCGAGGGAAAGACAAAAACATTGGCGTCGGCATAGGCCGCTGCCAACTCGTCACCGTGCAGCGGTCCGGTGAACACGGCGTCAGGATAACCAGATTTTAGGGCATCCAACGACGGTCCGGAACCGACGACCATTTTGGTACCGGGCAAGTCCAGTTTGAGGAAAGACTCAATGTTCTTTTCCACCGCCACACGACCAACGTAGACAAAAATCGGGCGGGCAAGGTCAGCGGCGTGGGTGGAAGGCTTTTTTGACGGGTGGAACTGCTCCAGATCGACCCCGCGCGGCCACAGGTGCGTGTGCTTGATGCCAAATTCCGCCAACTCATCGGCCATGCCCTGATTGGTCACCAGCACGCGCTGTGCGGGCCGATGGAACCACTCCAACCAACGCCAAAGCCATTCAGCCGGCACCCCGGTCCGCTCGTTGATGTACTCAGCAAGCTTGGTGTGGAAGGAGGTGGTGAAAGGTATCTTGTTGCGCTGGCAGAATGAGCGGGCGGCCATGCCCAGTGGGCCTTCGGTCGCCACGTGGATGGCATCGATCGCACCCTTTTCTTCGATGATTTTCTTGATCCGGCGGCTGACCTCACCCGGCCAGAACAGCGCTAAGCCGATTTCCTGATACATCGGCATCGGCATGTTCACATCGAACAGATCGGGCGTGATGCGGCTGAGCGTGTGCCCCTTTTCTTCGACAATTTTGCGCGTGGTATCGAGCGTGCGGACCACGCCGTTGATTTGCGGATACCAAGCGTCACTGACCAGCAGGATATGCATCAGGCAACGTACTCCTTTTCCTCGGCCAGCCCCTCGTCCGACCAATACAACAGGCTCAGGCGGCCCGCCTCATCTTCGACCAGCGCCGTACACGCTTCCACCCAGTCACCGCAGTTGGCATAAACGAAGCCTTCTTTGGTGTTCAGGGCGGGACGGTGAATATGCCCGGCGATTGCACCAACGGCATCGACCGCGCTGGCTTCCTGTTTCAACCCACGCTCAAAAGCGCCCTGGGGCTGAAAAATCCGTTTTGACAGGCTTTTGACGTGGGCTGGCAAATTCTCTGCCCACGACAGACCAGGCACTCTGGCCACTTGCCGCATCATCGCGGTGTAGCCCTCGTACAGCACGTGCCCAAAACGCGACAACCATTCCATATTCTGTGTCACGGCGTCGAACTGATCACCGTGAGTGACGTACATCCGGCGACCATCGGCCAGCAAATGGGTATCATTAAGGCGAAGCTCTACGCCCCTGAACCGCTCGACGTGCAACACGTTGCGCACCACGTCGTCATGGTTCCCCGGGATGTAGACCACCCGCGTCCCGGCTTTGACCAACCGCTCCACCTGCATCAGGCAGGCATCATCCGTTGCGGACCAGTGCCAATGCCGCTGCAAAGCCCAGACATCGACGATGTCACCGACCAGATACAGCGTCTCGCACGACAGCTTTTCCAGAAACGACAGCAACGTCCGATGACGAACGCCAGTCATTCCCAGGTGCGTGTCGGAGATAAACACGGTTCGAAAGGCAGGGTGCGCTTTCATATCGGTGAATGGTTCTCACGTGGCCAAGGACGCCTTTCTTTTAGGGACCTGCACAGTTTGCGGATAGGCCAAAAAAGGCATGCCCCCTCCGTGATCGTGCATCGACAACCACGAACCAGCGGCTACAGTCAGGGCGCAAAGAGTGAGGAGACACCCATGCGACCCAACAAGATCCGCGAAATCTGGAAACAAGGCGGGGCTGTTGCCAATGGCTGGCTTGCCACCCCGGCGGCGTTTAGCGCTGAAGTCATGGCGCATTGTGGCTGGGACAGTGTCACGGTCGATATGCAGCATGGCCTGATCGACTATCAGGTAGCGGTTTCACAGTTTCAGGCGATTTCTACGACGGACGTGGTGCCGATGGTGCGCGTGCCTTGGCTGGATGCCGGCCTGATCATGAAAGTGTTGGATGCCGGGGCCTATGGCGTGATTTGTCCGATGATCAACAACGGTAACGATGCCCGCATGTTTGCCCACTATGCTTCCTACCCCCCCTTGGGTACCCGGTCCTTTGGCCCGGTGCGGGCGTCGATTTATGGCGGCGCGGACTATACGGACAAGGCCAACGACGAAATCATCCGAATGGCCATGGTTGAAACAAAGGAAGGCTTGGAAAAGGTCGATGAAATCGTCAATACCGATGGCATTGATGCCATCTACGTCGGCCCCAACGACCTCGCCAACGCCCTGGGACAGCGTCCGACGCTGGATACGGAGAACGAGGTGGTATTGCGCGCTTTTGAGACCATCATTAAAGCCTGCCGCAGCGCCGGAAAGCCGGTTGGATTGCACAACGGATCGGCTGCCTACGCGGTGCGTATGATCAAAATGGGCTTCCAGTTAGTCACGGTGCAGTCTGACGCCGGCATCCTCAAGAATGCCGCTTCATCGATTGTCGCAGAGATCAAAGGCGGCGTGGCGAAGCTCGATACCTCGTCCTACTGACCCCCTTCCCCAAACCTACATCCAGTCCATGATAACCGGCACCAGCGGCTCGTCCGCTGGTGGCATTTCCAAGTCCCGCAGTTCAAACTTCGACACCCACTTGATCGCCTGCCCTTCGCGTCCCACCGGTTCGCCCCGCCACTTGCGTATGGCGTAAAGTGGCATCATCAGGTGGAATTTTGGGTAGGGGAAACTGGCGAAAGTCAGCGGTGCCAGACAGCCAATGCCGACATCAATGCCGAGTTCTTCTTTCAGCTCACGGATCAATGCGGCTTCCGGGCCTTCGTTGGGCTCCATCTTGCCGCCCGGAAACTCCCACAATCCTTCCAACGCCTTACCTTTTGGCCTTTGGGCGACCAGAACCTGATCCTGCTCATTGAACAAAGCCGCCGCGACCACCCAGATGACGGGCACATCCCGGTCGAGCTGGGGCTGCATGCTGCAACCACCTGAGAACACAAACTCATCAAAGGATGCGCGAGAAAGCGTGGTTTCGAAGGCGGGTTGCGCGCCACTGTTCAAAGTTTCGATGGTGCCCTCGGTCCAGCCGTCAAACCCGCACTTTTCCAGCACTCGCTTAGAGGCATGGTTTTCGACATGAAACCCGGACCAAATCTCCGGAAGTTCCATGTACCAGAACGCAAACGTCAGCACGTGAAAAGCGGCTTCGGTCGCCACGCCGCGGCCCCAGGCTTCGGGTGCGAACCAATAACCGATGTGCCACGGTTCATGGTCTTGTGACTTCGCATCCAAACCGACAAAACCGAGCATCTCACCTGAGTGTCGGTCACTGACGACCCAGCGCACCCCCTGCCCGGCTGCAAAGCTTTCATCTGCAAGTTTCAAGAAGGTCTGCGCGCCATCCTCCGGGTAGGGATGCGGCACCCGTGACAACCATTGCGCCACCGACCATTGCGACGCGGTTTTCTGCACGAAATCGAGGTGTTGCGGGCCAAAGGGCGAGAGGCTCAGATTGGGGGTTTTGAAGGCAACGAGGTCCGGCGCATCAGGGAACCATTTCGGCGCGAAATCACTCACGAGCGGTAGTCTCCGTTGATGTTGATGTAACCGTGGGTCAGATCGCAGGTGCGCACGCGCGCCGAACCATCGCCTAAGCCCAAAGCAACCCGAATGGTGATTTCCTCACCCGTCATGTAGCTCGAAACCTGGTCTTCGCTGTAAGCAGGGTAGCGCAAACCAGCTTCGGCGACACGGTGCGGGCCGAACCAGATCGACAGGCGGTCGCGGTCCGCCGGTTCGCCGGCTTTGCCAACCGCCATGACA
>PAFB01000036.1 GCA_002700865.1 Rhodospirillaceae bacterium
ACTGGGGTTGGAAAATTACCGCGAGGAGGTTCGGGCTGAGCTGGCCAATATTGACCGCGCTCCTTTTGCCAGTGTCGAAGCCGAGTATGCGCGCATTCGGGACGCCTTCGAAGAAGGCACGCCGCAGATGGAACCGGCGAGCGCCCTTGACCTGAGTACCGCCGAGCCCGCATTCAAACGCTGGGTTGAGGCAAACGTCGCCCCACATCGGGTTGACGGCTGGGCCATCGCGCAGATTTCCGTCAAACCCAAGGGCGGTATTCCCGGCGACGTGACTGGCGAGCAAATGCGTGCGCTGGCTGATCTGGCCGATGCTCACTCCCAAGGCGAATTGCGCATCACGCACCGCCAAAACGTGGTTTTCCCTTACGTCAGGGCCGCAGAGCTCGAAGCCCTTTATCAGGGGCTCGCCGCCATTGGGTTGGGCGAAGATAACATCGGGCAGGCTTCTGATATCATCGCTTGCCCCGGTCTGGATTACTGCGCCCTTGCAACGGCCCGCTCGATCCCGGTTGCTCAAGAGCTGTCAACCATCCTGCGCACGCGCGAAGCGGCAGATGCGCTGGGCCCCATCACGCTGAACATCTCCGGCTGTATCAACGCCTGCGGCCATCACCACGCCGCCAACATTGGTATTCTGGGCCTGAACAAGGCGGAGAAGGAAAGCTATCAGATCACGCTGGGCGGGCGATCCGATGAGCAGGCGTCCGTGGGTGAAATCCTTGGCCCTGGGTTTGCGCAGGCCGATGTGCCCGGTGCCGTCTCCAAGATCATCGACACCTATCTGAGCCTGCGAGAGAGCGCAGAGGAGCGCTTTCCCGATACCTATGCCCGCGTGGGTAAAGAACCATTCAAGGAGGCCGTCTATGTGGGTGCTTAAGGATCAGGGCCAGCATTTCGAACATCGCGCAGACAGCGACGAAGCGGCTGGCGGCCTGCGGGTTGATGCGGGTGAGCCTTGTCTGGATGAACAGTCATTCTCCAACGACGGCGCGTCCGTCACGCTCAACTTTCCCAGTTCCCACGATGGACGCGGCTTTTCCTTTGCCCGGCGGGTCCGGCGCGAGCGCGGGGAAGGCTTTCGGATCATCGCCACCGGCAATCTGATCCCGGATCAGGCGCGTATGGCGTTTCAATGCGGCTTCTCGGAAATCCACCTGAGCGACGCCTTGGTCGAGCGCCACGGCGAAGGGGCATGGCGTCAGGCGACCACAGTCGCGCCGGATGCGCTCTACACAAAGTCCGGTAAGTCCGCGTCGATTTGGGACGCACGGCACCAGCACAGGGTCAGCATCAAATCCCTCACCTCCAGCGAGGCCTACGACGAGCTGCTACAAAGCGCCAACGCGGTCCTGTTGGACGTGCGCACCTCTGCCGAATGGCAGTTCGTCGGGCGCCCCAGCTTTGAACGCAGCGTTGGTATCCAGTGGCAGACCTTCCCTTACGGCTCGCAAAATCCCAATTTTGTGGCAGAGGTTGCTGATGCAAGTCTGACGCAGGAAACGCCGATATTCTTGATATGTCGGTCCGGCGTTCGCTCTCTCGCGGCAGCTGAAGCCTTGAAAGAAGCAGGGTATAAGGATCTGACCAACGTCTCCGAAGGCTTCGAAGGGGCGAAAAATGCAGCTGGTCGCCGCGGCATGCTCAACGGCTGGAAAGCGGCTCAATTGCCGTGGAACCAGGATTAAAGACCAAGGACCGAACCACACCATGTTCGAACAAACCGTACTGGAAACCCAGCACTATACCGACCGGCTGTTTCGCTTCCGCATGACGCGGCCGCAAAACTTCCGGTTCCGCTCGGGTGAGTTTGTGATGATCGGCCTGCCGGGCGAGAATGGGAAACCGCTGTTGCGCGCCTACTCGATTGCCTCTCCGGCTTGGGACGACAACCTTGAATTCTTTTCAATCAAAGTCCCCGACGGCCCCCTGACCTCCCGCCTGCAAAACATCAGCGAAGGCGATACCGTCATTCTGGGCAAGAAATCGACGGGAACCCTCGTCCTGGACGCCCTTAAGCCGGGCAAGACTCTGTATTTGCTTTCCACAGGCACCGGCATCGCGCCTTTCGCCTCGCTGATCCGCGAGCCCGAGACTTTTGAACGGTTTGAGAAGGTCGTGTTGTGTCACACCACGCGGGAAATCTCTGAGCTGCAATACGGGATCGACTTGATGGACGAAATCCGCAGCGATGCGATGCTCTCAGAAGTCGTTGGTGACAAGCTGGTACACTTCACCTCCGTTACCCGCGAAGACTACCCGGTCAGGGGGCGGATCACTCACTTGATCGACGATGGCACCCTGTTCCGGGAAATCGGCGAAGCGGAAGGCTTTGACCCTGCGTGCGACCGCGTGATGATCTGTGGCTCTATGGAGATGCTACGCGATTGCGCTGAGCTGTGCGAAACAGCCGGCCTTGTCGAAGGCTCCAACAACCAGCCCGGCGACTACGTCATCGAGAAGGCGTTTGCGGACTAGTCCAGCAGGCCAACGGCGCGCCGGCCTTCCTCGGTTTTGAGCGAGAAGTCAGTGCCAGCGTAAGCTGCCCCTGCGTCGGTGCAAAGAAACGCAATGGCGCGGCCTGCCCACTCGGCCGGGATATGATCGGACCATTCCAGCGTGCTGATTGGGTTCATGCCCGATTTCGTAATGACCACCTGCATATCGGTCGCCACTGTGCCCGGCGACATGCCAACCACGGTGATCCCCAGAGGCCCCCACTCCTTGTGTCCGCTTCGGGTCAGGCTGAGCACGGCCGCTTTGGTCGCGCAATAATGGCTCCAGCCTTCAAGCGCATTCAGGGCAGCGCCAGAAGAGACATTGACGACTGTTCCCCGGCTCGCCTTAAGCGCATCAAAAGCCGCGTGCATGCCGTTGTAGACACCCATGAGGTTGATATCGACCACTTTGGCCCACTGGGCAGGGTCTGACTCTTCCAATCTGGCCACCGGTTCGATGACCCCGGCATTGTTCACCAAAGCATCAAGACCGCCGAACGTCGCGACCGCCTGCTCAATGGCACCTTTCACCGTCGCATAGTCCGCCACGTCTCCAGTCACTGTCAGGACGCGATCAGGGCCCAGGCGGGCAGCGAGGGCGTCCAGCGCCGCCTGACCACGCGCCATCAGCACAAGATTGGCGCCCAAGCCATGCAGAACTTCAGCGGCAGCAGCACCAATCCCCTTTGAGGCACCGGTGATGAGAATGGTTTTGTTGGAAAAAGTCATGGTTGCTTCTTGCAGTTGGAGACGGCGACGCCGACTGCCCCCTTGGGCTGTGAGATTTCAGGCCAAGCATAGGCCCTGCCTGACCATCCGGGCTACAAAAACCACCGGTTTCGAAAACAAAAGGCCTCAAGAACAAAGGGCACAGCCTCAAAATAGAAGCTGTGCCCTTTTCAAACCGTCATGCAACTAGGTTGCCGACAACGTTTTCCTTAAACGCCGCCATTGTACCAGTAGCACTTCTTGTTTTTGTTGTGGGGCCGTGGGTTGTCTTTGAACCAGATCGGCATATCGCGGACTTTGTCGCCAGCGTCGTAGTCTTTCTTCACCCAGCAGTCGGTCTCGCCAAAGTAGACCGTGCCGTCCACATCTGGGTAGATGTAATTGTCTTGCGCGAAACGCTGATCCCAACCATTGGGCAGCTTGTCCTCTGTTCCGTGACAGAGTTCGGCGGTCGGCACACACTTATGGAGTTTGTTGCGGATAAGAGTGCTCTCTGTCGTAGGTGGGCACTTTACCGAACAGTAAACCTTGTCGGTGCCCCGTGGGACAACTGGACCGCCAGCTTCAAATTTGTAGGCGATTTTGTTGCGGTCTTCCCAGGCGATCTCGAGACGACCATTTTCCCGGCAATTTTCCATCCAGTTCGTCTTCTTCAGTTCGTTATATGTCTTAGCCTGAGCTGTGTTGGCCGTGCCTGCGATGGCGGCGAAAGCAACAGCAATCACGGCCAGCATCGTTGAACGAATCTTGATCATGTATGTATCCTCAATCTGAAAAACGCGATTATCTTTCTCTTAAACTGAGGGATAGGCAAACAGGTTGAAACGTACAACTGCAATGTAAGTGAAAGAATTAAAATATTTTTTACTAAGACGTCTTCGTCTTTAGTACGAAATCGAAAATCACAACATTATTTTGCAATTTGTTGGGCAATAACAAGAAATTGGAATTATTCCGCCTTCTATTCTCACTTTGCATCGAAAAATTCGACCAAACTACGACAGTCATTAGGTAAGAATTGGCTCAAAATTTAAATTTTTAACAGTATCGCTATCAAATTATAGTCTTAATGGACGCAGAATCAGTCAGTGCTTGCGATCACCAAACCACCAAGGCCGAACCCAGCACGACGGAAAAATGCCTACGATCAGCGTTGGATTGCAGGCTTGGACAAGGAAAATTTACCCTCGACGTTCCACCATCATCTTCTTGATTTCAGTGATTGCCTTGGCCGGATTCAAGCCTTTTGGGCATGTTTTGGTGCAGTTCATGATGGTGTGACAGCGGTACAGGCGGAAAGGGTCTTCCAGCGCATCCAGCCGCTCCCCCGTCGCCTCATCCCGACTGTCTGCCAGCCAGCGATAAGCCTGCAGCAGGATCGCTGGGCCAAGATAGCGGTCGCCGTTCCACCAGTATGACGGGCAAGCAGTCGAGCACGAAAAGCACAGGATGCATTCCCACAGGCCGTCAAGCTTGGCACGATCCTCGACCGACTGATAGCGCTCACGCGATGGCGCAGGGCTATCGGTCTTGAGCCAAGGCTCAATCGACGCAAGCTGGCTGTAGAGCTGGTCCAGATCCGGGACCAGGTCTTTGACCACCGGCCGATGCGGCAAGGGATAAACCCCGACGTCGCCGCGAATGTCATTCAGGTTCTTGGTACACGCCAGCGTGTTCGTGCCATCAATATTCATCGAACACGACCCGCAAACCCCTTCACGGCACGAGCGGCGAAATGTCAGCGAGGAGTCGACGTTGTTCTTGATCCAGATCAGCGCGTCGAGAACCATTTGACCGGCACGCTCCACCGGCACTTCATAGGTGTCGATACGCGGGTTTTCGCCAGTCTCGGGATTCCAGCGATAAACCTTGAACTTCCGCGCCTTGCCGCTTTCGCCCATTTGGTCGGCGGGCGCTTTCCAGTGCAGGCCCTTTTTGACCTGTGAATTCTTGGGCAAGGTGAACTGAGCCATAGGATCTGCTTCTCTCTCGTCGTCGTCGTATCTCGGTTCGCTTAGTAGACGCGCTTGGCCGGCTCAACGACAGCGACGTCGTTGGTCAGGGTGCGCATGATCACCTCGCGGTAAGTGATGTCCACCTTGCCGCTTTCGTTGACCCAAGCGAGGCTGTGTTTCATCCAGTCTTCGTCGTCCCGCTCCGGGAAATCCTCACGCGCATGGGCGCCACGGGATTCTTCGCGGTTGGCAGCGGAGTTGATGGTCGCTGAGGACTGGTAAATCAGGTTATCGAATTCAAGCGTTTCGATGAGGTCCGAGTTCCACACCAGAGACTTGTCGGCCACCCGCAAGTCGTCGCGCTTTTCCCAAGCCTTGTCCATCAGGTCCACGCCCTCTTTGAGCACTTCCCCGGTCCGGAACACGGCACAGTTATTCTGCATCACGCGCTGCATCTCCAGCCGCAGTTCCGCCGTGCCAGTTTCGCCATTGGCATGGCGAGCCTTGTCAAGACGGGCCAGGCTGGTGTCACCGGCGTCGCTGGGCAAGTCCTGCTGCTTCGCGCCGGGCTCAACCATTTCCTTACACCGCAAGCCCGCGGCGCGGCCAAAGACCACCAGATCCAACAGCGAGTTGGAGCCCAGGCGGTTTGCGCCGTGCACGGAAACACAAGCCGCTTCACCAACAGCCATCAAGCCATCAACGGTTGCATCAGGGTTGTCAGCGGTCGGGCGCAGGACTTCACCGTGATAATTCGTCGGGATGCCGCCCATGTTGTAGTGACAGGTCGGCAGAACCGGAATTGGCTCCTTGGTAACGTCAACGCCGGAGAAGATCCGCGCGGTTTCAGAGATACCGGGCAAGCGCTCCTCGAGCTGGCTGGGCGGCAAGTGCGAGAGATCGAGCATGATATGATCGCTGTCCTCGCCCGCGCCGCGACCTTCGCGAATTTCCATGGTCATGGCACGCGACACCACATCCCGAGAGGCCAGGTCCTTTGCCGAAGGCGCGTAGCGCTCCATGAAGCGCTCGCCTTCTGAGTTGCGCAGTATCCCACCTTCGCCGCGCGCGCCTTCAGTGATCAGCGCGCCAACGCCGTAAACGCCCGTGGGGTGGAATTGGACGAACTCCATATCCTGCGTCGGGATACCCGCCCGAAGCGCCATCCCGCCACCGTCACCAGTGCACGTGTGTGCCGCCGTGCAGCTGAAGTAAGCGCGGCCATAGCCACCGGTCGCCAAAATCGTTCGCTGAGCGCGGAACCGGTGCAGGCTTCCGTCATCCATTTTCAAGGCCACAACGCCCCGGCAGTTGCCTTCCGCGTCCATGATCAAGTCGATCACAAAGTATTCGATGAAGAACTCAGCCGATGCTCGCAAAGATTGCTGGTACAGGGTATGCAACATGGCATGCCCGGTCCGGTCAGCCGCCGAACACGTGCGCTCAGCCTGACCGCCCTTGCCGTAATTGGTGGTCATGCCGCCAAACGGGCGCTGGTAAATCTTGCCGTCTTCCCGGCGCGAGAACGGCATGCCGTAATGCTCAAGCTCGATAATCGCTGGCACGGCTTCTCGGGTCATGTACTCGATGGCGTCCTGATCACCCAGCCAATCCGACCCCTTTACGGTGTCGTACATGTGCCAGCGCCAGTCGTCCTCACCCATATTTCCCAGCGACGCCGCGATGCCGCCCTGGGCGGCGACTGTGTGCGAGCGGGTCGGAAATACTTTGGTAAGATTGGCCGTCTTCAGCCCCGCTTCTGCCAGACCCAGCGTCGCCCGCAGGCCTGAACCGCCAGCGCCGACAACGACAACGTCAAAGGTATGATCGGTGAACTGATATTCAGTGGTGGCCATAGAAATGGTTCCTTACGAGTTCCAAGGGGCTCAAGCCAGCATCAGGCGAAGAACGGAAAACGCGGCGATCAGACCCAGAACGATCAAAACACCGCGCACCACGATAATCGTCGTCAGGCGAGCTGCATGGTAACTAATATAATCCTCGATCACGACCTGTAAGCCGAGGTGGGCGTGGTAAAATGACGCGCAGATGAACAGAAAGGCGACCCCGCCCCAAAATGGCGAGCCTATTTTGGCTGTTGCGGTCGCGTAGTCTTCACCGATCAGCGTGATCACCAACAGGATCATCAACGGCGAAAGCACCATCATCGCAATCGCGCTGAGGCGCTGCATCCACCAGTGGTCAGTACCCTCTTTGGCTGAGCCGAGACCGCGGGCGGTTTTCAGTGAAGGGGTGGCTTTTGCTTGAGACATTTCTTGCTTCCTTACCCTGCCCTACGTCGCCCAGAAAAAGACCGCAGCAGCGACCAAAGCGACAGAAAGAACCAGCCATCCAGCCAGCACGGCATAACCCGCCTTCTCCGCGCTGTTCAATTCCAGCGCGTGACCGGTATCCCAGATCAGGTGCCGAATGCCGTTACAGAAATGGTAGGCAATCGCGATCATCCAACCCAACAGAGCCAGCCCGCCAAGCGGCATCATGAAAGCCGAGAAAATTGCATAAGCGCCCGGCCCGGTCGCTAAAGCGGCCAGCCACCACGCGAGAACAATCGTTCCAAAGGCAAGGCCGACGCCTGTTACCCGGTGGGTAATCGACATCAGCGGGAGCAACGGCAGGCGATAAACCTGCAGGTGAGGCGATAAAGGTCGCTGGACAGAAGTCTTTTGGTCGGTCATGGAAATTCCCGGATTTCGGATGACTTTATAGTTCGCTATTCGCGTAGCTTAACTCCGGCATATCTTCAATCACCTGCGACGTTTTTTGACCAGTGGTTTAGCAATGACAATTTTGACCATCTCCAGCCAGGTTCTGTACGGACACGTCGGAAACGCCGTCGCTGATTTCACGCTTAAACGCCTCGGGCATCCCGTTATCGCGGTGCCGACGGTCCTGCTCAGCAACCATAAAGGGTATTCAGACGCGGTTGGGGAGGTTTTTGGACCAGATTTGCTCCGTGATTTCTTTTCTGCTCTTGAAAGACGCGGCGCATTGGATGACCTCAGCGCCGTTCAGACGGGCTTCATCGCTACTGTGAGCCAGGCGCAAAACATCTTTGATTTTCTTGCCGAACTGCGCGTCAGCAAGCCAGACTTACCAATCATCATTGATCCGGTCATAGGAGATAAAGGACGCCTGTATGTTGATCCGGCTTTGGTGGGCGTTTTTCGGGAGCGCGTCCCGAGTCTGGCATCGCTCATTACGCCGAACGCGTTCGAGGCGCAGACTTTGACTGGACTGGAACACCCAACTTTAGGCGCGTTGGTGAAGGCGTTCCGCGCGATGGGACTGGATGAAGGGCTGATTACCTCGGCTGAAACACTGCTCGCGGAAACTGAACAGCGAGCCATCCTGTGCTTTGAGCGAGGCGCAACGGACTTCCACCTGACACGGCACGAAGCGCTGACCTTTGATCGAGAGCCAAACGGCGTGGGTGATTTCGTCGCGGCCTTGTCTGCGGGCCTTTACGGCGAGGGCGACTTGCTCAGCCGGACTGACCGCATCGCGCACGCTCTGGTTGCCCTGTTACGAGCGACTCAAGCAGCAAATGCGCCGGAACTGGCGCTGGTGCGCGCTCAGGATGAATGGATGGCGGCACTCGCCTAGCCAGTCGCGTTGATCCGGGCAACAAAGGCATAAAAGCTCTCGCCGGTTTGCGCTTCACGCATGTATCGATCATTGAGCGCACTTTTGCCCGCGAACAATGTCTGCGCCCAGGTGTTTTCCAGCGCCGCATCGTAGGCCGCATACGCCTTGGTCAGGCGCTCCGAAAACCCATCGGCGGTGGTCACCGTACTGTCACCCAGGCGCAAGCGGTAGGCGACGTCTGGCAGCAGTGCGGCTGTCAGACCGCATGCCATGAACACTTCAACCGCGTGCATCACATCCTGCGCCGGCGCATTCCAAAACGGACCCTCTGAGGTACCGCGCGGCAAGCCCGCTGCGTGCACCGGATGAAAGGATGCACCCCAGCGCGCGAAATCCGTTAGCATGAGGCGATCTTTGGCCGGTTCAGGCACACGGATTACCGGGCTGCCCTGCGCGTCTTCAATCATGGTCGGGGCAAAGGCGCATCCTTCGATCCGCGCGATTGGCAGCAAAGCGGCAAGGTAGCCGGGCGACCACGTATCATCGGCATCGAGGTAGGCCAGATATCGCCCCCTTGCCGCCGCCACTGCGCGATTCCGCGCCGGTCCCGGTCCGGTCCGGGTGGCGCTCGACGTGACCAGACGAGCTTGCGGGCATTGTTGCAGAAAGCGTGTGTAATCGTCGCCATCATCAATGCTCAGGATAATCTCGACCTCAGCCCCGTCTGGTATCGCAATCGACGACAGGGCTCGCTCGAGTGAATCCTGAGCTTGGTAAACTGGGATAATGACACTGACGTCTGCGGCCATGACGAGAGAGACCTGAGCGCTATTTCTGCGACTGTGCGGCCATCCTGTCGAACAGCAGGTAGATCGGCACTGAGATAAACATCAGACCCGCAGGCACCAGCGTCAATGCCCATCGGAGCGCGTCAACGGCCGCCGGAGACTGGGTGACGTCGCCGCCGTTGGTCGTGGAAATCCAGCCGTAGAGCGCCAGCAGCTGCCCCAGCACCAGCGGCGCAATCGCATTGCCAACCTTTTGGCCCAGCAACCACAAACCGCTGAAGGACCCCGCCACCTGAAAACTCTCCCGCTCCGCCGACCAATCCACCAAATCCGGCATGATCGACCAGGGCAGTTGCTGATAACAGCCATTGGCAGCGCCAATTAGGAAGATGAACAGTGTAATCAGGCCAAGGTTGGTGGTCCCCGTCGCAATGGCTTCTGATGAGGGCAGAACGAAGAAAAAGCCCAGCATCACAATCCCGTAATAGAGTGTCCCACCCACAAACGTGGCTTGCTTTCCAATCGCTTTGGACAGCGTTACCCACACCGCTTGGGACAGCATTGAGCCCAGAATGAACAGGGCAAACGCGGTGGAAAATGACCCTAGCACCCACACCGTCGCCATGACCCCGGTCGCGCCGCTGGAAATAATCAATTCAGCGGCAGCAAAGGGTATTCCCAGCGTGATGAAAGCTATGCCAAAGGTCTGTGCGCCGTAAATTATCACCAGAACCACGAAGCGGCGATTGCGCAAAGCTGCACGGACTTGCGTACCAAAACCGACAGGCTCCATGGCGTCAGTCTGCCGCCGGCCAAAGGTCGCAAATGCTGCGATCCAAATTGTTGCAACCACAATTGGCGCGTAGACCATCATTGCGGCAGCATGCGACAGCGCCAGCCCGTTGGGGTCGATGAGAATGGGAAAGGCACCGCCGGTGAGCAAAATCCCAATCCCCGCTGCAGCCATACGCCAACCCGTCATGGTCGCCCGCTCGTCAGGATTATCGGTCAACTCGACGGTCAGTGAACTGTAGGGAATGGTCACCATGGTGAAGGCAACGGATCCCGCCGCGAAAAAGATAAAGACCCACAGCGCAGCAGCCGTTTCCGATAAGCCTGCTGGCACCGCGAAAGTCACAATCATCAACAGCGCCATCAGCACGGCGCCGGAGATGATATAGGGATGTCGCCGCCCAAAGCGGCCGCCCGTTCGGTCAGAAATCCACCCCATCAGCGGGTCGGTAATGACGTCGATCACCAGCACAGCCGATGTCACCCACCCTGCCAAAGCAGGATCAACCCCGGAAAACTGGACCAAGAAAGCAAAAACGAGCAGGCCCTTGAAGATCACAAAAACATTGATCCCCAGATCAGCCACGCCATAAGCGACTTTTGTAGCAAGTGGCAATTTGGGCGTTCTAACGGCTTCTGACATGGCGACGGACTCCTCCCATACGACAGGACTAAAGACCTATAATCTATTGAAGGCCGTGACCAGTATTTCCCGCGCGGCAAGCGTAAGGGATTTAGGTGATCGTTCCCGGAACTGCGTTTACGAGTGCCATCACATGACGCTCGATATCAGGATCATCATGCCCCCACGACGCGACCGAACGACCGTTTTCCAACAACCTGACTTCATTGCCCACGTGCGAACTGGCGTAGACCTGCACATCACCGCTCTCGGACGTGGTCTGATTGAGCTTAATCAGCATTTCTGAAAGTTTGAGCAATCGAGCCATCCGCCCAACGCCTGGACTTTCAAACGCCTCTGCCCGCTGCTTCA
>PAFB01000037.1 GCA_002700865.1 Rhodospirillaceae bacterium
GCGCATCTCTTTGCGATGACCGTCAAACGTCTCGCACAGCGGTCCCTCGCACGAGGGTGGATGAGCTGGCACTCAGAGTATGCGCGCAACAAGCTCGTCAAAGGCAAAGCGCTGGCGCGATTGCGGAACTGCAACCCGGCCTCAATCCACGCTTCACCCACGCCGGACTGACGCCGACGTGGATTAACGTGGTCGATCCACAGGCCTGGACCCAGCACCTCTCGCAGGCCTTCATCACCCGTGGCGGCACGTTTGAAACCTTGGCCGTGCAGTCGGTCGCCGCAGACAGCAGCAGTACAGCCGCCACGCTGCAAACCGATCAGGGACCGCGTAAGGCGGACTACGTGGTGATCGCGGCAGGCGCTTTCTCCCACCACCTTTCGCGCCGCCTCGGGGAGCCGGTGCCACTGGAGACCGAGCGCGGCTATAACACCACCCTGCCCGCGGGCGCTTTTGACCTGCGCCTGCATCTGACCTTCAGCGGGCATGGCTTCGTCGTTACCCCCAATAACGACGGCGTGCGGGTTGGTGGAGCGGTGGAGCTGGGCGGATTGGACCTACCACCCAATTATCGCCGATCCGACATCCTGCTGGAAAAAGCTGCCCGGTTCATGCCCGGGTTGAAGACCGAGGGCGGTCGTCGCTGGATGGGGTTTCGGCCCTCTCTGCCGGACAGTCTGCCCCTGATTGACCGCTCGGCACGGGCACGGCGGGTGATCTATGCCTTTGGCCACGGTCACTGCGGCCTCACTCAGGCCGCTGGAACCGCTCAGCTGGTCGCTGAACTGATCACGGACACCGCACCAACCATCGACCTTGCGCCTTTCCGCCTGAGCCGGTTTTAGGCGGCTTGAGCCGGCTTGAGGCCTTGGTCGGGCGCTCACCAATGGCGGGCTGATCTATCGCGACACCTTGTCGGGCTGGCCTCCTGCATTGGTGACCTATGTCAAGGGGATGAACACGCCAGCTTTGCCGTCTCGACTCGTCCTGATCATGGGCGATCAGCTTTCACCCGGGCTCTCATCGCTTCGCGCAGCAGATCGGGAGCGAGATCGCGTGCTGATGGTCGAGGTGATGGAGGAGACGACTTACGTTCCGCATCATCAGAAAAAGATTGCCTTCATCCTCGCCAGCATGCGCCACTTTTCCCAGCGCCTGCGCGATGAAGGGTGGCAGGTGGATTACGTTGCCCTCGACGACCCCGATAATACCGGTTCATTCACCGGCGAAGTCAAACGCGCGCTGCACCGGACCAGCGCTGCAAAAGTACTCGTCACCCACCCCAGCGAATGGCGGGTTTTGGAGGCGGTAAAAGGCTGGTCAGAGGCCTTGACCTGCGAAGTGGAACTTCTGCCGGATGATCGCTTTATCTGTGATGCCCAGACCTTTGAAGCGTGGGCGCAGGGACGCAAGCAAATGCGGATGGAGTACTTTTACCGCGATATGCGCCGCAAGACCGGGCTGCTCATGCGCGGTGATGAACCCGAGGGCGGCAAATGGAACTATGACGCGGAGAACCGTAAACCAGCAGGCGCCGACTTGTTCATGCCGCCGCCATACCGCGTTGAACCCGACGCAACGACTCAAGCAGTTCTGGACCTGGTTCAGACCCGCTTTGGGGATCATTTCGGAGACCTGCACCCCTTTTGGTTTGGCACCACTCACGCGCACGCCGAAGCAGCGGTTGACCGCTTTATCGAGCATGCTTTACCGCTGTTCGGTGACTATCAGGATGCCATGGTTCAGGGTGAGAAGTTCCTCTATCACTCGCTGATCGGGCTGTACCTCAACATCGGTCTGTTGGACCCGCTTGCGGTCTGTCGGCGCGTAGAAGATGCCTACCATCGAGGGCATGCACCGCTGAACGCAGTCGAAGGCTTTATTCGGCAGATCATCGGCTGGCGCGAGTTTGTGCGGGGCATTTATTGGGCCAAGATGCCCGACTACGTGCAAGCCAACCACTTTGACACCCACCGCCCTTTGCCTGATTTTTATTGGACAGGCGAGACCGATATGGCCTGCATGCGCGCGGCCATCACCCAGACACGCGAAGACGCTTACGCCCATCATATCCAACGCCTCATGGTCACAGGGAACTTTGCCCTGCTCGCAGGACTTAACCCGCACGAGGTCCATCGGTGGTACCTCGTGGTATATGCCGATGCCTTTGAGTGGGTCGAAGTGCCAAACACCATCGGCATGACCCTGTTTGCTGATGGCGGCGTGCTGGGCTCAAAACCCTATGCGGCCAGCGGCAACTATATCAATCGCATGTCGGACTACTGCAAATCCTGCCGGTACCAGGTCAAGCTTAAGACCGGCGAGGACGCCTGTCCCTTTAATGCGCTTTATTGGCACTTTCTGGACCGCAACCGAGCGCAGCTTGCGACCAACCCGCGTATGGCGCAGATGTATCGCACGTGGGACCGGATGGACGCGCCTAAGCAAAGCGAAACACTCAGCTCGGCACAGACCTTTCTCGATCAGTTATAGCCGGTGGCTTGTGCCGGACTTGGGCACAGGCTCGAGATTATGATTTCATATTGATGATCTTTGGTTTATTAATGCGGTAGGCTTAGAGGACAGGCGCGCACCCGCCGAAGGTTGCCGCGCACGACGAGACAGGAGACATCACAGTGCCAACCGAGTTTACCCCCCTTGCCTCGCTGATTGGCGGCGGCATGATTGGCTTATCCGCCACCCTTCTGATGCTCACCATTGGCCGAACCGCCGGCGCGACAGGGATTTTGAGCGGCGTGCTCTTCCCTGCGAGCCGTGGTGAAGGCGCGTGGCGGCTGGCGATGATCCTCGGCATGATCGCCGCAGGACCAATCCTCGCCTTCATGTTTGGCGTCCGCCCCAATGTCGTCCCGGCAATCGGCCTGCCGCAGGTGGTTCTGGGCGGCTTTATCGTGGGCATTGGGGTATCGATGTCTAGTGGCTGTACCTCAGGCCACGGCATTTGCGGTCTGGCACGGTTTTCTCTGCGCTCTCTGGTCGCTGTCGTCACCTTTATGGGGGCGGGGTTTGCGACGGTGCTGTTTATCCGTCACGTGCTGGGGGCTTGAGACCATGAAACTGACCGTTGTTGCCCTCATTGGCCTGCTGTTTGGCGCAGGCATTCTGATTTCCGGCATGGCCGATCCAAACAAGGTGATGAATTTCTTTGACATCCTCGGCACTTGGGACCCTAGTTTAGCATTCGTAATGGGTGGGGCTTTGGTGGTGAACCTGATTGGGTACCAAGTCATGTTCCGTCAGCGTTCAAAGCCATTGATCGCGGAAACGTTTCACAAGACCGCTCCAACCATCATCGACGTCAACCTTGTGGGTGGCGCGATGTTGTTTGGCATAGGATGGGGGATCGCTGGCTTTTGCCCCGGCGCTGCCATTCCAACACTGGGGTCCGGGGAAATCGCGCCGCTGATCTTCGTGACGGCCTTGGGGCTTGGTATGGTTGCCTTTCGCTTGATCAGGCCCGCGCTGCCAAGCCAGCCGCCTGTTGCCTGAACACCCAGCTGGCACTCAACAGAGCGACCCAGACACACCGCACGAAGGACTTAAGCAACGATCATGGCTTCTGCATCCACACCCCCCGTCCCCAGCGCCTTTGCAAGCGACGTGCAACCCGATGTCACCGCCTTCTTTGACACCGTTTCCAGCACCATCAGCTACGTCGTCAAAGACCCCGACAGCGCCGCCTGTGCCGTGATCGACAGCGTGCTCGATCTGGACTATGCCGCAGGCCGCCTTGGCTACCACAGCGCTGACGCGATCATCGCGCATATTCGCGAGCATGACCTGAACCTCGAATGGATCATCGAAACCCACGTCCACGCCGACCACCTCTCCGCCGCGCCCTATATTCAGGACAAACTCGGCGGCCTGCTCGGCATTGGCGATCAGATTACGGTGGTGCAGGAAACCTTTGGCAAAATCTTCAACGAAGGCACCCAGTTCCAGCGGGACGGCAGCCAGTTCGACCGGCTGTTTGCCGAAGGCGATCACTATCAAATCGGATCAATGACGGCGCAGGTCCTCCACACGCCCGGTCATACCCCTGCTTGTAACGTCCACCTGATTGGTGATGCTGCCTTTGTCGGGGATACGCTGTTTATGCCCGACGGCGGCAGCGCTCGCTGCGATTTTCCCGGCGGGTCGGCTGAGCAGCTGTATGACTCCATCCAACGCATCCTCGCCCTGCCCAACGAAACCCGGCTGTTCATGTGCCACGACTACGGTCCGGGCGGGCGCGAGATATCGTGGGAGACTACGGTGCGCGACGAGAAGAACGAGAACATCCACGTCGGCAACGGTAAGACCAAGGCCGAATTCGTCGCTTTCCGCAAAACCAGAGACGCACAACTGGCCATGCCAAAGCTTATCGTGCCCGCTCTGCAAGTGAATATGAAAGCCGGTAGCCTCCCCGAAGCCGAAGACGGCGGCAAGGCTTACTTCAAGGTGCCGATCAACCTGCTTTAGCGCTGGCCTGCTGTCACTTGGGTCGAACCTTGGGATGGTGCCTTTATCAGTTCAGCCACAAACCGGTCGATCACAGCCTCCTGTGCCGGCTGTCCGGTAAAGCCTTGCAGGTACCCCCTCACCCGCGCCGCGCGTTCGCGCATGGGCTCGGTCACTTCCAGCGCGTGATAGCCCAGTTGCATAAAGTATAGGATGCGTGCGCGGACATCGGCGTCTTCGGCACTGTAGCCGTGGCGGGCGAACATCTGCGTGACAGCGGCCAGACGCAAACTGTCGGCTTCGTCGATCCGAGCCCGTACGTCAGCCTCCCGCCG
Source organism: Rhodospirillaceae bacterium (assembly GCA_002700865.1). Lineage (GTDB taxonomy): Bacteria > Pseudomonadota > Alphaproteobacteria > UBA7985 > UBA7985 > UBA7985. The sequence goes on from PAFB01000037.1 coordinate 4,797, forward strand.
AGACCACTCACGCACCGCAAAATCCAAGCCCTGATCAAAGACATCTGCGCGCCCAAAGCAGCGGAAGAAGTTACAGACGGCGGCGCAGATTGTCTCAGTTGGTTTGGCGCAGTAGGTCAGGATCGATTGCGTATTGCGCAGTTCCCAGTCAGCCAACAGCGCTTCAAGCAAATGCTGACGCGATTTGAAATAGCCGTAGAAACTTGACCGTGACACCCCTAACCGCGTCGCCAGCGCCAGTACCTTGACCTCGCCAACGCCATGGTGAACCAGCGTATCCCGCGCGAGTAACAGCCAGTCTTCACGCGTTACTTTGACGTGGCCGACCAAAGGGTCCTTGCTTGGGTCATCCCGATGCAGCAACAGCCGCGACGACGTGCGGGTTGGTGAGGGCGATGATGGTGGTGAGGAAATGGCCATAAACCCGGGCTCCGCTTCAGCTTTCCGGCGGCGCACCGCCTGCGGCTGTGCGCCGGTCGATAAACGCCTGCAGCGCCTCGACCCTGCCGCCATCGACCGCGGGGCCTTGGGCGTTCTTGACGATGTTCTGCCATACAGCCGTTGCCCGCTGGTTGGCGTCAACACTGCCGCGCTCGGTCCACGTGCCAAAGTTGGCGTAGTCGTGGACGATGGGTTGGTAGAATTCCGTGTTGTAGCGCGCCATGGTCTGAGAGGTGGCGAAGAAATGGCCCTGCGGCTCAACCTCCATAATGGCATTGGCGTAGCCAATCTCGTCGGGTCCGGCTTGGGCACCGGCGCAGAGCTCAGCGATCATGTTCAGCACTTCGACATCAGTGACCAGCTTCTCAAACGATACCGTCAGCCCGCCCTCGATCCAGCCCGCCGCATGGATCACCACGCTCGCACCAGCCATCAGGCAACCCCACAGGCCCATCTGGTTCTCGTTTGCCGCCTGCACATCATTCAGGTTCGACGCCGAACCCGCCGCCGACCGCCATGGAAGGCCGATATGCCGCGCCAACTGTCCCGCCGCGAGCGAGGCTTGAAAGTGCGCCGGGGTGCCAAAGGCGGGGGCGCCTGATTTGATATCGACGTTGGAGGTAAACGTGCCATAGCACACGGGCGCGCCGGGGTTGGTAAGCTGAGTCAGAACAATCGCCGCCAGTGCTTCGGCGTGGCTCAGGGTGATCGATCCGGCCACGGTAATCGGCGCCATCGCTCCCATGAGCGTAAACGGCGTCACAATCGACATTTGTCCATGTTTGGCAAAGTCGATCAGGCCCTGTGCCATCGGAATATCGAGGGTACGGGGGGAGTTGGTATTGATGATGGTGTAGCAGTGCGGCGCTGCCTGAAAATCGGCATCGCTCAACCCCCGGAAATCACGGATCATCTCAAAGCAGTCCATCACCTGTGGCGTTCCCCGCGAGAAGATGAAGGGGAACTTGTCGGTGTGGGTCATTTGGGCGTGGGTGGTGAAAAAATGCCGAACGTTATTGGCGACGTCCTGTGGCTCGACTTGGGGCGAGATCATTTGCAGGACGTCGAAATGATGGGTCAGCTTCAAATAGTCCACGTAGTCCCGCGCGGACCCGGCGCGCCGTCCTTTGACCAGATCGGTGGCATAGGGCGCACCAGCACCGGCCTGAAACACCAGTGATCCCAATTCCAGCACAAAATCACGCGGTCGAGCGCCGGCCCGGCAAGTGATCGACTTGGGCGCTGATGCGAGGGCGGCCGTCACCATCTCCCGGCCGATGTGGACCATCTGCGTGCTTTCATCGACCCGCGCCCCTCCGGCGGCGAAAATCTTTCGCGCTTCGGGCAGCAGCACTTTCATCCCCATCTCTTCGAGCATGCGCAGTGCAGTGTCGTGCATGTCGTTGATCTGATCAGCCGAGAACACGTCCATTGTAGGGAACGGGTTTCTCAGCTGGCGATAATTGACATCCCGCTCAACTGGCTGGCCCACGTCAGAGCCGGGACGGTTGCCACGACGGCGCCGCGTTGTGCGCCGCTCATCGCCCGCCGGTGCTGTGCTGCTGGCGGGTATGGGCGCGCGGCTCATGCGACAGATTTTCCGCGCATCGCAGCGCCTGCGGGGTCGTAGGGCGACGCTGGGACCAAAGTTGCCGACCGTTCAACACCGACAATATGCACGCTCAGCGGCGAGCCCTCGTCTGCAACCTCGCGGTCGACCATCGCCATGGCATAGGATTTTCCCATGGTGTGACCATAGCCGCCGGACGTGACGAAACCCACCCGTTGATCGCCGCTCCAAACCGGTTCATAGCCGCTGGCATCAGCGTCCTTGGCATCGACCTCCAGCGTGACAACAATTTGCGCGGGGCCGTTGCCGTCGCGCTCCTTGAGTGCAGCATCGCGACCGACGAAATCGCCTTTGTCCCAGTCAATCCAACGATCCATGCCCGTTTGTCCGGCTGTATAACCTTGGGTGAACTCAGCGCTCCAGATCCCAAAGCTCTTTTCCAGTCGCAGCGACAGCAGCGCGTTAAAGCCCACTTCACGCATACCCAACTCGGCCCCGGCCGACAGCAGGGTTTCGCGCAAAGTGATGTGTTCAGCCGCCGAGCAATGAATTTCGTAGCCCAGCTCACCGGTCACCGACAGCCGCCCGATCTTTACCCGCAGCATGCCAATATCGAAGACCCCACAGCCCATAAAGCCCAAGCCGGCAATGTCGCCCTCGGTCAGTTGTTCCAGCACCTTCAGGCTGTTGGGCCCGGACAGACTGAAGCCGACAGTGGCATCGGATATATCGCGCACGCTCAGGCCCGGTGCTGTTCCGCCGTGGTCGTGGAACCAGCGCATATGCCATTCGCGCAAGTAATACGAACCCATGATCCACCACGTTCCGTCGCCCCAGTTGAACACGGTCAAATCACCCTTCATCCGGCCATCAGGTGCCAGCATGGGGCCGAGGCGGGCGCGGCCTGGTGCGGGGAGTTTGGAAGCCATGATGGTGTTCAGCCACGCTTCCGCGCCATCGCCGGAAACTTCGAAACGGGAGAAGCCGGAGATATCAAGCAGCCCGACTGCCTGACGAACAGCTCGGCATTCTTCAGCGACGATATCAAAGGCGTTTGAGCGCTTGAGGGTCGGGTTTTCGACAAACTCCCCGTTCGGCGCGAAATACAGAGGCGTCTCCAACCCCCAACTAACGCCCCACCGACAGCCCGCCGCCGTCATGGCATCATAAGCCGGTGCTTTGCGCAGCGGACGGCCTGCGGGCAGCTGTTCGTTTGGGTAAGTCATCACGAAACGCCGCGTGTAAAACTGTCCCGTCGTTTCCTTGATGTACTGCTTATTTTCGGCAAAAGCGCCAAAGCGCGCCACGTCCATTCCGTAAACATCGGCCTCCGGCTCGCCATGAATCATCCACTCGGCCAGCGACTTACCTACGCCACCACCTTGCAGAAAGCCCGCCATCACCCCGCAAGCGCACCAGTAGCCGGGCTTGCCGCGCACAGGGCCGACCAACGGGTTTCCATCGGGGGCGAAGGTAAAGGCCCCGTTGACCCACGTTTTCACACCGACCTCCTGCAGCGCCGGGTAGCGCTCAAAGCCCAAAATCAGCTCGCGTTCGATCCGGTCGGGGTCTTCCTGTTGCAGCTCAAAGCCGTACTCCCAGGGCGCGCCATCGACCATCCAGTGCTCATGATCAATCTCATAGATGCCCAGCAGAATACCTTTTTGGTCCTGCCGCATGTAGGTAAAGCCCTCAAGATCAACCGTCATTGGCACTTCGAAATCGATCTGTTCGAGTTCGGGAATGGTATCGGAGATCAGGTAGTGGTGGTTGAGGGGCGAGACCGGCAACTCGATCCCAGCCATACGACCGACCTGCTTGGCCCAAAGCCCCGCTGCGTTAACAACGTGCTCGGCGTGGATGGTGCCCTTTTCCGTCACAACCTGCCAGCCGTCAGCGACCTGTACGAGGTCGATGACGCGGTTGTTTTCGATCACTTGCGCGCCGTGCTTTTTTGCGGCACCGGCGTAAGCATGGACGGTGCCGGTGGTGTCAACATAGCCTTCACGATCCGCCCACATGCCGCCCAGAATACCTTCCGTGGACATAATCGGGCACAGTTCTCCGGCCTCTTTAGGTGTCACGAGGCGACAGTCTTCGATACCAATAGACTGGAACGTGCGGTAGGCAGCCTGCAGCCATTCCCAGCGGTCCGGGGTCCCGGCGAGCGTCAAGCCGCCGGTCATATGCATCCCCACCGACTGACCAGACTCTTTCTCAATCTCGGAGAGCAGATCAATGGTGTAGGCTTGCAACTGCGCGATATTGGGATCCGCGTTGAGCGCATGAAAACCACCCGCAGCGTGCCAACTTGACCCGGCGGTCAACACCGATCGCTCGATCAAACAAACGTCTTTCCAGCCGAACTTGGCGAGATGGTACAAGACCGAGGTGCCAACAACACCCCCTCCGATGACAACCACACGGTAATGCGAATTCATGGCCGCTGCCTCCCTATTGGACACTTCTGTCCATAAGCTAAAACAGCATTGTACACAGCTGTCTAGCGCTCATTTTCACGCGAGCCTTTGTGAGACGCCAGACCGTCCACAGGCGGTAAGGTGATGCTAGTGGCGGCGTTAGCGTTGGCGGTGTCTGTTGCGGCGACGCAGGATCATGCGCGAGCGGAGCTCGACGGTCAGGAAGGCAAGGAACACGGGAAACCGCTCATTCGGCTCGCCTTTGGTGCCCAGCAACCAAATCTGCTGATAAAACCAGTACGTGCCGGAAAATCCATCGATGGTTTTCACCAGATTGGACCGCCGCAACCCCTGCAACCATCGCGGGATCAGGCCAAGCCGGATTTCATAGCGCGGAAGCTCCGCCGATCCTGCCAACAAAGCCTTGGGCGCATCGGCCATCAAGCACAGGGGCCGCGCCAGCCCAATCGCATCCGTCGCACCGGCCTGCAAAGCCTGCTCCATCGCATCGCGCCGCCGAAAGCCGCCCGTAACCATCAGGGGAATGGTCAAGTGCGCTTGCATAGCCTGACCAAAGTCAACGAAGTAGGCTTCCCGCGCCGCCGTCGAGGGCGCGATGTTTTGATCGGTTAGCGGCTCGATGCCTTCGAGGGTCAGAAAACGAGGTTGTTCGTAGGTCCCCCCAGAAA
>PAFB01000038.1 GCA_002700865.1 Rhodospirillaceae bacterium
CGAGACCGTAGATGCGCGCCACGCCGTCCGATACGGACAGAACCTGACCAACCTCTGCAACATCAGCTTCAGCGCCGAAGTTAGCGATCTGATCCTTGAGGATCGCAGAGATTTCAGAAGCACGAATATCCATCATTCTTCCTTTGGGTTAAGCCCTCACCCCAACGCGGGGCGAAGGCGTGAAATTAAGCAGCCGCGCCCGTAACGCCGGATTTCAGCGCCAGAGACAGCTTGTTCAGTTTGGTCGCAAGGGAGCTGTCGATCTGGACAGAACCCACGCGGATGGTCATGCCGCCAATGATCGACGGGTCGATCTGCACGTCCAGGCGTACGCCCTTGCCGTGCTTGGCCTGAAGGTTTTCCAGAAGCCGGGTTTCCTGCTCAGCCGAAAGCGGAGCGGCAACGCGGACTTCGGCGACGATCTCACCGCGGCGGCGGGAAAGCTCATCGTTGAAAGCCTTGATGATCTGGGGTAGCGCAAACAGACGGCCATTCTTGGCGACCACTTGCGCGAAGTTCGCAACCAGCGCGGAAACGCCGGCCTTTTCCATGACCGCACCAAAGGCGCGGGCACGATCCTCGGCTTTGACCAGCGGACTGCGCGCGAGTTGACCCAGCTCGGGGCTCTCGTCGAACAGACCTCGAATGGTCGCGAGGTCGGTAGATACCTGGTCGAGCGCCTTGCTCTCATCTGCGAGGTCAAACAGCGCAGAAGCGTAGCGGGCGGCCAGTTCTTGGTTAACAGAGGCCATGATGTCCTCATCCATCTGTCATCGGTGTTTTAGCAGCGTGGGTGTAACCGAGCGGGACTTGTCTCGCAAGCGAGGTTCAGACATACTTGGTTCACTTTTCGGACTAAGTGGAGCAGCCATGAGCGACGTTATCAATCTGCACGACGCAAAAACCCACTTTTCCAAGCTGGTCGATCAGGTTGCCGCGACGGGAAAACCCGTGCTGATCGGCAAGCGCGGGCACGCAATGGTGCAGCTTGTGCCCTTGCCGCAGGACCGCACGGCACCGCGTCCGCTGGGGCTGTTTCGGGCATCGGTGAAGCTGTTGTGAGTGACTATCTGCTCGATGGCGCGACCCTGCTCGCAGCGCTGGGCGCGCCGTTTCGGCTCCGGTCTGAGGCGCACGCGATCCTCACCGATCGGGCCAACACCGTCTACGTCTCAGCGGCGACGTTTCTGGATGCTTACGAGCTGGAGCAGGACGCGCGCGCTGAATTTCCGGCGCTGCGGGGACGCCTGCAGTCGGCAGCGACGCAGATGGGTTTTATCGCGCTGGAGACCACGCCAGCCCACGTGGACCGGGCCGCAACCCTCGCCGCCGCCCTCCCGTGGCCCCGCCGCATTCTGCGCGCACAAGCTGAAATGCAGCCTGCGACTTTGCTGACGCTGGAATAAGCGCTACCTGTATTGCATCGCATAATGCTATAATCGAGCCATGAACACTGCGCCCGAAACCAATCCGCAAACCGATTTGCCGTCGATCCGACGCTTGCCCGACACGCTGGTCAACCAGATTGCAGCCGGGGAGGTTGTCGATCGGCCAGCAAGCGTGGTGAAGGAGCTGGTGGAGAACGCCATCGATGCCGGTGCGCAGCGGGTTTCGCTGACACTGCGCGAAGGCGGAAAGGCGCTGATCCGGGTGGAGGACGACGGCCACGGCATGACCGCCGAAGGCATGCGGCTGGCGCTGGAACGGCATGCAACCTCAAAGCTGCCCGAAGGCGATCTGGTGCGCATCGAAAAGCTGGGCTTTCGAGGGGAAGCTCTGCCGTCCATCGCCTCGGTCGCCCGCCTGAGTCTCAGCTCGCGCGCCACAGGAAACAGCGACGGCTGGCGGATCGCGGTTGAGGGTGGAGACACGGTGTTTGACGGTCCCGCAGCGGGCAACCCCGGAACGGTCATCGAAGTCACCGACCTGTTCTTCGCTGTTCCCGCCCGGCTGAAGTTTCTTAAGGGCGAGCAGGCCGAAGCCGGTGCCTGTCTGGACGTGATCAGGCGGCTGGCTCTGGCCCATCCATCGATCAGTTTCGACGTCCAACATAACAGTCGCCGCGCCCTTGCCCTGCCTGCCTGCCCGGATGCAGCCGACCGCGTGCGCGACGTTCTGGGGCTCGAATTTTCTGCCAACAGCCGCGAAATTCAGAGCCACCGGGACGGCATGGTGCTGCGGGGCTGGGCGGGGTTGCCGACCTATAACCGCGCCAACAGCCTGCAACAGTATCTGTTCGTCAATGGCCGCCCGGTTCGGGACAAGCAGCTCACCGGCGTCGTCCGCGCTGCCTACCGCCCCGTGCTCGCGCCAGACCGGCATCCGGTGGTGGTCCTGTGGCTGGATGTGCCGCCTGAAGCGGTGGATGTGAACGTTCACCCGGCCAAGTCCGAAGTGCGTTTCCGGCACGCTGCGGACGTCCGCTCCCTGCTGATCGACGGCTTGCGTCGCGGCATTGTCGAAGCCGGGTTTAACGCCTCAACCCACCTTACCGGCGGTGTTCTTGATCGTCTGGCCGCGGGGGTTGAGCCGGGATCGGCAGCGGCGGCGACATCTGGCGCAATCGACCCAAACCAGCCCCGCCCGGCGCTGCAAGGCGATTACAGCTACCGCGCCAATCACCCAAGCCCGGCCCAGCAAGACAGCTGGAACGACGCCTTTGCCCCCGGCGCGCGGGTCGCCGACGCGCCGGCGTCATTTGAGCACGGCAGCACGGGCGACGCGCCCGCAGAAGATCTCCGCGCCTTCCCTTTGGGTGCTGCCAAAGCGCAGATGCACGCCAATTACATCATTGCCGAGACCGAGACCGGACTGGTCATCATCGATCAGCACGCCGCACACGAACGCCTCGTTCTGGAAAAGATGAAGGCCCAGCGCGAACAAACCGGTGTTGAGCGGCAGGCCATGCTGATCCCGGAAGTTGTCCATCTGGACCCCGCCAGCGCCGAACTGCTGGGCGAAGCCGAAGCCGTTCTGGCCGAAGCCGGACTGGTGATAGAGCCCTTTGGCGATGGGACCGTGGTGGTTCAGGAAACCCCTGCGGCGCTGGGCCGGCCGGACTGTCAGAAGCTGGTCAAGGACCTCGCCGAAGAACTGGCAGGCTGGGAGCAGGCATTTTCGCTGCAAGAACGCCTCGACCGCGTGCTGTCAACTGCTGCCTGCCACGGCTCTGTGCGCTCTGGACGTCGGCTGAATGCCGAGGAAATGAACCAGCTCTTGCGCGATATGGAACAGACGCCGCTGGCCGGGCAGTGCAACCATGGCCGGCCAACCTACGTACAACTGTCACTCACCGACCTCGAATCCCTGTTCGAGCGCCGCTGAACCAGTGGTTCAGGTCCGGTCGGTCTGGCTGGGTGTGAAAAAGCTAAAAGCGGTCTTGCCCGACAAGGTCTGATGCACAGCGTCCCAGCCCGCGAAACCAGCATCCGCACTCGCCGAACGGGGGTGTTCCCAGACCAGCAGCGTGGCCGCATGCCAAAGCACGCTTTGTCGGGCGAGCAATGTGGCGACGAGCGCATGACCGTGCTCATAGGGCGGATCGGCGATGATGAGATCGATGGAGCGACCCCGTTCCAGTACACCCAGTCCCTCCAATCCCCCCAGCTCTTCATGAGTGCGAAGCGCTGTTCCAGCTTGGGCGGGCAGTTTGGCCGCGCGCAAGTTTTCGTTGAGGGTGGCAAAATGCGCGCTCTGGGTTTCAACAAAGGCGACAAAGGCGGCCCCGCGTGACCACGCTTCCAGCCCCATGGCCCCTGTCCCGGCAAAGGCGTCCAAAACCTGCGCCCCAGCAAGCACGCTCTCTCCGCCCAGTTTGCGGAAGCGATTGACCAGCACGTTGAACAGCGTCTCGCGGGCTCGGTCCGTGGTCGGCCTCACGCCACTGCCCGCCGGAACAGCAAGCTTACGCCCTTTGATCGCACCGCCGGTGATGCGGACTGTGCCGGGGGCCGAAGAAAACGACTTGGCAGCCACGACTTAGCGGCCGCGACGGGGCGGCTGACGGGTGTTGCGGGTGGAATTTGGCGACCGCCCGATACCCATGCGTCGGCCATCCTTAGCCGCGCGCTTCTTGTCTGCCGCTTTGCGGTGGCCGGGTTTGGTTGCTTTGGGCTTGGCTTTGGCCCAAGAGGACTTGCGCTCCGTCCCCACGCCAAACAGCTCGAACATGCGCGCGCGCGACACTTCCTTTAGCTCCATGCGCGCCAGCGAGCCCAGCGTCAGCCCACCGTAAGACACACGGATCAGGCGGTTTACCTGCAAGCCCAGATGTTGAGCCAGCTTGCGAATTTCGCGGTTTTTGCCCTCCGTCAGGGTAAAGCGGTACCAGCGGTTCAGGCCGCTTTCCTTCTGCGTTTCGCGCTCCACGATGACCGAGCCATAGGTCACTTCGTCGATGGTGACGCCATCTTTCAGTGCCGATAGTTGCTTGTCTGTCACAATTCCATGCGCGCGCACTCGATAAATTCGCGCCAGTCCACTGTCCGGCAATTCCAGTTTCCGCTTCAACACAGGACTGGTGGTGAACAGCAACAACCCTTCAGAATTGATGTCGAGCCGACCCACCGCCAGCAAGCGCGGCGCGCCCGGGCCCATCTTGGGCAAAAGGTCGTAAACCGTCTTGCGCCCCTCGGGATCCCTGTCTGTGACCAATGCACCTAAAGGTTTGTAAAATCGATATAATTGTACGTCAGGTGGTGCGGACAAAGGGGTGCCGTCGACACTCACGCCTTGCCAGTCTGGCAGGCTGGTTGCCGGATCGGTCACGACGCTGCCGTGCACGCTCACCCGTCCTTCGAGGATCATCTTCTCAGCATCCCGGCGCGAGCACAGGCCAGAGTGCGCGATGATCTTGGCGAGGCGGTTTAAGCCGGTGCCGGTTTCGTTTGGGTCCATTAATCCCGTCACGACGTTTAATCCTTCAAATGGTCGTCGAAAGGCACTACAACGGTGCCCACGTGCGGCGCGTTGTTTCGCCTGCTATCTCTTTGTTTTTAACGAGGTCTGTTGCGCCCTATGGGACAGGTTCTGATCCGAAATCTGGATGATGACGTGATTGAAACGTACCGTCTGCGCGCCAAGCGCAAACGGCACAGTCTGGAACAGGAACTGCGCACCGTATTGACCGAACACGCCATCCCCTCGGGAACCGACCTCGAAGCCGAAGCCGAGTCTTTGCGCGGTCAGGCGCCAATGGTCAATGATGCTTTGGCCGATGCTATGCTCGAAGCAGGCATATCTGGTGGCAGCCTTGCCCTGCCTGGTAACCGCTAAGGTGGCGGGTACGGAAAACCAAACCCGTTTTGTCATCGATTCGTCGGTCGTGATCCCTTGGTATCTCGAGCAAAGCCTGACGCCCATCAGCCTGCTGTTTCTCCAGCGGCTGGAACACTGTCAGGCACCGGGCGTGATTTCGTCCCACGTCAGTCAGGTGCTGTGGTCCTACTGTCAGGAAGATCTGCTTTCAGGCACCGTCGGCGCGGCGGCGCTTCGGCATTTCCGGCGCGCCATGAAGCACAAAATCACGCCGTCGGAAGACCTGGCCGACCGGGCGCTTGAAATTTCGCTGGATTTGCGGCTGGCCCCGCCGCTGTGCCTGTACTTTGCCCTCGCTGAACGGCAGGAGGCTGATCTGGTAACAGCCTTCCAGCCCTTCCACGAAGCCGTGCGCGGCACGCCCTACGCGGCCATGGTTACCGACCTGCGCACTTTCCATTAAGCCTGCGGCCATCCGGAAAGAGACAGCGTGTTTCAGTCCTCGTCCGGATCAAAAGCCGGGGAGCCGGGTGTTTTGCGCAGTTGGATCAGCCCCTTGATCGGCTTTGCCGGGTCCACAACCTCACCCCGACGCAAGATATCGATGCGCCCCTGCCGCGCCAGACCTTTGGCCTCCGCCCGCACCTGACGCAAAAAGCCCCGCCACTTTTCCTGCCCCTTGATCTCATCGGGCCGGGGTGGCCGCAACTCCATTGCAACCTCTGTGGGCGTGAAGGTATCACCCGCTTCACCCCGTTCTTCGGCCATCCGCAGGATGACGTGCTTGAGCGACTCGGCCATCAGCTTTCAAACCGGCGATTACGCTCGGTCGCCAGCCGCAGGCGCAGCGCGTTGAGCTTGATGAAACCTTCAGCGTCGCGATGGTCGTAAACGCTGTCTTCCTCGAAGGTCACGTAGTCCTGACGATACAGGCTGTAGGGACTTTCACGGCCCACCACCGTTGCGTTGCCCTTGTACAGCCGCAACCGCACTGACCCGCTGACCCAAGCCTGCGATTTGTCGATCATTGTCTGCAGCAGCTCCCGTTCCGGCGAGAACCAGAAGCCATTGTAGATAAGCTCGGCATAGCGCGGCATCAGTTCGTCTTTGAGGTGCGCGGCCCCGCGGTCCAGCGTGATCGACTCAAGCGCCCGATGTGCAGTCAAAAGGATCGTTCCGCCCGGCGTCTCATAGACCCCGCGCGACTTCATCCCGACAAACCGGTTCTCAACCAAATCGAGCCGCCCGATGCCATTGTCGTGGCCGTAGGTGTTGAGCGCCGTCAGAATCGCAGCAGGACCCATTTTCTCGCCGTTGATCGACACCGGATCACCCTGCTCGAAGCCGATTTCGATGACCGTATCCTGATCGGGCGCTTGCTGGGGCGAGAGGGTGCGCTGGTAGACCAGATTGGGGGCTTCTTCTGCGGGGTCTTCGAGGACTTTGCCTTCAGATGACGTGTGCAACAGGTTGGCATCGACCGAAAACGGCGCCTCGCCGCGCTTGTCTTTGGCAATGGGAATCTGGTGCTCTTCGGCGAAGCTCAGCAGTTTAGTACGCGACGCCAGGTCCCATTCTCGCCACGGAGCGATCACTTTTATGTCCGGCTCAAGCGCGTAATAGGCCAATTCGAAGCGAACCTGATCATTTCCTTTGCCGGTTGCACCATGGGAAACCGCGTCGCCGCCCACGTTACGCGCAATCTCGATCTGCTTCTTGGAAATCAGCGGACGCGCAATCGACGTGCCGAGCAAATACACGCCTTCGTAGAGCGCGTTGGCGCGAAACATGGGGAAAACGTAATCGCGGCAGAACTCGTCGCGCAGGTCTTCGATGAAGATGTTTTCCGGCTTAATGCCTAACATCAAAGCCTTTTCTCGGGCTGGCTCCAACTCTTCGCCCTGCCCAAGGTCAGCGGTAAAGGTCACCACTTCACAGTTGTAGGTGACCTGCAGCCACTTGAGGATCACGGAGGTATCGAGGCCGCCAGAGTAGGCCAGAACCACGCGATTAATGTCTTTGCTCATCAGTAAGTTTCCACCTGAGGGACATAATAATAGGTTTATATGCCAGCCGTTCTAAACGGACTCGACAGCTTTGCAACGCCGGGCCTCGCAACACGAGCATTGCAAGACCGTGACAGCTTCGCCATGTTCGTTGTTATGACTAAGAACCTGAAGCCCTTGGCGCTGAGCGATCTGCTTGCAGACGTGTCGGCCGACCTGCCGGACCACCGCCGTCCGGTCTGGCGTTTCCACGATAATTTCAACGCGCTGCTCGACTTCTGGCTGCGCCGTCACGGCAACTTCCGTCTGCTGCTCAGCGACCTGCTGCGCTCGGTGGACGAGTTTGGCGCGGATGGCCCGGATCAGGGCGAGGAAGACCAGCTCATGGAGATGTGGTCGCTGTTCCGAGGGCAGCTGGATCAGCACCAGCAGGTGGAGGATGAGGTCTACTTCCCGGTGATCACCGCCATGAACCCTGACTTCGCCCCGGCCTTTGATTTGCTGGCGCAGGATCACGGCGCGATCGAGGAGTGCTTGGACGCGGTTGAGAACGCCGATGACGGTGCCGGGATGATGGAAGCCCTGCACCTGCTCAACGACAAAATTCTGGCGCATCTGGAAGCCGAAGAAGACCTGATCATGCCCCTGGTCCTCGAAACCCCACCCCCGCTCGAATTCGTCGTTTACGATGAAGACGGGAACGAAGTGGCCAGCGATGAGTTCATGGACGAAGACGAAGACAACCTCGCCTGGGTGACGAAGAACTAAACCCCGCCCGACCTTAGCTCATCAGCGTTCCGGCGCCGTATTCGGTGAGAAGTTCCAACAGCAGGACGTGCTTGACTGTGCCGTTTTGGATGACGGCGGCGCCGACGCCGCTGGTGACGGCCGCGGCGCACATTTCCAGCTTGGGAATCATGCCACCCGAAACAGTACCATCCTCAATCAGACCCGCGATTTCAGGGCGGCGGATTTCGGAGATGAGCTTGCCGCTCAAGTCCTTCACGCCATCCACATCGGTGAGCATGATCAGACGCTCCGCCTTGAGCGCCGCAGCGATGGCACCAGCAGCGGTGTCCGCGTTGATGTTGTAACCCTGCCCCTGCTCATCCACCCCAATCGGCGCAATCACGGGGATGAGGCCAGCGTCGCGGATGGCTTCGATGACAGCAGTGTTGACGTGCTTGGGTTGACCAACGAAGCCCAGATCGACACCGTCGTCGCGCTGCACCTTCTCAGCCAGCAGCAAACGCCCGTCCTTGCCCGACAGACCAACAGCCGTCCCGCCTGCTTTGTTCAGCGCGGTGACGACGTCCTTGTTGATCTTGCCCGCCAGTACCATTTCGACGATTTCCATCGTCGGTGCATCGGTCACGCGCAGGCCGTCAATGGCCTTGGTCGGTACAGCCAGGCGTTCGAGCATTGCGGCGATCTGCGGGCCCCCGCCATGAACAACGATGGGGCGCATGCCGACTTGGCGCAGCAGGGCGATGTCCGCGGCAAAGCTTTCCGTCAGCGCCGGGTCCACCATGGCGTGACCACCGAACTTCACGACAATGGTCTTGCCCGTGTAACGGCGCATGAAAGGCAGGGCTTCGCGCAGGGTCTCGGCCTTGTCCAGCCACGCCCGCGCCTGGGTCTCGCTCATCTCGGTCATGCGAATATATCTCCAAAATCGTCACCCATCCCCAGCACCACGCGGGCCACGGCGTCCCGAAGATCCAGCATGCCGCCGATGGGGCCAAGTGGTTTTTCTGCGGATGTGGTCAGCACGCGCGGGAAGGAAGCGGGGTGCTTGAGCGCTTCGGCTTCAACGCCAGCCCGCACTTTGGCGAGGGCGCCCGCTTTAATCTTGTCCGCTTTGGTCAGCACCAGCTGGTAAGACACCGCCGCGACGTCGAGGTCGTCCATCAGCTGGCGGTCATTGTCCTTGAGCCCATGGCGGCAATCGACCAGCACGTAGACCCGCTTCAGGTTCGGGCGGCCCTGCAGATACCGGTTGGTGGTCGCGTTCCAGCGCGCGATATCGCGCTTGGAGGCCTTGGCATAGCCGTAGCCCGGCAAATCAACGATGTAACCGATGCCGGCAAGGTCGAAGAAGTTCATCTCCTGTGTCCGGCCCGGTGTGTTGGAGGTCCGAGCCAGCCCCTTGACCCCGGTCAGGGCGTTGAGCAGCGACGACTTTCCGACATTCGACCGCCCGGCAAAGGCGACTTCAGGGCGGTCGGCGTCGGGCAGGAACTGCATGGCCGGCACCCCGCGAAAGAACTGGGCGCGCGTCTTGAACAGATCGGCGGGATTGTCGAGATGCAAAGCCGGGGGCGAGGACATGATCAGGGTTCCTGGACAGGCCAGCGCGCCACAGCGGCGGCGGCCGGAGCCGTGGCGGAGGCCCTTAGGCCTCGCCTTGCTCTTTCTTCGCCTTTTTCGCCGCGCGCTCAGCCGCCTTGGCCTCCGCCCGCGCCGCCGCAGCTTCCTGCTGCTCCTGGCTCTTGGTCTTGGTCATGCGGCCAATGATGAACTGCTGACCCATCGAAATGATGTTGTTCACCGTCCAGTAGATCACCAGACCCACCGGGAAGCCGGCGAGGACAAAGGTGAAGATGATCGGCATGAACAGGAAGATTCGCGCCTGCATCGGGTCCGACGGCGCCGGTGACATGCGCTGCAGCGCCAGCATCGACACGCCATAGACAATAGGCCAGATCCCGATATTGATGATCGCGATCAGCGGGATCAGCTCCGGGTTCCACGGGATCAAGCCGAACAGTTCCAGCAGCCCCGTCGGGTCCTTGGCCGACAAATCCTGCACCCAACCGGGGAAGGGCGCGTGTCGGGCTTCGAGCGTTACCAGCATCACACGGTACAGGGATATGAACACCGGGAATTGCAGCAGCATCGGCAAACAACCACCCAGCGGATTCACGCCCTCCTGCCGATACAGCGTCATCATCGCCTGGCTCAGCGCCTGACGGTCATCGGCGTGCTTTTCCTGCAGCTCCTTCATCTTTGGCTGCAAAGTCCGCATCTTCGCCATGGAACGGTAAGCACGCAGCTGCAGGGGGAAGAGGATGGTTTTCACAATCAATGTCAAAACGATAATCGCCGCGCCAAAGGCATAAGCGCCCATGGAGGGCCGCAACCAGTCCGTCACTTTGGCCAGCGCGAGGAACAGCGGCTTGGTCAGCGGGTAAATGAACCAGAAGTTCACACCGCGGTCGAACTTGGGGATCGAGAATTCCTTGGCGTAGGCGTCCAGCAAGCTGACATCCTTGGCCCCGGCGAAGACCAGCGTGGATACTTCCACGGTCTGCTGCGGCTGGATGGTCACGGGGGCGTTGTAGATGTACTGCGAAGAAACGAACTGCCGCTGACCCAGCCCGCCCTTGTTCAGGCTGTAACCGGCGCGGACCTGGTCGGTCTGACTGGGGACCAGAGCGACCATCCAGTACTTATCGGTAAAGCCGACCCAGCCACCGGTCGTGACGACACCGCCCTGCTCGCCTGACATGGGGTTGAGGCGTTCTTCGGGGTTGGTGCTTGGCTTGGCGATCTTGCCGTATTTGTGTTCGCGCAGCTTGCGGTCGAGCACGGAGATATAGCCTGTGGTGGTGTAGCGATCGTCCTGCACCTCATCAAAGCGGTTCACCGTGCCAATCGGCGCGATCGTGACCGCTTCACCACCCTGATGGGTCAGCTCGTCGGTCATGCGGAACATGTAGTCGCCAGCGACTTCAATGGTGCGGCGGACCGTGATGCCGGTTTCCGACGTCGCGCTCAGCACAACCGGCGTGTCCACGGTCAGCCGGTTCCCGGCTTCCAGCGTCCAGTCCGTGCGCGCACCGACCAGCGCGCCGCCGGTGGCTGTCAGCCAGTCATGGGCCACGGTGTAGCCTCCCTGAGTCGCCTGCGGGTGCAGCAGGTCGACAAAGGGGGAATCGTCTTCGAGGGATTGGCGATAGCCCGTCAGCGTCAGATCATCCATGACCGCGCCTTGCAGGTTCAGAGAGCCCTTCAACACACCGGTATCAATCTGGACCCGGTTGCCCTGCTCCAGTGCCGCTTCGCGCGACGTCACAGCAGCGATGAACTGCCCATCAGAACCCGTCACTGTCAGACCACCGTCCGTGCCTCCCGCGCTGTCGCTGCCACCAGCGCCGCCTTGCTGCGGACTTGGTGGCGGCGGCGCCATAGAGGGAAACAGCTGGGGCATGAAGGTCTGTACCGCAAACACCAACGCCAGAGAGATGGCGATTGCCAGGAACATGTTGCGCATGTCTTCGTTCATAGTCGGGTGCCTTGTGAAGCGGGGTTGTTGTTGTGAGGGCTGTGATCATGCCCGCAGTGGGGGCCGCAGTTGGGGCCATGGTGGGGGCCGCATTCGCCAGCCGATTCCGGCTCGCTGCCGGGCACGGGGTCATAGCCATGGCCACCCCAGGGATGGCAGCGCCCGATGCGGCGCGCGGCGAGGATGCTGCCATTGACCGGGCCGTGTAGTTTCAGAGCGTCGAGCGCGTAAGCGCTGCACGTCGGCTCATAGCGGCACGAAGGCGGCAGCCACGGAGAAATCAGCAGACGATAGCCCCAAACCGGCAGCGCGACCAGCCGCGCGCCCCACTCCATATCGCGCCAGCGTGGCGTCACGGGCGCGGTCATCGGCGAAGATGGCCGCCCTGAAGAAGGTTGCAGGGGGGAAGAGGGTGTCCGGTTCATGCGGTGCTTCCCGCCGGGAGCTTGTCGGCGCGACAGGCTTTCGTGAGATGCTGCAGCGCGCGGGTGCCATCACGGCGCAGCTTCCAGTACGGCGCTTTGACCGTGCCACGCTTGGCGATCCAGACATAATCGCAGCCCGGCTGTGCTGAGCCTTCGAGCAACTCAGCACTCAAGGCCCGCAGCCGACGCTTTGCCCGGTTGCGTGCCACGGCATTACCCACTTTTTTACTGGCCGTGAAACCAACCCTGACTTTAGGGTTTGCGTCTTCACGGTCTCGCTGCTGGACCAACATCACCGGACCAACCCACTTTTCAGCGCGGGCGGCGGCGAGGAAGTCCTTACGGGTCTTCATGCTCGCCTTCATGCGCTCTTTGCCCAGCCAGCTAGGAACAGCGCGGCTTAAGCGGAGAGCTTGCTGCGACCCTTGGCGCGGCGTGCGCGAAGGATGTTGCGGCCACCAACGGTCGCTTTGCGAGCGCGAAAACCATGACGACGCTTCCGAACGAGGTTGGAAGGCTGAAAAGTGCGTTTCATCGGCTATGTCCTTGTCAAAACGCGGTTGAGCCTCGAAGCTTACCCAGCTCAATACGCCGAGTGTCCAGGCGGCCCGCGCGGGAGCCATGCTAACGAGAGGCGGCGCAAATATGGCAGGACGTGTGGTGTCTCCTGACTCTCCTGGGCCTGGCGAGTTTAGGACCGTGCCGCACTGGGCGGTTGTTCGTTTCGTTGACACAACGACCAGCTCGCCAGAGCACCTCTGCGCG
>PAFB01000039.1 GCA_002700865.1 Rhodospirillaceae bacterium
TCGTCGCCGACGTCGAGGTCGAACACCAGAATGCCCGCTGCCCCCTCAAAACACAGCGACCTCAGCAGTGCGCCGGCTTCGGCGTGCAGGGGGTGGGCGGCATAGGTGTCCAGCGCGGTTTTGTCGCTGAAAGTGATAACGAACCCTGTCTCATAGGCGGGTGATTTTCCCTCAAAGTCGCGGTTCGGTCCGGCGGCAAAGTCAAAGACGCCTTCGATGTCGTCCAGCACCTCGCCGATCATTTCGTAGGCATCCATCAGACGATCAACTTCAGCGTCTTCAGCGAGGTTCAGAAATACGCAGTGCTTGATCATGGCGTGCTGTCCTTTTCACCATCGGAAACCTGAAGCGCGGTCACGGCAATCAGGTCGTGGACGTCCTGCGCGGTGCACCCGCGGGACAAGTCGTTGGCGGGTTTGGCCAAGCCTTGCAGGATGGGGCCGATGGCCGTAGCGCCGCCGATCCGCTGGGCAATTTTATAGGCGATGTTGGCCGCTTCCAGCGAGGGAAAGACGAAAACGTTGGCGTCGCCCTGGATCTGCGAATTTGGCGCTTTGGATGCTGCGACGGCGGGGACGAAGGCTGCGTCGAACTGTAGCTCGCCGTCGATGACAAGGTCGGGGCGAGCCTGCCGCACGCTGTCTTTTGCGGCGTTGATCTTGTCAATGCTGGGATGGCTGGCGCTGCCCATGGTCGAAAACGACAGCATCCCCACGCGCGGTTCCTGCTGCACCATGGCGCGAAAGCTGTCGGCGGAGGCCATGGCGATCCCGGCGAGTTGCTCGACTGTTGGTTCGATGGTCAGCCCGGCATCGGCAAAGATCACGGCTCCGGCTTTGTCGCCATGGCGTTCCCGGTTGAGGATCATCAGAAAGAACGAAGACACCGCGCCAGCGTGCTGACGCATGCCGATGATTTGCAGGGCCGCGCGCACGGTGTCGGAGGTCGTTGCAACTGCGCCGGCGATGGTGCCGTCAGCGTGGCCAGCATGGACCATCAGTGCGGCGAAGTTCAACGGGTCAAGCGCCGCTTGTCGGGCCTGGGCTTCGCTCAGGCCCTTATGTTTGCGGCGCTCATAAAGCGCGGCAGAAAGCGCAGGCAAGAGGTCTGAGGCGGCAGGGTCGATTACGGAGACAGAGTCGCGGTCAGCTCGATGAGCGCTGATCAACCCCTCAACGACCGAGTGCTTGCCCAATAGCGTGATGCGGGCCAATCCCGCTGCTGCGGCGATCATTCCGCCTTCGACCACCCGCGGGTCTTCGCCTTCGGCCAGCACGATATGGCGCTGGGGGACCCGAGCGCGTTCGTGAATCAGGGCGAGGGGGTCGAGTATGGACATGGCGGGGGCTTTCCTGAGCCGGTTAACAAGGCTACCGGCGGGCTCGAGAGACATTGATGCGTGCTCTTGTAGCGCTGTGTCCAGTCAAAGGACCAGCGCAAACTGATCCCACCAAGGCTCTTGGACTTCAAAATTAGGGGTGGCTTTGCGCGACTGGCTACCCCCCGGCTTATCCCTGAGCGTTACGCATACGCTGAACGGTGCAGGGCGTCCCAAAGCAGATCGAGTAAGCGGGCAGGTCGTGGGTCACAACGCTGCCAGCGCCGATGATCACACCGTCACCGATGGTAACACCGGGAAGAATGCTGCAGTTCATACCAATCCAGACATCGTTACCGATGCATATGTGCTGAGGGCGTGGGGATTGATGCCGCATCGGCGTGTCGAGATCGTCATACCCGTGATTAACTGAACAGATCGTTGTCCCTGCGCCGATCATGACGTAGTCACCGATGACGATTCCATCACGCGGCTCATAAAGATGAACCCCGGAGCTAAAGGACACTTCGCGGCCCAGCTTCAGCCACCCCTGATCGATCCGGATTGAAGCGTTGGGGTACATGATGAACATCTCCCCGACTTCCAACCGCCCCCGCGGGCCAACGTAAATCACCGACAAGGGCTCCAGAATCGTGGTTTCAGGCAGACTGCCTTGTCCCTGGATATCGACGACTGCGCTGGGGTGTATGCCTTTATCGATCATGGTGACGCGTCCCCTCCGTCTGGCTACGGCGCTTACCGGACACGTCGGAGAAATCCATCCGGGAACATGCCCGGGCCACCGCTGCCGATAAAGCTATCATCGGTCGTGAATGCGCCGTTGACCTCATCGAGGAATATCTCAACCGCCCCGCGCGGGTTGGAGGCGGCGACGTCCCAGTACTTGTCGGTGGGTTTGCCCACGGGGGTCCCTACAAGCTCACCAAAGACGGTATCCGCCACGATGATCAGCGAGTTTTCTGTCACCAGCGGGCTGTAGGCGCGCAGCTCGGCCAGCACGTGGTCGCGATTGTGGTTATCGTCGAGAAACACCAGCGTCGGTCCCGGGTCTGCTATGACGTGCTCAGTCACGCGCGCAATGGTTTGCGGTGACACGGCATCATCGACGATGTAATCCGCGACATAGTCTTTGAGGGTGTGGTTTGCGAAAGTCTGGCGGGCAACGTCCTGTGCCTGAATATCGAGCGTGATCACCCGGCTGTCTGTCAGGCCCAGACCGTGCAGGACAGAGCCAAAGAAGATCGCTGATCCGCCGAATTTCGTGCCAGTTTCAATAATCCACTTAGGCCGGACATCGGTGACGGCCCGCTGCAGGCGTACGAGGTCTTCGCCCAACTGCCAGACTGGAACACCCATCCATTCCTGCTCGAACCAGCCTTGGTTCGCGGCTGCGCGAACGTAGTTTCGGCGCAGGTCCTGCAACAGGAAGTTCTGGTTGTCCATTTCAGGTTTGAAGTGCATGGCGGTTTCTCTCTTTCACGCTCAAAGGTTGGCTTTGAAGTCGGCATAGGTCTGTATCAGGCCCTCACTCAGACGGGTTGTGCGACGCCAGCCCAAAGCCTGTATCCGGCTGGAGTCCATCAGCTTTCGCGGGGTTCCATCAGGTTTGCTGGGGTCGAGGCGAATGGCGCCGCTGTAACCGACGGCGGCGGATATGGACTGCGCCAGATCAGCGATGCTGATTTCCTCGCCGCTGCCCACGTTGATCAGCTCCGGTTCATCATACCGCTCGAGCAGCAACAAAAGCGCGTCGGCGAGGTCATCAACGTAGAGGAACTCCCGCAGCGGTGTGCCGCTTCCCCACAGCACTGTCTCTGCATCGCCGCGCGTTTTGGCTTCATGGAACCGGTGCAGAAGGGCAGGGATGACGTGGCTCTTGGTTGGGTGGTAGTTGTCGCCGGGGCCATAAAGGTTGCAGGGCTGGGCGGAAATAAAGCCGCGACCCTCTTCGCGGCTAAGGTATTCGCACAGCTTAATCCCAGCAATTTTCGCAATCGCGTAGGCTTCATTGGTCGGTTCAAGCGGACCGGTGAGCAGCGAACTTTCTGCGATGGGTTGTTCGGCGTGCTTGGGGTAAATGCAGCTTGAACCGAGGAACAGGAAGCGTTGCGTGTCAAAGGCACGCGCGGCACCGATCACGGCGTTTTGAATCTCCAGATTCTCAAACAGAAAGCCGGTCTTGTCCTCATCATTCGCGCTGATCCCGCCGACTTTTGCCGCCGCGAGAATCACGGCATCGGGGCGGTGCTGGTCAAAGAACTGGTGAACGGCGTGCCTGTTGGACAGATCGAGGGCCTCGCGACTGGCGAGCACAAGCTCAACGTCGCCCCGCTCTTGCAGCTTGCGCACGAGGGCGCCGCCGACCATGCCACGATGACCGGCGACAAAGATCGACTTGCCGGACAGATCAAAAGTCATCGTGGTTAAATCCAAGATCATGACGCAGCGTGCTTTGGGCTTCTTGGGCCATAACTTTCAAGTCGGTTTGCACCATTTCCCTGACCAGCGCAGCGAAAGTAATCTTAGGTTCCCATCCCAGAAGTCTTTTGGCTTTTGACGCGTCACCGAGAAGCAGGTCAACTTCGGTGGGGCGGTAATACATGGGGTCAACCTGAACCCGGACAGCGCCGGTCTTAGTGTCGATGCCACGCTCTTCTGCGCTAGTGCCATCCCATTCCAGCGTCACGCCAACCTCAGCAAAGGCTAACTCAACAAACTCCCGGACCGAATGGGTCTCACCTGTCGCCAGGACGAAGTCAGTCGGCTCCTCGTGTTGCAGGATGCGCCACATGCCCTCGACGTAGTCCCGGGCGTGGCCCCAGTCGCGTTTGGCGTTCATGTTGCCCAGAAACAGACATTCTTGTTGCCCCAGTTCGATACTTGCCACCGCGCGGGTGATTTTGCGGGTTACGAAGTTCTCACCCCGGATCGGGCTCTCATGGTTGAACAGGATGCCGTTGCACGCAAACATGCCGTAAGCCTCCCGGTAATTGTTGGTGATCCAGTAGGCGTAGGCCTTGGCCGCCGCATAGGGGGAGCGGGGGTAGAAGGGGGTCGTTTCGCTCTGCGGCGTTTCAACGGCCTTGCCGTAGAGTTCCGAGGTGGACGCCTGATAGAATTTAACCCGGTCCGCCATGTCCAGAATTCGGACCGCTTCCAAAAGCCGGAGGGTGCCAATGCCATCAGCATTTGCGGTGTATTCCGGCGTTTCAAAAGACACGGCCACGTGCGATTGCGCGGCGAGATTGTAGATTTCGTCGGGCTGATAGCGCTGGATGATTCGGACGAGGTTTGTGCTGTCCGTAAGGTCGCCGTAGTCAAACCAGATGCTGGCCTCTGCCGTTTCGTGGGGGTCTTTATAGAGGTGTTCAATCCGCCACGTGTTGAACGATGAGGACCGCCGCCGCAGTCCAATAACGCGGTATCCCTTATGCATCAGGAGTTCGGCGAGGTATGCCCCGTCCTGGCCTGTCACACCTGTAACCAAGGCTGTTTTAGTCATGGTTGGCCTCATCCTGTTCTTTGCGCCCGTAGATATCGTCCAGACGTACGATGTCGTCCTCGCCCAGGTAGGAACCGGTCTGAACTTCAATGATGACCAGAGGGATCTTTCCCGGGTTGCTCAGTCGGTGAACCGCGCCAATAGGCACGAAGGTCGACTCGTTTTCGTTCATTTGCCAGGTCTTGCCGTCGATCTCGACCAGTCCGACGCCTTCAACGACGACCCAGTGCTCGGCGCGATGGACATGTCTTTGCAAAGACAGAACGGCCTGCGGCTTGACGCAGATGCGTTTGACCTGAAACCGGCTACCGCGCGCGATGCTCTCGTACCAGCCCCAGGGGCGGTAGACCCGCTGGTGCGCGCTCATTTCCGGGTGATCGGGGGCCAGTAAATCAATCAGCGATTTGACGTTCTGGCTGTTCTCCTGCCGGGTCACCAGGACGGCGTCGGGGGTTGCGACGGCGACGATGTCTTCGACGTCATGAGCGACCAGTAGGGGGCCAGAGGACGACACAAACGAGTTCCTCGCCCCCACGCTGACCCCTTTGCCAACGGCGACGGTGTCATGCTCATCGGCTTCATGGGTCTGGCTAACGGCGGTCCAACTGCCCAGGTCAGTCCAGTCAAAGCCGGCCCGGACTGCCCCGATATTCTCCGCTTTCTCAACCACCTCATAGTCAAACGATCGGGCCGTGATGGCGCTGAAGGGTTCGGCATCCAGCACTAAGCGTTTGAGATCATCTGACGCTCCCTTCACCGCAGCACGGCACAGCTCCAGCAGGCCCGGGTTCAAACGCGCCAGCAAGTCGATCAGCTTTGCGGGCTGAAAGATGAAAATGCCTGAGTTCCAGTACATCAGGCTGTTGCTCACGTAGCGGCTTGCCGTTTCAGCATCGGGTTTTTCATGAAACTTCACGATTGCTGCATGCGCCGTGGGGTCGAGCGCCACCTGATCAACTTCGAAGTATCCGTAGCCCGTTTCCGCATGGGTCGGGGGGATGCCCATCAGCACCAGATCGTAGTCCGCCGTTGCGCTCGCAGCGGCGAGGGCGTCCCGGCAAAAGGTGGCGCTGTCCTTAATCAGGTGATCCGACGGGCAGACGATCAGCGGCACGTCGCCTTCGTCTCTGGCTTCCATCAAGGCGCTGATGGCCGCAATCGCCGCGGCTGAATCTCGGGCGACGGGTTCAAGAATGGTCTCGAAGCCATAGTCAGCGACATGATCGTCGATCAGAAAGCCATGCCCCTGACCGCCAATCGCCACGGCCTGACCCAGTGTGAGCTGCGTGCCAAGGGCTTCGAGCCGTTTAGCAGTGTGGGTGATCATCGGATCATCGTCACCGGCAAAAACCCCGAATTGCTTGGGGTGGTCTTTGCGAGAAACCGGCCAAAGGCGCTTGCCTTCCCCGCCACATAAAATGGCAGCGTTCATGCGGGTGATGGGCGAGGGTGTTGCTGACATGGTCTAGCGCCGCTCCTCTATCGCTGGGAAGAGTGCTTCGATGTTCAAATTAGCCGGTGCCTTACCCGCCTGCGCATGCGCCACGACAGCGCGCATAGCGGCGGCAAACTCAGCGGCAAACATCTCGCCATCAAACATCGAAGTCTTGGTTTTGTGCGTCCGGATGTGGTGGCGGATATCGGCCAGTAGTCCGGGATTTGTTGCCAGTGAAATCGCTTTGTCCACGAAGGCGCTGGACGTGTCGCAGTTCAACTCCGGTAATCCGATCTGCGCATTGAAAGACCCGCAAATCCGGCTGTAGTAACTGTCTCCGGGCCGCGCCAGGGTCGGCAATTCAGCCCACATGTTGTCGAGCGTGCCCGAAGACATGCTGACGTGAAATGTATCCATGGCGAAGTCATGGGCGTGCAACCGCGTATAGTGCTCAGACTTGGGATTGACCCGATCCTGAAATCCAAACTGCGCTTCAGACAGTCCTTGCTCGACCAGATACCGGGCAATGGTGGAGCCGGAGTCTTTGCCCGCTGGATTATTGAACAAAACCACAGCCTTGGGAGCCGCGCGAAGTACTTGTGCGAGGCAATCAAGATAGTGACGGTCAATCTTCATGTGGTTGTTGAAAGCATTAATCAGGACGGCATCGTCAGGATAGCCGAGGTCAGCCTTGGTTATCGACCGGTCAAAGTCGAACACACCGCTGGTGACAAACGCTGATGGCAGTCTGATTTCCTGCTCCAGTTCTTGGCCCGGTACGGGTTCAGAAGCCAAAAATCTGTCATTGATGATGTAATCAAAGTGTCCGAGGCCGAGATTACCACCGTGCCCGACCCAATAGATATTGATGGGTGCCGGACGGTCCGCGCCAATCCGCAGCATGGGGATGCTCATGTAGCCATCAAGGTTGATGCAAATATCAGCCTGTTGCTGCCGGATGAACGCGGAGGCAGCGCGCAGAGCCTCACCGTCGCGGTCATCCTGCATGCCGTCGATGGACGCCAAAAGTTTGATCTCACGAACCGCGTCGGCATGAGCAAAAATGTTGCGCTGGTAGATATCGTCCTCAACCACCGTGCCGCAATTCAGGATTGAATATCCGATGCCGTGCGCTTTCAGATGAGTGACAAACTGGTGCATCACGTGGGCTATGCCGTGGTTGGCGAGATAGGCAGAGCAAAACACGATATGCAGCGCCTCCCGCTTCGTTCCTGTGGCGGGCAGGGGGGCAGTTCGGGGCGCAAACCTATCCGCCATGGTCCTCAACAAGGCCGCTTCCCGCTCGCGGGTCACGCCAGCAAAGGGCAGGTGATAAGCCGTTCGGGCTGCACACTCAAAGTCGCCGCTTTCAACGGCCTTCTGGGCAACTTGTTCCAGCCCTTCAGAGTCAAACACAGGCGTTTTTGCGACGATTGCGCGCTCTGACCAAAACCGGAAGTTGGGATCATTCTTTGCAGCGCGATCGACGCGCTGCAACAGCGGTGCAAACACGTGTTGCAGGTTCGACATCTTGGTAAAGGAAACCACCAGATTGATTGCCTGCTCTGCGGTCAAGTCACGGGGAAGAAACTTGGACGCTTTGGCCATTTGCGCTGTGACACGGGCAATGGAGCCGGTGGCGTCTAAGCGATCATCGCCCAGGGCGTCTTCAATCCGTAGCAAGTAGTTGAGGGGGACGCTGCCGGCGCTGAAGCAGTGCAAAGCCAGCCCCTTGGCGAAGACGTCTGATGATGTCTTGTCGATCGTGTACGGCACGGATCGCATGAGGCCCCGACTGATTGAGTTCCCAAGCGCCTTTCCGGTCTCATGTTCAAGCAGGAAACTCAGGCTTTCCGACGCGCGTTCCAGCAAACCCAACTGCAGATAAGCGGTGGTTCGCAGGCGCTGCGCCTGCGTGCTGGTTTCCCACGTCTCAGCGGTAAAGCTCAGTGCCGGCTTGCCCGCTGTTGAGGCACCGAGAAACCCGATCGACGTCGCACCAGAGGCAAAATCACCATCCAGCCGCATGATGTTCAGTAGCAAGGTCAGGTTTGGATTTCGGGTTGCCTTGGGTAGACGCTCCCCGTCAATGAGTTCACCCTGCTCCCGGGCAATGACGGACCGCAAAAATGTTCCAACCGCAGGCATAGTCGCCGATGCTCTTCGGCTTACCTCCGAAGCCGCAGCATGGTTACCAGCGGCCATAGCCGAAGCAAAAGTTGTCAGTGCGTCCTGTTGCACAGAAAAGCAGATCTCGCGTTTGGGTGGAACATTCCCTAGGATTCTACTTTCAACGCATTAATTTCGGAATAACTAATGCTGAATAAACTTTGGATTTCTGAAACAAATTTGGGGGTATTTTTGAAGGTTCCCGGGGGATCGAGGCAAGCCGCCATGCCTTCGAGTGAGGGATTGCAGCTTTTACCCAAACGGGGGCACATTATATTTGCTTGGCTCCACCCTTGGTGTTAGCTTCGCGCGACTTTGAAGGCGGTACCGTGGCGGAGAGGCTACGCACCGGATTGCAAATCCGTGTACACCGGTTCGAATCCGGTCGGTACCTCCATAGCTGATCCCATGAAAACTCATTTTTTGCGGCCGCGCAAAGGCTGGCGTCCGGCCCATTTTTCGGGCCCATTTTTCGGGTTTGTCCGGGGCCATCCGACGTTCGGCAGGTGTGGTCTCGCTGGACCGGTCGCTGGACCGGCGATCTTTATCTTCTCAATCAGTTCGCACGGGAACGCCCGGCTATGAGCCGGTTGGACACGTGCGGAATATGGTTTTAATGAGATCATCATAATGATAACTAAGGTTCGGTTACCTTAAATCATTATGCTGAGTGAAATCCCGTTATGGCGGAGAAGGCGGCTAAGTCACCTTGGATGGAAATTACGCTTGAGCGCCAGCTCTCGGACGAGCGTGATTTCCCGGCTGGTAGTGAAGTCAAACGGACCTATGGCATTTTGTGCGGGCATCGGATGGGCAGTAACTTGTTGTCGGAGACTTTGTTTCTGACGGGACTGATGGGTGATCCCATGGAGTTCTTCAACAAGCGCTGGCTGAGCAAATTCTTCGACAAGCATGGTGCGCAATACTCCAATTTCGACCTGTTCTATAAGTTCCTTCAGTCGCGGCGCACCTCACCAAACGGGACCTTTGGCTACAATCTCAAAGTGGACCAGTTCCGTGTCATTCTGCCTGGGCGATTTGGGTCCGATCAAGTTGGAAGGCGTCTCTTGCGGGATACGGAGAAGTTCGTTTTCTTGCGGCGCCGTGATCGATTGGATCAGGCGATTTCGGCCTACATCGGGCGCAGCAAGGATACCTTCCGCATACCGGCCGAGGCCAACGTCAGTGAAATCCACGAAATCGTGCAAGACGTTCCCTTCGAGCCTGGGAGGATAACCGAACACCTGCACTCGCTGGTCAATCATGACCGGGCCTGGGAAACCTTTCTGCAAAAGACACCCAAGCCGTGGATTGAAATCTATTACGAAGATCTTGTGTCTGATTTCGACGGCACCATTCGAAAAGTGGTGTCTTTTGTCGTGGGCGAACAGGACTTTGAGATACCAGAGCAGCCGACGGCAAAGATCGCCGGTGCCAAAAACCAAGAGCTCAAGCAACTGTTTCTTGAGCACATTGCACCCTCGCGCAGCTAGCTAGGCCTTAGACTTTAGCCACAAAAAAGGGCATCAATTGATGCCCCTTAAAGGTGAGTGGTGCGCGAGGCACCACTCTATTTTCTAATCGATGATTAGAAGGACAGCGTCGCGCCGATTTCACCACCTTCGTCAGCTGCGTCGTAACCTGCGTACAGGCTCAGACCGCCGAGGTCGTAGTCCAGACCAACTGCTGGCTGCAGGTCCTGATCGAAGCCAATGGCCAGACCGAAGCCGTTCAGAGCAGTGGAAAGGGATACGGAGTAGGTGATGCCAGCCTTCTCGTGGTCGTCCGCAGAGGAGGAACCGAAGGTGGTGTTCACTGCGAAGCCAGCGATTGCCATGGAAGCAGACAGACCCCAATCAGAGGAGGAGTCGGTTGCAGCTGCCAGAGACAGGTCGCCTACTGCGTAGGAAGCGCCCAGATCCCAAGAAGAGATGCCGAACACGTCATCTGGGTTGTCCAGAGCAACGTCGATCGCAGCAGACAGGCCGCCCAGATCGATGGTACCACCGGTTACAACTTCCAGATCACCCAGAGTGTCAGCAGCAGCAAGGTCTACAGCCAGGTATGGGTTTGCACCCAGAATGCCGAGGCCCTGAGCAACAACAACGAGGCCGTCAGCGTCAATGTCAGCCTGGTCACCAGCACCAGCGATTGCGCCAACACCACCGGAGTAGTCGCCGGACTGCAGGGTCAGACGGCCAAAGCCACCATCAATGTAGATGGATGCGTTGGAAACGGTCATCACCTTGGAAGCGTTGTCCATGTAGAAAGCAGTATCAGACGCATCAACGCCGGACAGACAAGCAGCACCGACAACCATCTTGGTATCGGAAGAAGCCATCATCACTTCCA
>PAFB01000040.1 GCA_002700865.1 Rhodospirillaceae bacterium
CAGATGGGCCAGCGCGCAGCAGAAGAGTTGTTGGCGGAAATCAGGGAACCGGGGTCGGGAAATAGCGTTGAGTTGCTGACCCACATCATCAAACGCGGCTCGCTCGCGTCCCCGTCTGTCTAGAACCGGCAGCCTGTACTTAGGCGTTTTAACCGCTGAGAATAGCGGGGGAAGCTTGGGCTATGTCGGTCAGGCCAGTCATCGCCAGCGCAATCGACAATTCGGTTTTCACGCTGTCCCAGTATTCAGTCAGTCCCTGCTCCTGCCGCGCTGCGATGGCGAATTGCAGCGGGCGGCCAAGAAAAGCAAAGTCAGCGCCCAACGCCAGAACCTTGAGCACGTCTTCGCCGGAGCGCAGCCCGCTGTCATATAGAACCGGAAAAGCCGCCCCAACCGCCGCGCGGATCTTTGGCAAAGCTTCCACCGGCGATACACCGCCGTCCAACTGTCGGCCGCCATGGCTGGAGACCTGAATGCCATCAGCACCGCGCTGCTGCAGTTCTGCCGCATCGCGCGGATCGAGCACGCCCTTGACCACCAAAGCGCCCGGCCACATGTCGCGCAACCGGTCAAAAAAGGTCCAATCCGCGCCAGCCCGGCTCTCGGTCCGGTGAAACACAAACCCCCGCGCCTGATCTTTGGGGCCAAAGTTGCCCAAACTGGGCGCACCGCGGAGCAGCGACGTCAGGGACCAGCGCGGATGCAGGGCGAAATCGGTGAAGGTTCGGGGGCCCATGCGGAACGGCATCTTGAAGCCCTGCTTCAGTTCCCGTGGCCTGCGCCCGACTTCCGGCACATCGACGGTGAGCACGAGGGTTTGGTAGCCGACTTCTCTGGCGCGCTCGACCAGCTTGACCGTCCCGTCACCCGCCCCGCTGAAATAGAGCTGGAACCAGGCGCGGCCCTCTGAGGCTGACCACACACGTTCCATGGACGTGGAGGCAACCGTCGAAAGCCCATGCGGCACCCCTTCCCGCGCCGCCAGCCGCGCCAGCATCAGGTCTGCGCCTGGCCAAGCCAGATTGCACATGCCCATGGGCGCAATGCCGACAGGCAGGTCGAAATCTTGCCCGAACAGTTTCGTGCTCAACCGTCTGTCGCGCACGTCCTGCAGGATGCGGGGTTGAAGTCGGGTTTCACGGAGCAAAGCGCGGTTGTGCGCTTCACCCTGCTCCTGTCCCGCGGCACCGTCGATATAGTCGAACACCAGCCGGGGCAGCACACGCCGCGCCCGCCGTCGGGCGTCTTCCGCATCCCTTATTGGCCCCGCAAACATGCCGATCAGGCCTTTACCGCACCCATGAAGCGGTCGCGGATGCTGACGGGGTCCATGGTGATCACCGGAACCTTGATGTTCCCGGACTCACACTTGGACACGATGATCGTCATCTTGTCCGAAGCAATGGCATCTTTAACCGCTTGCACAGTGTCTTCCGCGCTGCACTCAACGACCGTCTCGCAGCCACAGGCCGAAGCCACCGCCGCCAGCGAGGTTTTCTTTCCGGCATAGGTCGGCTGATCGCCGGTTGAGCCGTAGGAGCCGTTGTCGATGATCAACAGGATGAAGTTGTCAGCAACATTGTTTGCGATTGTGGGCAAAGTGCCGAAGTTGGTCAGGACTGAGCCGTCACCGTCGATCGAGATGACTTTCTTGTCCTGCGCCAGCGCCAGACCCAGCCCAATCGAGGACGCCAGCCCCATGGTGCCCAACATATAGAAATTGGTCGCGCGGTCGTCGATCAGGTGCAATTCCTGACTGGGCAGACCGATGTTACAGATGACCAGATGGTCGGCGAGAGTTGGGGCGAGTTCACGTAAAACGTCAGAGCGGATCATGGTTTAGTACCCCTTCCAGAATGTGGCATCGGTCAGAATGGCAACGGGCTTGTTGCACATGAATGTGTACTTCAGGATCTTATCCAACTCCTCCACGTCCTCTTCCCGATGGAAGTGGTAGGTGGGAATGTTCAGCTGGGCCAACAGCGCCTTAGTATGCACCGCCATTTCGACCTGACAGGCAACCGGCTCGCCTAACTCTCCGCGATAGGAAATCAGCATGGGCAAGGGCATCCGGTAGAACTGTGTCAAAGTCACCAGCGTGTTGATTGTCACGCCAATCGCCGTGTTTTGCATGATGATCGCAGGCCGCTTGCCGCCCATGAAGGCACCCGCACACAGGCCCATGCCCTCGTCTTCCTTGTTCGCCGGAATGTGGTAGATGTCGGGGCTTGCCTCGACCGCATCAATCACGCCGGCAAGCTGCTTGCACGGAACCGTTGTCACAAAACTGATGTCATTGGCGACCATGTCGCTGACGATCTTTGCGTTTATATCCACCCTGTTTTCCCTCAAAATAACTGCGATGTAAGCGCTTGCATAACACGCACCCCGTGTTTCTGAAAGCCAGCGTGTCAACGGATCAGGGGCGCGGATTTGCGATAACTGTTACCAGACCTGACGGAACCAGTGCCAGCGCGATAATGTCAGCCTACCCATGACAGCACCATGCCTCTAGGGCTAGCGTACCAGCGACCCCATGCCTTGTGGCGCCAACCCGGGGAAGATCGGGACCGAGCCGCAGGGATCGAGGCTTAGACAAGAGCAGAGACGCAACCATGTTCCAACTCTCCGAAGAACAAAGGCTCATCATCGACGCGGCCAAGGCCTTCACCGACGATCGCCTGCGCCCCAATGCCGAGCATTGGGACCAGAACCGCATTCTCGACCGAGACGTACTGGTTGAGCTTTGCAGTCTGGGGTTTGGTGGCATTTATACCGCCGAGCAGCACGGCGGCTCAGGTCTGGGTCGGCTGGAAGCAGCGATGATCTTTGAACAGCTTTCCAAAGGATGCATCGGCCACGCGACCTTTTTGACCATTCACAATATGGCGGCTTGGATGGTGGACCGTTTTGGCAGCGAGGCCCTGCGGGCGCGCTATGTCGGGCCCATGGTTCGGGGGGAGATGATAACTTCCTACTGCCTGACTGAACCAAACAACGGTTCCGATGCTGCCAATCTGACCACCCGCGCGGAAAGCGATGGTGACGGCTACGTGATCAATGGGGCCAAAGTGTTCATTTCAGGTGCAGGCTTCTCTGATCTCTACATCGTCATGGCCCGCTCAGAGGGACTAGGGCCACGCGGGATATCGGCCTTTCTGGTCGAGCGTGATACGCCGGGACTGAGCTTTGGTCCGAATGAGCGCAAAATGGGGTGGAATGCTCAGCCTACAGCGATGGTCACTCTCGATAATTGCCGGATCCCTGCCAGCAATCGGTTAGGCGATCCCGGTCAGGGGTTCAGTTTTGCCATGCAAGGTCTGAACGGTGGGCGGGTGAATATCGCCGCCTGCTCGCTGGGTGGTGCGCAGGAAGCCATGGATCGCGCCTTGCGCTACAGCCGCGAACGCAAGCAATTCGGGCAGGCCATCGGCGACTTTCAGAATACGGCCTTTAAACTCGCCGATATGGAAACCAACCTGCAGGCCTCCCGCCTGTTCCTCTACGCGGCTGCGCAAGCCATGGATAACCAGACCGGCGACATCGCCACGCAAAACGCCATGGCAAAGCGATTTGTAACCGACGCTTGCTTCGACGTGGCCAATCAGGCGCTGCAGATCCACGGCGGCTACGGCTATCTCGCCGATTACGGGATCGAGCGGATTGTTCGGGACTTACGGGTGCATCAGATTCTCGAAGGCACCAACGAGATCATGCGAGTCATGATCGCCCGTGCGCTCAGCCAGCATGAGGCTGGCTAGCGCGGCTGTTTCAGTGAAGATTGCTGCTCGGCCGAAGCTGGCTCAGCGCAGGTCCTTAACGGCTTTGAGATGGGCAACGATCAAGGCGTCGCGCTTGGTACTCAGCGCGTCCACACCCCGGCCCTTCGCCTCGTCAGCGACCCCCTGCCCGAGCTTTTCTGCGACCTCAGCGGTGATTTGTGGCGTGCCCAGATCGTCCCACCAGCGATGGAAGCTGTCAGCGTAGCGGTTGCAGAATTCAGCAAGACCGCCTGCGCCCGCGCCCAGCGAAAACAGCATATGCGGCCCCATAGCGCCCCAGCGCAGACCCGGACCGGCCCAAACCGCGGTGTCCACGTCCTCGACACTGGCAACGCCCTCGTTGACCAAATGGATCGCCTCGCGCCACAGGGCGGCTTGCAGGCGGTTGGCGACGTGGCCGGGTACTTCTTTGTTCACCCGTATCGTGACCTTACCAACCTCCCGGTAAAAAGCCTCAGCATCCAATAGTGCCGCCGGGTCGTTGCGTTCGTTGCCGATGACCTCGACCAGCGGCACCAGATGCGGCGGGTTGAAGGGGTGACCGAGCACAAAACGTGCAGGATTCTCCCAGCCGGCTTGCATTTCCTTCACCATCAAACCCGAAGCCGAAGAGGATACAACCGCGCTGGCTTTCAAGTGTGGCTCGATGCGCTGATACAGTTCGAGCTTGATGGGTAGGCGCTCAGGCACGTTTTCCTGCACAAAATCAGCCCCGACAACGGCCGCCTCCGGTGTGGCGGCAAAGCTCAGTGCGCCCCGACGGCCCTCCGCAGCCAAACCGATTTCAAGCAGCGTCGGCCAAGCTTTCTCAACGTAATCAGTCACCTCGCCCTCAACGTTGTCAGCAACGTCAAAGACGCAGACGTCCTTGCCTGCGGCCAGAAACAAAGCAGTCCAGCTTGCGCCGATAACGCCTGCGCCCAGCACGGCGGTTTTGTCGAAGTTTGCCATTAGAATAATCCCGGATTGAGCGGCGAAGCGGCTGTCATGCCGCCGTCGATGGTAAACAACTGGCCGGTCGCGAAAGCAGCCTCGTCAGACGCCAGCCAAGCGGCCATGGCCGCGATGTCCGCAGGTTCTCCAAACCGCCCTGCAGGATGACGCGCCAGAGCGTCCGCTTTGGCGGCCTCAGGGCTCCCCCCAGCGGCAAAAGCGGCGTCTGCCATCCCCGTCATGATCCAACCGGGGCAGATCGCGTTGCAGCGGACCGCCGGACCATGATCAACCGCGATCGACCGGGTCAGTCCGTGAACAAAGGCTTTGGACGCATTATAGAGTGCCAGTCCGGGGTCGGCTGTGGTGCCTGAGATTGAACCGATATTGATGATCGACCCGCCATGGCTCATCTTGGGAATGAAGGCTCGGCACATGAGAAAAACGCCCTTGGCATTGGCGCCCATCAGCCTGTCCCAGTCAGCGTCTGTGGTGTCGAGCACGGTTTTCTCGATCTGAACCCCAGCGTTATTGACCAGAATATCCAAGCCATCAAAAGCCGCTGCCAAAGCCTGCACCGCACCGGGGTCTGAAACGTCCGAACCGTACCACTGGAAATGATTGGGCAGCTCATCGGGGCGCTGGCCCCGTCCAGTGATGGCAACCTGAGCGCCCTCAGCATGGAAGCGCTCGGCAATTCCATGGCCGATGCCTTGTCGCCCGCCCGTTACCAAGGCCCGTTTTCCGGCTAGTCGCCCGCCCCTACTCACCGGTTCTCCATCATTCAGCACCTTATCTTGCCTCACACTCGCTTTACCTGACCTGCCAGCTTGGATGCTGGCCTAAAAACCGACCTGATCGCCGCCTTTGAGCCCGAGACGCTCGCGCGCTTGCTCGGGCGTTGCGACTTCCAGGCCGAGGGTTTCGATAATCGTCCGTATCTTCCGCACTTGATCCGCATTGCTGTGCGCCAGCTTGCCCGGCCCGATATAGAGGCTGTCCTCCAGCCCTACGCGCAGATTACCGCCCAGCATCGCTGCCTGAGTGCCAAAGTTCATCTGATGCCGCCCTGCGGCCAGCACCGACCATTCGTAGTCATCGCCAAACAGCTTCTGCGCAATGGTGTGCATGTGCATCAGGTTATCGAGGTCAGCCCCGACACCGCCAAGCACGCCGAACACCATCTGTACAAAAAACGGCGGTTCGACCCAGCCCTGATCCATCAACCAGGCGAGGTTATAAAGGTGCCCGAGATCGTAGCACTCGAACTCGAACTTGGTGCCGTGGCCCTGCCCCAGTTCTTTGACCACGTACTCCATGTCCGCAAAGGTGTTGCGGAAGATAAAGTCGCGGGTCATTTCCAGAAATTCCGGCTCCCAGTCATGCTGCCACTGGCTGTATTTGTCTGCCATTGGGAAGATGCCGAAATTCATGGAGCCGACGTTCAGCGACGCCATTTCCGGGCTTGCTGTCGCGGCCGCGCGCAAGCGTTCTTCCCGCGTCATCCCCAAACCGCCGCCGGTGGATACGTTCATCACCGCGTCTGTGGACTGCTTGATGCGTGGCAGGAAGTCCATGAACAACTTGGGATCAGGGTCAGGCCTGCCGGTTTCCGGGTTGCGGGCGTGCAGATGGATAATCGATGCCCCAGCCTCGGCGGCCTCAATCGAGGCGGTGGCGATCTCATCCGGGGTCACGGGCAAGTGCGGGCTCATGGTCGGGGTGTGGATACCGCCGGTAACGGCGCAGGTGATAATGACGGGTTTGCTGCTGGCCATGGTGCTGCTCCGGTCGCCCCCTTAAAGCTTCATTTGCTGGACTTGAGCCGACA
The DNA here is from genome assembly GCA_002700865.1 of Rhodospirillaceae bacterium. Classification (GTDB taxonomy): domain Bacteria; phylum Pseudomonadota; class Alphaproteobacteria; order UBA7985; family UBA7985; genus UBA7985. The sequence continues at coordinate 6,547 of PAFB01000040.1, forward strand.
GGCCGCCATCGAGGACCCAAAGCTGGCCAGCAGCATAGCGCGCCTCGTCCGAGGCCAGCCAGTTTACCAGGTTGGCCATGTCTTCGGGCGTGCCGTACGTGCGCATCGGGTGAACATCGCGCACGGCCTGTTGCAGGCTCTCAATGGTGCCACCATCACCGCCACTGCCTTCGCCTTCAAAGAACGACTGCAGCATCGGGGTATCGACATAGCCCGGGCAAATGGCGTTGACGCGGATGCCTTCCGGGCCGTGGTCACAGGCCATCGCTTTGGTCAAAGCGTGCACCGCGCCTTTGGTTGCGCAGTAAGCCGCCAATCCCGGATCAGCGATAAAACCGTCATAGGAGCCAAAATTGATCACCGATGCCCCGCCCGCCGCCTTGGACTGGCGCAGCAGCGGCAGCGCGTATTTTGAAACCAGAAATGTTCCTGTGACATTGACTGCGAAAATCTGGTTCCATTCATCAAGGCTGGTGTCCTCGATGGTTTTTTCGATCTCGACCCCAGCGGCGTTGACGAGGATATCAAGCGCGCCGCTCTCCTCAGCAACCCGGTCAAAGGCAGCTTTGACACTGGCCTCGCTGGTAACATCCAACCGCAGAAACCCTGAGGGAGGCGCTTCGCCGCGTTCAAGTGAACCGCCCGCAGAGAGATCGGCGGCGAATACTTTGGCCCCTTCACGCTCGAACCGTTCACAGATTGCCCGACCAATGCCGCCGCGTCCGCCCGTCACCAGCGCGGTTTTTCCCTCTAACCTCATACGGTAAGTGCCTTCTTGTATGCATCGAGCACCAGCCCGTGAAAGTGGTGAACCGCGTGCTCTGATTTGCCCGAGCCGTCGGGATCATGAACGATGCGTCCCTGCTGGAAGGCCGGTGTGTTCATGCCGCGCTGGACGCTTTCGACCAAATTGATATCTTCGACCTGCAGGACTTCATCAAGGTAGCGAATGGCCTCTACCTCAGCCTCATCCGGCGTCGGTTCGACCAGAAAGAAATCATAGGTCTCAAGCGTTCGATCCGGGCCGATGGGAATGATGTTGAGGATGATCATCGAAGGCCGCCCCGGATAGCGCATGATGCAGGTCGTCGGGTAGAGCCACCAGACCGCATGCGTCTTAACAGCGGCGTTGGACACATCATAAGCCGTGTTCGAGCCCTGCCCGGCATCAGCCATGTGGCTGGAATAGATGCCGTGGGTCGTGACCTTGTAGGTATCCATATCGACCAGCGTGCAGAAATCCTTGTGCGCGGTCGGGCAGTGGTAGCACTCCAAAAAGTTGTCCACCACGTTCTTCCAGTTGGATTTGATGTCGTAAGTGAGCCGGTGGCCAAAGGTCAGTTCATCGACCTCAGGCGCCCAGTACATGATCTCGCGCCGCAAATCACCGGACTGCTCAGCCAGTGGGGCCGCGTGGGGGTCGAGGTTGACGTAGATAAAGCCACAGAACTCCTCGACCTTGACCTGATCGAGGCAGATTTCCGATTTATCGAAGCCTTTGAGCGCACTTGTGTGCGGTGCGACGGCGAGTTGGCCGTCGAGTTTATAGGCCCAGGCGTGATAGGGGCACATGATATGATTGACCTTGCCCTCGCCCTGCAACAGCTCGTGCGCCCGGTGCTTACAGACGTTGTAGAAGGCGCGCAGGGTGCCGTCGCGGTCGCGAACGATGGCGATTGAGTTGCCCGCGATCATGGTGGTGGTGAAGGCCCCTGGCTCGCGCACCTTTTCCACGTGGCAGACCCATTGCCACGAATGCGAAAATACCGCCTGTTGCTCTGCCCGAAACCAGTCTGCCGAAGTGTAGGCTTCGGCCTGCAGAGACAAGGAAGCAGCAGGATCGTCATCGTAGCCCCGCCGGATGCGTTCAAAATCTGCCGCGTTCAGCGCCGTGATCATGACGACGTCTCCCCTCAAGTCTTCGGAAAGCGGTACCGCTCAGCGGCCACAGTCCAGTCCATATTGTTCCGCACGTATTCGCGAGAAGCGTCGCGCGGTGGGTTGTAATCCCATGGTTCCGCCGCCCCGGCTTCCATCGCCGCATGAATGGCGCGACGTTGCTTTTGCGTGGCTATGACGTTAGCGCGCAATTCCTGACTGTTCCAGCGCCGCGCCACTTCATCGGCAAAGGCCTGCGCTTGACTGGCATAGGCCGGATCTTCAGCTAGGTTCCGGGTTTCCATAGGGTCGGCAATGACATCATAGAGCAGCGGTGCATCGCCCTCGCAGGCAATGTATTTCAGCGCACCACGCCGGATCATGAAAACAGGATGCCCCGTCATCTCTGCGCAGTATTCGCCAATCGCCTCCTCAACCGGGTCAGACTTCCCGTTGGCCAAAGGCATCAGCGAGCGGCCATCAATGGCCATGCCCAGCGCTGGCTTTTCCGTTCCGTCCTGAGCGGCAAAGTCGAGCATGGTCGGCAGAATATCGACCAGCGAACAGGGATTGCTTGCCACCCCCTGACTGATCCCCGGGCCTGCCATCACCAGAGGCACTCGCGCGGAGTGCTCGAAGAAGTTCATTTTGTACCACAGCCCGCGCTCTCCAAGCATGTCTCCGTGGTCTGCGGTAATGATGAAGATGGTCTGATCCATCATTCCCGCTTCTTCAATGGTCTGAACCAGCTCCCCGACTTTGCTGTCGAAATAGGAGACGTTGGCATAGTAGGCGTGACGGGCACGGCGAATTTCTTCGTCCGTCAGTGCAATGGTTGAGGCTTCGATCCCATCCATCACCCGGCGCGAGAAGCCGTCGTGCTGCTCAGGTTCGAGCACGTAGGCGGGCATATCGATGTCTTCGGGCTGATACAGATCCCACCACTCCTGCCGCGCCACGTAGGGGTCGTGCGGGTGGATGAAGGATGCGACCATACAGAAGGGCGTGTCTTCATCGCGGGCGTAATTAAAGATCCGTCGCTTGGCAAAGAAAGCCACTTCGTCATCGTAATCGATCTGGAAAGTCGCCGCACCAAGGCCGGCTTCCTTGACCGTCTGCATGTTGTGGTACCACTTGTCGATCCGCTCGTCAGGCAACTCCCAGTCCGGGGTCCAGGCGTAATCTGAGGGATAGATGTCCGTGGTTACCCGCTCATCAAACCCGTGCATTTGGTCGGGACCGACAAAGTGCATCTTGCCAGAAAGACACGTGCGGTAGCCCATCATCTTCAGGTAATGCGCGAAAGTCGGGATCGAGGCCGGAAACTCAGAGGCATTGTCATAGGCGGCGATGCGGGAAATGTGCTGACCCGACATGAACGAAAACCGAGACGGCGCGCACAGCGGGGAATTGCAGTAAGCAGCATCAAACCGCATGCCGCGTGCTGCCAGCGCGTCGATGTGGGGTGTTTTGACGACCGAGTTACCGTAAGCCCCCGTGAAATGCGGGGCCAGCTGATCGGCCATGATCAGGACGATATTTGGTTGCTCAACACCTTTTGACACACGCTACTCCCCGCGTTGGTTGCCTGAATTTCAGGTGCGGACAGTAGCGGAAAAGGGATTCGGCTCTCGGTATTGTAATTGACGTAATTGGCGCGCCTGCGACGCAGGAAAAACTTTGCCGGCCCCAACAAAGCTCTGATGCCTTGGCAGGGCCGGCTGGAATGCTGGTCAAGACCTCGCGGTGAACTGTTTCGGCCTAGCTGCGCATGCGACCACCGTTGGGGTCGTAGACGGGTGCGCCCATGATTTCCGCGTCGCGCATTTCGCCCAAAATCTCAACCTGAACCTTGCCGCCCGCGTCTGCATGCGGGGTGGCAACGTAGGCCATGGCCATGGACTGACCGACATGATGGGCGAAACTGCCGGAGGTGATGTAGCCAACGGCCTCACCACCAACCAAAACTGCTTCGTCGAGGGTGACATCAATCGGGGTGTCAATGGACAGGGTCATCAATCGCCGTTCAACGCCTTGCGCCCTGAAGTCTTCGGTCGCGGCCTTGCCCACGAAGTCCTTGTTCCAATTGATGAAAACATCCATCCCCGACTCAACCGCATTGAAATCAGGCCGGAATTCAAGGCCCCATGCGCCCCAACCCTTTTCCAGCCGCAGCGACATCAGCGCCCGGTTGCCGTACCAGCGATAGCCCAGATCGGCCCCCGCTTCTTCAATCGCTTCGGAGAGTACCAACAGGTGCTGCGGACGACAGTAAAGCTCGTATCCCAACTCGCCGGAGAA
>PAFB01000041.1 GCA_002700865.1 Rhodospirillaceae bacterium
ACATTGTCTGCAGACAAAATTCCGGTAGATCAACCCTTGCCAGGGCCAGCCATAGCCATGGCTTCACACTCAGCGAGGTTGTTAACGCCGTCAGAGGTCAGAACGCAGCCACCCATACCGGAGCGAACAGCTTTGCCGCCAGCGGTGATGATGTTGCATGCGTTAGCCGCAGCGGCAAAAGCGAAGAGGGCTACAACAGAGCCAATAAGTGTTTTCATATTTTCCGATCCCATTTTTAGTTTAACGGTAGTGCTGCTTAACACCATCAAAAAGGCAAGCTCAAGAAGTTTTGGATTTTGAGCGGCGTCGGGGCTAAACCATTGGAGTTCTTGCAACACTTCGGCTTCAATAGCCCTCAAACCATGCCAGAAACGAGGCGAAACGGGTCAAAAATAGTGATATCTACGGACAACACCGGGATGTGATAGATTTATCCACTATTAAAAATATGTCTCATATAGATTTTGGCGGATCACTGGTTATAATCATGGCTTTGGTCGAGACCAGAGGGTAGCAGCCGCCCCCTTTTCGAGGGGGCGGGGCCTGGATGGCCAGACTTTGTTTCCAAGCCTTTCCACCTCCAGCAGATCCTTGGGGATGCCGGTTTATGGGCTCTGTTACTTGCCGGTGGTTTCAGGTTCGCCCAAGTGTTTCGTCCGACACTCGCCAATCATCCGGGTGTTTCCGCCCACTGGATAGTCGTAGATCTTCACGGTGTAGTTCCAGATCGTCGGGCATAAGACAGCGGCTCCATCATCTTTGTCGTGCTGATCGTCGACAGGATGGATGTTTGGGTCGTGGCTGATGATAACTTCGATGGGGTAACTCCCAACGCCGCCCTGCAGATCACACTTGAGTTTGAGGACTTCCAGCGTGTCACGATCCACGTGCGCCGGATGATGCCCTTTTGGGTACTTGTCACCGCGACAGTGTATTTCATCGTTATGGATGGTGTGGTTGCTCTTTTCGAGCCCATAATCCACTTGTCCGCATGCTGTCAGCAGCGAAGCGGCGCAGATTGCCGTAAACAGTCGTATAAGCATGGTAATCACCACTTTTGGCTTCAGTTCCTCTGTAATCCCGCAAAACGGGCACCGAAACCTCTATTTTGAAATAAAACAACTATAAGTCGGTGTGGCGGCTTGAGCACATTGGCCATTCAACGGCCTGAATTGCCTCTTGATGGACAAAAATGGAGAAACGCAGGGGCTGGTTTCGTGTTTTTCAAGCCACATCTATCCCCATAACCCAAAAATAGAGAATTATATTCAAGACTTTCTCCTCTTGCAGGAACATTAAGCAGAGGTCGCGTTCCTCTTGGCTGAGTTTCGCAACGGCCTTCACCTCTTGTGCGAGAGGTCTGGCACCTTCCCTTGTGCGAGGGGGGGCAAGTCCTCAGAAGAGGCGAAAACTAAATTGTTGAATCCATCTGGATGTGCGTCCGGTGGTTCATATGGAGAAGAGAAAACATGAAAAAGTTCCTGATTGCGGGCTCTAGCCTCGCAGCAGTCGCTGCCGCTGGCTCTGCCGGTGCAGTAGACGTAACCCTCGGCGGCTCCATCGACATGGGCGTTGAGTTTGGTGTTGGTAAAAGCAGCAGCAGCCTGAGCGTAGGCGACGCTTACAATTCCATCTCCCTGAGCCTTGCAGCAGCAGGCACGACCGATGGCGGCATGAAGTACGGCGGTTCCTTCACACTGGCGACCGCTGGTGAGCTCCAGTTCAGTGCTTATGACTCAAACGGCACAGCTGCTGCTGGCAAGAATCTGGTGAAGATGACCGTTGCAGGTGGTGCAGATCTCGAAGCTGCAGTATACAACGTGTCCGGCGGCCAAATGATTGCAGCGTCCCAAGTAGTTGGCGTCAAAATCAACTCTGATTGGAAGTCAGTAGGCGGGACAGAAACCGGTTATGACACGGCTTTCAACGTTGACGGTGGTATTGACGCGGGCAACGTCTGTAAGCTGGCTGGCATAGCGTCAGCCGCTAGCGGTAGCTACACACGTCTGGGTACAGACGGAAAGCCAGCTAACCCTGTGGTCTCTGTTGCGGTTCCGACTACCGGATACCTTCCTGCTGGTAAGCTGACCACTGCGGCCACGGTAACGATTACGGCTGGCGCATCTGCAAAAGCTGGCGTCGTCGCTGGTACCGCGTGGGACATGTTGACTGCAGACGGCGCAGCTCAAGCTAGTGTAACTGATGCTGCAGTATACATCGGGCCATTCATGGAAGTTAAACTGCATTCGTCATCCACGAAGATGGTTGTTGGTGCGGCCTGTGTTGAAGGTTTGGAGTCATCTGACACAAATTACTTCATGAATAATGCTTCTAAAGTCGTAACAGCGTCCGATGCTTCGATTTACATCGAAGGTGGCTTCGGCAAGTTGACGCTGCAGACAGGCGACTACGCTGGTGGTGTTTCCGCTATCGGTGACGCTGGTGATGCTGCAGACCTCGAAGTTAACGGTCTTGGCGTCGTCATTGGCGGCGTAGGCATGCTTGGTGCTAACCCGTTTGTTGCTGTTGATCTCGCTCCCAACACGGGTCCTAACAACTTCCAAATCCTGACCGGTGGTACCATCGATATGGGTGGTCTCTCCGCAGCAATCGACGTTTCCGTGTCGTCTGCTGACGTCGTTGATATCCAGTCTTGGGATCTTGGCCTGAACTACGCCATGGGCGACATGGGTCTGGCCTTTGCTTACGACAGCGGTAACGACTGGGGCATGAGTGCTTCCATGGACGTGGCTGGTTTTGGTGTCGATGCGACTATCTACAACAAAGCAGTATCTGATCACGAGAAGAGCGGCCTGTTCTACTCCATCGCGGCTTCGACGTCCCTGAACGGCGTCGGTCTGTCTCTGGGTGTTGATCAGGACATGCAGCCTACGGTCAACCTGTCCAAGTCCATGGGCGGTCTGAGCATCTACGCTGCTTACGATGCTGCTGACGAAGGTGGCAAGGTCGGCGCGACGCTGTCCTTCTAAGCTTTCTGGCTTAAAGGCCTTCTGCGCCTCTCTTCGCGACGCGCCGAAGGCTGGAGCGGCTGGCCGGTTAACCAACCGGTCAAGCCGTCATCCAAAAGAGATTCATAACTTTGCCCGCCCTTCGGAGGACCTCTCCAGGGGCGGATTTTTTTTGGGCCAAAGGCTGATGTGTTCATGCGTGCCGATGGGCCTCTGCGCGACACTTGGTGGTCGTGCGGATTAGAGCCAGCGGCTCCGAGCGACCCGGACAGAAAGACCGAGCCGGGAAAACCGGGCCAGAAAAACCGGGCCAGAAAAAACGCATCAGAAAAAGACCGGCTTAGAGGGCTTGTGGGTTGCCGCGGGAAATCACCACGTCGAAACTATCCACGCCAATCCCGCTAAACCGATAACGGGCGTCGCCCAGGTTCAGGACGCGGTAACACAGGCGTGTTCCCGCTGCCCAGGTTGGCCAGGACTTGCACACCTGTCCGCCCGCCAGTGAGTAGGACCCGCGTTCGGTCAGATTAACCAGCAGACCCCCGAGTTGGCCATTGGCACCAAAGTAGGCCCAGTACTGGTCGTCCACTTGCTTGATCGAATTCCCAATCAGCAGCTGTGCCAACTCGGTCTCGCCCAAAATGGCACCCTGAGACGTGGTCTGGGGGCTGCTCACCAGCAGCGTGACCGGCACACCGGCGACACGCTGTACAGCAGACGCCGAAGACAGCGCCCCGGTTGGCGTTGTGGGTTGGGCTGAGAACGCCATGGGGGCTGAAGCTGATGAGGGGGGTTGAGCGTCCGGTTCATCGGACGCTTCACAACCCATCAGCGCGAGGGCGCAGAGGCCTGCAAACAGTGCTTTTTTCATGCGACCTCGCTTAACCCGCAGTTGTGGCGGTTCTATGCCGCTTCAGCCGCAGCGCGCGCCTTGGCGTCACGCTTGCGTTCGTGGATGTCGAGGAAGCGCTTGCGGACCCGCACGGCTTCGGGCGTGACTTCAACCAGTTCGTCATCCTGAATGTAAGCCAGCGCCCGTTCCAGCGTCATATCGATGGGCGGCGTCAGGGAGACCGCGTCATCGGTGCCTGAAGCCCGGACGTTGGTGAGCTTTTTGCCCTTGAGCGGGTTGACGTCGAGATCATTGCCCTTGGCGTGCTCACCGATGATCAGGCCCTGATAGACCGGCTGCTGCGGATGAATAAACAGCGGCCCCCGGTCTTCGAGATTCCACAGCGCAAATGCGACTGACGTGCCGTTCTCCATGGAAATCAACACGCCATTGCGACGCCCGGGGATCGCGCCCTTATGTGGACCATAGTGGCTGAACCGGCGGTTGAGAATGCCGGTGCCGTGGGTATCGGTGAGGAACTCGCCCAGATAGCCGATCAGCGCGCGCGATGGGGCGATGAACGAAAGCCGTTGCTTACCACCGCCCGAAGGCCGCATGTCCTTGAGTTCGCCTTTACGCATGCCGATTTTTTCGACCACGGCGCCCGAGTAATCGGCGTCCACATCCACTGTGACTTCTTCGAAAGGCTCCAACCGGTTGCCATTCTCATCGCGTTGATAGACCACGCGGGGGCGAGAAACCGACAGTTCGAAGCCCTCGCGGCGCATGTTTTCGATCAACACGGCAAGCTGCAATTCACCCCGGCCTGCGACTTCAAAAGCATCCTTGCCGGCTGTTTCCGTGACTTGCAGAGCCACGTTGCCCTCGGCTTCCTTTTGCAGGCGATCCCAGATCAGGCGGCTGGTCACTTTATCGCCTGACAAACCCGCCAGCGGGCTGTCATTGACGCTAAAGGTCATGGACAGGGTCGGCGGGTCAATCGGTTGGGCTTTGAGCGCTGCGTCAACCTCTGGAGCGCAGAGGGTGTCGGCCACGGTTGCTTTGGTCATACCGGCAATGGCAATGATGTCTCCGGCCTGAGCCGTTTCGATAGGCTGCCGCTCCAACCCTCTAAACGCGAGGATTTTGGTGGCGCGACCGTTTTCGAGGTGGTTGCCATCCATCCCCAGCGCCTTGATCGCCATGTTGGGGGTCAGCGTGCCGGACTGGATGCGGCCAGTCAGAATGCGACCAAGGAAGTTGTTGGCTTCGATGGTGGTCGCCAGCATGCGGAAGGGCTCGTCCGGGCTGCCGACATTCGGAGCCGGTACGTGCTCGAGAATCTTGCTGAACAGCGGCGACATATCCACCCGCTCATCGTCCGACTCGTCGGTTGCCCAGCCTTCCTTGGAGGAGGCGTACAGCACCGGAAATTCCAGCTGTTCCTCAGTCGCGTCCAGCGCTGCAAACAGGTCAAAGGTTTCATCCAGCACCCAATCCGGGCGACCGTCTGGCTTGTCGACTTTGTTGATCAACACAATCGGACGCATGCCCAGCGCCAGCGCTTTGGTGAGGACGAACTTGGTCTGCGGCATCGGCCCTTCAGCGGCATCGACGAGTAGGACCACGCCATCAACCATCGACAAAATCCGCTCGACCTCGCCTCCAAAATCGGCGTGGCCGGGCGTGTCGACGATGTTGATGCGGCTATCTTCCCACTCAACCGAGGTGACTTTGGCCAGAATGGTAATGCCGCGTTCGCGCTCAATGTCGTTGGAATCCATGGCGCGTTCGGCGACGCGTTCATTCTCGCGGAACTGCCCGGATTGCTTGAGAAGGCAGTCAACCAGGGTCGTCTTGCCATGGTCAACGTGCGCGATAATCGCGATGTTGCGCAAAATTTTGCTCATCGTGGAATGCCTTTACGAGTGCGCCGCTATGGTGAAGGGGAGGGGGCGCTTAAAGGGCAGGTAATGAGGCTTGCAAGGGCTGCGGTCAACGCCCTGAAACGCAAGGCTTATCGGCGTCCTTGGAACGGGTTTGATCCGAACAGGAATGTCGACCAAACCCGGGTAAGGCGCTTCGTTCTTCCCTTCGCTATTTAGCACGCGCAAAAAAAAGAGGTCGCCGCGGCGACCTCTTTTGGTAGAAATGCCGAAGGTCTAGGAGCAGGTTTGCTGATCGATGGTCGTACGGCTGAAGACACCGATCCGGCATTGGGACTCGTCAACCACTTCGATACGGTTATTGCAGTTGCCCGCGCCCATGTATGCGGTGTTTTCATCGGTCAGGTGGGCATGACCAAAGGGGTACGACCTTTCCGGCTCATCCGGTGCATAGGCCTTGCCGCCGCCATAAGTCGCGATTGCGCCTGGCTTAGCAGCCTTTTGGCGGAAGTCCGTGAACATGTAATTGCCAACGGATTCCGTGTTGTCGTTCTCCAGAATGGCGACGATCTGCCCGTTGTAAACGCGGCCATCTTTAGCAAACTCAACGATAGCACAGCCACCGCTTCGGCCTTCAGCTGATAGCCAAAAGCCTGCAATGATGTCCGCAGTCGCGGTGGTTGCCGCGCAAAAAAGTGTTGAGACTGCGATCAATAACGTACGCATGCGTGGTCCTCCCGATAAATGGATCATGCCGAAAACAGTTCTCTGTTGTTGAACGGCCTTAATGTGGCAATTCGAAGTGATACTGAGAGAAATTTACTTATTTTTGGTGATTAGAACGACTGCAGGCGCAGGCGCGCACGTTCTCGTAGAGGCTCAAAGTGTTTCAACACCTCTAGCAGGCTTTCATGCCGCGCGACGCGCTTTGGTCCGTTATAGATGACAAACTCACGTCCTTTGCCGCTGGCTGCGATTTGCTTTGCGACAACAAAGTCGGGGTTTTCATAGGCAGACCGATAGACTGAAAACAGCGCCTGCCCGGGCAGAGCGTCGATAGCGTAGTCTTTCCAATGCCCAGCCGCGACTTGTTCCGAATACAGCGCCAGTAGGCGGCCCAGTTCCATCCGGTCGAATGAAACCGGTCGGCGTCCTCTGTTGCCCCGCGCTTTCAACCCGTCTTTCACGGCGTCCAGATGTCCGGATTTCAGCGCCTTTTTGCCATCACGGTAGTCGTCGAGGGAAACAATGTCATTCATGACGGGGCTGGTCCCTTTCTTTTCTGGTGCCACTCCGGGTTGGCCAGCCTGCTCACCTTTGCAAGGACGGTGCGCATGGGTGTGCTTGCTGGTTGGTAACGAAATACGCTAAGACGAATCTCAAATTGCGCCTAGACATAAATTTCGATCAATTTATCGCCGTCTGCATCTTGCAGGTGGGTAGGGTCGGGTTCATATGGCGCATCAACAATTTAGCGGTTTGGTTAGGGTAAACATCAGTGACTGATATTATTCGCGATATCGATGAGGAAATGCGCCGCGATGCGCTCCTGTCGCGCGTGCGCCGGTACGCTTGGGTCTTTGTCCTGTTGGTAGTTGTGGTGATGATTGCCGTGGCGGCCATATATTTCTGGCAGGATCGACAGGCGCGACTGGTCCGCGACAGCGCCACTGAATTGTCCGCGGCGATTACCCTCGGTGAAACCGATGCTGCCGCGGCAAAGGCGCAACTCGATGCACTGGCGGCCGACCCGAACAATGGTAACGGCATCATTGCTGGTTTCGAAAGCGCGGAACTCAGTCTCCGCGAGGGCGACCCGGCTGCTGCGGCGGCATCCTTGGATGCTCTTGCCCAGGCCCGAGGCCAGGATGATCCTTACGGACAGGCAGCAACCCTCTTCGCCATTTACACCGACCTCAACACCGGCGATCCGGCGGCCCTACTTGCCAAGATTGATGCCCTGATCACAGAGGGTGGTGCCTTCACAGAGCTGGCCATGGATATGAAGGCGCAGGTTCTTGTCCGTGACGGGAAAACAGATGACGCTCTGGCGGTGCTCGACGCCTTGCTGGCGCGCGAGGATCTGGATCGTGAATTGCAGGCTCGTGCTGAAATACTGCGGACCGGCCTTGGCGGGGGTTCTCAATCCAATTAAGGTGCCAATCCGCATCGCATAATCCACACAAACGCCGCGATTCGCGCTATTATGCGAAAACTGCCGCATTGACGGAAATAAGGGGCTTCACCGGGATGAAGGGTCTGATCGGTATAGGACTTCTGGCTCTGACCGTGGCTTTTGCCGGCTGTGAGGTTATCGAGCGTCTGAACGACGACGATCCACGGCTACCCGGCACGCGGGTCGAGTTGTTTAGCGATCAAGACGTCGGGGTTCCCCGTTCTGCGAACCCCGTCTCTCTCCCCCAGGCTCAAAACCTGCGCTCGTGGACCCAACCGGGGGCAACCGCGACCCACGCCGTCTATCACCTGACCCTCGCCGAGCGGCCCCAGCGGCTTTGGAGCCGATCACTGGGTCGGGGTAATGGCAAAGCATACAGGGTCACTTCAGCGCCGATTGTGGTTGATGGTGTGATCTATGCCATGGACAGCCGACTGCAAGTTACCGCTATGCGGCTGAGTGATGGTGCCGTGGGGTGGCGCAAGAACCTGATGCCGGTCTCGGAAAGTGATGGTGTTTTTGGGGGCGGTTTGTCCTTCGGCAATGGTGTTTTGCTGGCGGGCACCGGGGCAGGGCGGCTCTATGGCCTTAACCCGCGCACAGGCGGGGTGATCTGGCAGCAGAGGTTAAGCGCGCCGATCCATGGCGGCCCAACGGTGGACGGCGACACAGTTTTTGCCACGACCATCGACAACCACGCCGCCGCTTTTGATCTCGCCAGTGGAAGAAAACGATGGGAGCATGAGGGCCGCGAAGGCGTCACCACCATCCTCGGCTCAACGCCACCAGCTGCCGCAGCGGGTGTAACCTACGTGGCTTATGCCAGCGGTGAGGTCTTCGCTCTGGCCTCCGATACAGGCCGCGTGCTTTGGAGCGATACTGTCGCGGGGCTTACGGCAACCGCACGGACCGGCATGTTTATCGACGATGTTGGCGGACCGCCGCTGATCGACCGCGACCGGCTGATTGTCGTGGGTGGGTCAAATCGCACGGTTTCCTTCGACATTGACCGTGGGATTCAGGCGTGGGAGCTGCCTTTTGGCGGGACGCAAATGGCGTGGCCGTCAGCACAGCACTACTTTATCGCAACCGACAGTGGCCGTTTGGTTGCCGTGGACCGGGATACGGGCGGCATCGCCTGGGCGCGGTCTTTGCCGAAGTTTGCGGATGCGGCTCGATTGGACCGTGTCGAGTGGTTTGGCCCGGTTTTGGCCGCCAACCGACTGATTCTGGCGTCGAGCACCGGCTTGATTATCACCGTTTCGCCATCAACCGGAAAGCTGCTTGGGCGGGTACAAAACCGCGCCGGTTTTGTCGCGTCACCCGTCATTGCTCAGAATACCATGCTGCTGATTACAGAAAACGGTGATCTGGTCGCCTACAAGTAAGGGGCTGTAGCAGTGGTATTTTTCTGCGTGTCGCGTACAAGGCGTGCATCATGTTTACCGTAGCTCTCATCGGCCGACCCAATGTTGGCAAATCGACCCTGTTCAACAAGCTGATCGGACGCAAGCGCGCCATCGTGCATGATCAGCCGGGCGTGACCCGTGACTGGCGCGAGGGTGAAGCCAAGATTGGCGGCACCAGCTTTCGCGTTCTGGACACCGCCGGTCTGGAAGAGGCCTTTGACGACAGCCTCGCTGCGCGCATGCGGCAACAGACCGAGCAAGCGCTGGAACAAGCCGATCTCGCCCTGTTCATGATCGACGCCCGCGTCGGCATTACCCCGACCGATGAGCACTTCTCCAAGTGGCTGCGGACAGCGGGGATCGAGACCTGGGTTATTGCCAACAAGTGTGAAGGCCGGGCCGGGAATGCGGGCGTTCTGGACGCCTATAGCCTTGGCCACGGTGATGTACATCCACTTTCCGCCGAGCATGGTGACGGCTTAAGCAGCCTGTTCACCGATCTGGTGCAGCGCGTTTCTGAAGCGCCGGCAGTTGAAGAAGAAGATGACGGCCTGAACTTGCGCGCCGCGCAGGAGGCCGAAGAGGCCGAGGATGGCCGCTCCTACGAGATCAAGCCGAACCGCCCCCTGCATTTGGTGGTCGCTGGGCGGCCAAACGTGGGAAAATCGACGCTCATCAATCGCCTGCTGGGGCAGGATCGCTTGCTCACTGGCCCTGAAGCCGGGATTACACGCGACGCGATTGTGGTTGATCTGCGCTGGCAGGACAGGGCGATCCGCCTGTGGGACACCGCCGGTTTACGGCGCAAGGCGAACGTTAAAGACAAGCTCGAAACCATGTCTAACCAAGACACGCTCCGCGCAATCCGGTTTGCGGAAGTGGTGTTGCTGCTGCTGGATTCCGATGGGGTTCTGGACAGGCAGGATCTGACCATCGCGCGGCAAGTGCTGGAGGAGGGCCGGGGGCTCATCATCGGCGTGAACAAGTTCGACAAGGTCGATGACCCGGCAGCAGTGATGGGGCGTCTCAATGACCGCTTGCAGACATCTCTAGCGCAGGCCAAGGGCGTGATCACCATGCCGCTTTCGGGGCTGGAGGGCTATAATTTGGATCGCGTGCTCGATACGGCATTTGAGGCGCGCAAAACCTGGTCCACGCGCCTGTCAACGGCTCTGCTCAACAAGTGGCTGAGCTACCATACTGAGCGCCACCCACCGCCGCTGGTTGCCGGTCGCCGGATAAAGCTGCGGTACGCGACACAGGTCAAATCCCGCCCGCCGACCTTTGCGGTGTTTGGGTCTCGGGTCTCGGAGTTGCCGGGGTCGTATCAGGGCTATTTGATCAACGCACTGCGCGAGGATTTTGACCTCTGGGGCACGCCGATCCGGCTGCTTCTGCGCGCGGGGCAAAACCCCTATTCGGGGAAAAAATAGCGCTTGGACCGTTTAAGCCGGTAGGAAATTACCGTTAGGCTGTCGGGCCCAGCGGTCTTCATCGCCGGGCTGCGGGGTCCAGCCGCCCTCGATTTCGGCAACCACCCGCGTTCCATTATCGGTACAACTCGCTTGCGCCAGTCGAACGAAGGTGCCGGTAATGCACTCGGGCTGCGGCAGGCTCAGCGGGTCTTCGCCGGGATAGGCATCGGCGCGCATGGTTGTACGGATACGGCCCGGATCAATGATGTTGGCACGCACGGGGGTGCCTTTGATCTCCTTGACGTAGGACTGCAGCACAAATTCCATCGCCGCTTTGGCCGCGCCGTAGGGAGACCAGTAGGAGCGAGGGTGCAGGGCCGCACCGCTGGACACTGCAATCAAACGTCCGGCATCCGAAGCGCGCAGCAAGTCGTGAAAGGCGTACAGCTGATATTGCAGCGCTGACAGGTTGGTGGCGATAATCTTCTCAAACTCCGCCGCCTCCATCTGCGCGACAGGCATCAGAGTTCCCAGCATACCGGCGTTGGAAACCAGAACATCAAGTTTGCCAAAACGCTCATGGACGATGTTTGACAACTCAATCGCGGGTTCGTGGCGGGCGACGTCAAAGGGAACTAGGATGGCCCGGTCGTACCCCTGTGAACGGAGGCTGTCGTCTATGGCTTCGAGGTCGTCACTGGTGCGCGCCGCAATGATCAGATCAGCACCTTCAGCCGCAAAGCGCTGCGCAACCGCAGCGCCAATACCTCGGGTCCCGCCCGTAATCAGAGCGAGACGTCCGTCTAGCTGGCCCATTCTTATTCGTTTCCCGTACTAGAAATCAGCGTTCCGATGGCGTCACTGTCATCGGCTGAACGCAAGCCACCCTTGGCTTGTAAGTCAACACCGCTGCGCTGCTTTGGCCGCGGGTCAGCATTACGCATGGACTCCCAGGCATCCAGAATGCGCAGTTGCAGCTCGTCATCTTGAGTAAAGGGGGCCCGCTCTGCTGCGCTGAGAATCGAAAGCGAAACAACGTGCACGTAGGGCAACAGGCGGGAATCGCTGACGTTGGGATGCGTGACTTTTGGCTCCCATGTCAGCACCGCAGCAATCCACGCGATGCCCGCAATAGCCACACCCAGCGCAAACCCAAAGAACAGGCCGGTCAGGTGGTCAAGGAAACGGAAAATGCGCGAGCGGACCAGTCGGAACAGCGGAATAGTCAGGATCGACGCGAGGATAAACGCGCCGACAAACAGCAGGCCACCGGCTACGATTTTGGCGATGGTTTCGCTATCGACCCAGGCCTTGGTGAACTGCTCATAGACCCAGCCGTTGTAGGTGAGCGCAACATACAAACCCACGCCAAAACACACGATCAGCAGCAACTGACGGATAAAGCCCCACATGAAGGAGTAGAGGCTCGTCACGGCAATGACGAAAATGATCGCGATATCGACCCAGTTCATAAGCGCTCTGACATTGTCATTTTGATCTAACTTATACCCGTTTAGCCCAAACAAGCTTCTAATGAAATCAGGACTTATTTGCGGCGCGAGACCCCCAGGAAGGTTGTGAGGGCGGTGACGTGTGCTGTGTGGTGCTCATTGAGGCCGGAGGGCGCGCGTTTGGTTTTGCCACGTGCAGGCGGGAAGGGGGCGACGACGCTCTCAAATCCCAGCTTGGCCGCTTCTTTCAGGCGCTGCGGGGTCAGGGGCACAGGCCGGACTTCCCCGGTTAGGCCAATTTCACCGAACAGCACGGTGTCGCGCGGAACGGGCTGTTTGGCGATCGACGAAACCAAAGCCGCAGCGACGGCCAGATCGGCGGCTGGTTCGGACAATCGCAAGCCACCGGCGACGTTAAGGAACACGTCCTGAGAAGCGAAATTGATGCCGCACCGGCTTTCCAACACGGCCATCACCATCGCCAACCGCCCCGTGTCCCAACCCACCACCGTCCGTCGCGGTGTGCCCAGCGGTGACGGGTTTACCAGTGCCTGAATTTCCACCAGAACCGGTCTTGAGCCTTCGATACCCGCAAAAACCGCTGTGCCACTGGGCGGGGGGCCGCTGTCTTCGCCGCGCTGGCCGAGAAACAGACTGCTGGGGTTCACCACGGCTGCAAGGCCATCACCGGCCATTTCATAAACGCCAATTTCATCCGCCGGGCCAAAGCGGTTCTTGATGGCGCGCAGAATGCGGAAGGGGTGGCCGCGCTCGCCCTCGAAGTGCAGCACGGCATCGACCATATGCTCGACCACCTTGGGCCCAGCGATGGAACCCTCCTTGGTGACGTGGCCAACGAGGATCAGGGCGGTGCCCCGCCGCTTGGCCAAGCCAATCAGTTCCTGCGCAGACCCGCGCACTTGTGCGACCGTGCCGGGGGCAGACTCAAGCGTGTCCAGGTACATGGTCTGGATTGAATCAATAATCAGCAGGTCTGGCGCCGCGGGACCGTCGAAGGTCGTCAGTATATCGCGCACGGCTGTTCCGGAGGCCAGTTGCACAGGCGCATCAGCCGCTTCCAGCCGCTCGGCTCGCAAACGCACCTGATCGACCGATTCCTCTCCGCTGACATAGGCAACGCTAACCGGTTGGCGACCCGGCTCACCGCGTGCGACTTTGGCGGCGGTTTGCAGCAGCAGGGTAGACTTGCCGATCCCCGGATCACCGCCAATCAGCAAAGCCGAACCCGGCACCAGACCCCCGCCGGTCACACGGTCCAGCTCCGCATCCCCTGTGCGCAACCGCGGCGGCGGGTCAGCAGCACCGGTCAGCTCAACCAGATTGAGCGTTGAGCCGCCGCCGACCCCAGTGGCCCGACCGCTCTTTTTGCCCAAGCCGCCGGGGGTGCCTGTGGCGACGGTTTCTTCGACCAGCGAATTCCACGCGTCGCATTGCTCGCATTTCCCCGCCCAGCGCGAGGATACCGCGCCGCATTCCTGACAAACGTACTGTGAGCGAGCTCGGACCATCTAGTCGCGTCCTGTCAAAAACGCCTGCAGCGGCGGGAAAGGGCTATCATCCAGTGCAGCAACTTCACCGGTCCAGCCGATGGTTCCGTCGTGCAGGAAAGCAACGCGTTGGCAGACTTTTCGGACCGAGGCGATGTCATGGGTGATCATGACAGCCGCTGCACCGGTCCGGGCGACTGTATCCGCCATCAGCGCATCGATCAGGCCCGCAGAAATGGGGTCCAAACCTGTTGTTGGTTCATCGAAAAACAGGATTTCGGGTTGTGCTGCCAAAGCCCTCGCCAAGCCAGCGCGCTTTTGTTGCCCGCCGGACAGGTCAGCCGGGCGGCGCTCCGCAAGGGTGCGCTCGAGACCGGCTGCGTCCAGCATAGCCAGCGCTCGTTCCCGCGCAGCGGTTCGCTCCATGCCCTCCGCCTGGGTCAGGCGAAACGCGATGTTTTCCCACACCGAAAGCGAGTCAAACAGGGCTGCGCCTTGAAACAGCATCCCGACCCGGGCGCGCGCCATGGCGGCGTCGCGGCCTGAAGCCGTTCTCAGTTCGACACCACCCAGTTCGACTTGCCCTGCCTGCGATGGCAGCAGGCCCAGAATGGCCTTGAGCGTGACTGACTTACCCGTCCCCGATCCGCCCAGAAGTGCCAGAGTCTCCCCGGGTGCAACGTCAAAGCTCAAGTCCTTGATGATCGTCTTACCACCCAGCGCGACGCCGAGGCCGTTTACGCTCAGAATAGGGTCTGGGGCGGTTTTGGTCTCGCTCATCATCACACAATCCCAAACAAGAGCGCAGTCAGCAGGAAGTTCGAGGCCAGAATCGCAATCGCACTGGATACAACCGCTGACGTCGTCGCCCGTCCCACGCCCTCGGCTCCTGCCGAGGCGGTAAAGCCGTGGTAGCAACCCATGACAGCGATCAGATAGCCGAACACCGCTGCTTTGATCAGGCCGCTGTTCAAATCACCGCCGGTAAGAAACCGCATCACGTTTGAAACAAACAGAGGCCCGTCAAAGCCCAGCTGGCCCACAGCAACGAGGTAGCCGCCCAAAATACCGATGACATCTGCCGCCAGCACAAGCAGGGGCAAGGATAGCGTAGCGGCGAGGATGCGCGGCGCTACGAGATAGCGCATGGGATCAACCCGCAGCGTGCTCAAGGCGTCAATCTGCTCGGTCACACGCATTGCACCCAATTCCGCCGCCATCGCCGCACCCATGCGACCAGAGACCATTAAACCAGCGAGGACAGGCCCCAATTCGCGGGCAATGGACAAGGCCACGACTTGCGGAACAGCCGCCTCTGCGTTGAAGCGTTCAAAACCAGTGTAGGACTGTAAGGCCAGCACCATGCCGGTAAACAAGGCGGTAAGCCCGACCACGGGCAGGGAAAAATAGAAGAACTCGGCGACTTGACCAAAAAACACGCGTGGGAAGAAGGGCGGCGCGAAGATCCGCCACGTTGCCTGAAAGGCAAACAGCGCGCGTGCACCAACACCGCCCAGCAGGCTCAAAAGCCCCGCACCAATTCTCGCCAATCCGTCCAAGATCCAGGTCACGCTGGTTCCCAATCGCCCTTTAGCCGCTTCGTCACTGGCTGAGATACGCCCTTTTTGCGCGTCGGGAAAGGCTGGTCAGGATTTCGTAGGTGATGGTTCCTGAACCCGCGGCAAACCGCTCCAGAGTCAGATCACCGCCAATGACCTCCACCATGCCGCCGATCCGTCGAGCCTGCTCCGGCGCATCGGTCAGGTCGAGGACGGCGGTATCCATGGAAACCCGCCCCACTTGGGGGCAAAGCGTTTCACCCAGCCGTACCGATAGCTGATCTGAGGCGGCTCGGGGCCAGCCATCGGCATAGCCCAAAGCGATAACCCCCAAATGCGTGGTTCGCTGTGCTGTCCACGTGCCGCCGTAGCCCACGGGCGCGCCAGCTTCGACCGTGCGCAGCTGGATCAGCGGCGCGTGCAAGCTCAGGGCCGGTTTCATTGGGTTTTTGACGGCATCAGGGGTTGGATTGGCCCCGTAAAGCGCCAACCCCGGCCGCCCAAGCCCGACATTCAGAAACTCCTGCCCCAGAAAATGTCCGGAGCTGTTGATGAAGCAGGGCGTAAAGGGACGCGCGCCGGCGGCAGCGGCCGTCGCGGTCGCCAGTGCAGCTTGGAACCGGGCAAGCTGGTCCCGGTTGCTGGGGTTTTCTGGTTCTTCAGCGCTGGCAAGATGGGACATCAGGGTGGCTGTCTGCGCCTGTGTCCATGTGGGCGAGTTTAGGGCTTCGGGCAGTTCGTCGGGCGCCAGACCTAACCGATTCATGCCGGTATCGACGTGGATGGTTGCACTGTCCCGACCGGCCCAGGCGTTGACCTGCTCCAAGGTATTTAAAACCGGGGTCAGGCTGTGCTTGTCAAAGGCTTCCACCGAAGAAAGCCCTTCCAGCACCCCGATCCAAACCCCTTCGCCGAGTGTGTCACGCAGCGCGCGTCCCTCGTCCAGTGTCGCGACAAAGAACCTTGTGGCACCCGCCGCGCGCAGGGTTTGCGCGCATTGCGCCATGCCCAGCCCATAGGCATTGGCCTTGACCACCGCTGCTGACCCAAGTCGGCTTCGGCTGTTTAGTCGCTGCCAGTTTTCAGCAATGGCGCTTAAGTTGATGGTC
>PAFB01000042.1 GCA_002700865.1 Rhodospirillaceae bacterium
CGGCCTCAGGCCGCGCGTTCTTCGACCAGCAGCAGCGCCAGAATGCCAACAGCCGTGACCGCCACCGCCCGCAACGGATAGAACACCCGGCCATCCCATAGACCGGCCTGTGCCATGGCATCGGTCGTCAGCAGGGCAAATAGTGTGTTTAGGGCCAGCAGACAGGCACCGACTATTTTGACGAGCGTCAGCCTTTGTCCATCGATGCTTAGCGCCAGCGGCAGCATGAGCAAACCCAGACCGACAAGCAGCGCCGGGTAAGACAGACGATAGGCCAGTTCAGCCGCTCGTGAACTGCCGTTGGTGGGGGAGGGGGCCAGTCGGTTGAGCGCCAGTGCGGTAAATTGGGACAAGCCTTGATCATCGCTGATCCAACCCGGTCCGATTGTGATTTGCGGAGCGTCCAGGGATTGGGGAGGTTCGGCCTGTAGCACTTGGCCAGAAGGGCTGAACAGGTGCAGGCGTTCGCTTGTACTGCCGGTTTTTCGATCCGCCAGCATCCATAAGGTGCCATCGGCTGTTTGGTAGGTAATGGCCGTCGGTTGGGTGCTGCTGAAAGCATCTTTTGGTTGTGTGAAGTGCCAGAACGGGCCGGTCATGATGACACCCAATAAGGCTCCAAAAATGCCTGTCGTCAGCGCAAACGGCCACACAGAAGCCCCCGCAGTGCGCCAAATTCTGATCTCACCCTTGATGCTCAACCGCGAAAAAGTCAGCAGCACGCCAACCATTAAAACTGTCGGCATCAGCAGAAGCCAAAGCTCCGGCAATGGCTCCAAGAGTTGCTTGGTTCGTTCCAGCAGGCTGGCAGGTGTGGCGAAAATGCCTTCAGTTATACCCGGAATTAGCATCATTACCGTGAAAACGACCGCCAAGAGGCCGAAATACCTTGCAAGACTGCCAAAAACGCGTTTTTCTAACAAAAATTCCCCCTTAGGTATCAAGGCCGGGACATGGGAACTGGGTGGTTTCGGAGTGATGGGTGTGTCCAGTGATCTAACACAGCAAAGTCAGCTTACGCCTTCCAGTGGGTATTCTCCAAGGAAACCGTCCAACTCAAGGGTGACAGCCTGAATTTGTCGTGATAGACAACAAAATATAACAAATTTAATATAAATTCCAAATTAACTGCTGTCGGTTTACGCGCGTAGGTTGGCAGATGGTTAGGACGCGCAGGGCGTCTGAAGCAAGGGAAAGCATGATGGTACAAGCTCGACGCCGGGAAGATGGTTTGGATGAAACAGATCGTATGATCGTGGCGGAACTTCAGGAAAACGCTAGGATTTCGAACGTGGAACTGGCGAAGCGGGTCAATCTTTCGCCGACGCCATGCTACGAGCGTGTTCGCAAGCTTGAGCGGACGGGGGTTGTTTTGGGATATCACGCGCGGGTTGACCGTGGCGTGCTCGGGTTCCGCCAGACCGCCTACGCCACCATCACCGTGAAGGGCGATGACAAGGCCGATTTGGGTGATTTGATCACCCGGCTTTCTGCTAATCAGCAGGTTTTGGAAGTCGCTGAGATCGCCGGACAGCCGAAGTTGCGGATGAAGGTTCTGGGCCAGTCTGTCAGCTCCATCTCCGACCTGCTGAAAACGCAGTTGTCTTCGCATCCGGCGGTTGGCAGTTACGAAACTGAGTTTGTCGCCAACGCCCACATCGATTGCCTGTAACGATTTGTCCCGCTTCTGCGGCTTGTCGCTTGGCCGCAGGACGCTTACTTCAGGTTTCTGACGTCACCGAAGAAGGATCAGGGACCATGGCGGAGAAAGAAGCAATTTTCGCGGCTGGCTGTTTTTGGAGCATCGAAGACACCTTTCGCAAGATGCCCGGCGTGAAAGACGCCATTAGCGGCTATACGGGCGGCACAACCATCAATCCGACTTATCAGCAGGTTTGCACCGGTACGACCGGACATGCTGAGGCCGTTCGGGTTGTGTTTGATGACGAGAAGATCGACTACGGAACACTGCTTGATGCCTTCTTCGAAATGCACGACCCGACTCAGGTCAACCGGCAGGGGCCGGACATCGGCACTCAGTACCGGTCGGGCGTCTTCTTTAAGGACGAAGCGCAGCGCGAGGCTGCGCAGAGCGCGAAGGAGGCAGTCGCGGCGCACCGGGGAGCTGTCGCCACCGAAATCTCCCAAGCCTGCGAATTTTACCCTGCAGAAGACTACCATCAGCGATACTTTGAAAAGCGCGGCTTTAGCCATTAAACACAGGATTACGCGGGCCATCTGCCCGAGATCACAGAGAGCTTTAAGTCCATGACCGAAGAAAACGCCGCCGTCGATCCTGCACTCGATCCCACCGCCCAGGCTGAACAGCAACGCTTGTTCCCTGACGCGCCCACGGACGAGCCGGTTTGGACGGTTGCGCACACGGTCATGGGCCAGACGATTTCCTTCGATGTCTGGCGCTCGCTGATCAAGGCGGAAATGATTGATCAATCCGACATCAAATCCAGCCACCGCAAAGCGATCCTGCGCAAAACTGAAAAGACGTTACAGCGCGCGGTCAAGGTGGGGCTGGGCAAGTTGAACGATGCGCAGATGGAGCAAACGCGCTGGAATGCGTTTATCATCCTTGTGGACCGGGCCTTGGGCAACAACCATCTCAAGATCCGCGATGACGAGGCGCTGTGTGACAGCCTGATCGACGCGGCTGACGGGTTTCAAAAGGCCTAAGCGGCTGGATTGCCCGCTTGGGCGCGCTTGGCGAGCCATGCCTGACGTTTCAGTCGAAGAGCTAATTCAATCGACACATTTATCGTCTATGGTCCGCTTGATCGACATCGGGTTAAGGCCAAGTCGTCGCTTAAGCAGGCTCCAGACGAAGTGAGTGCGTGATATGGCGAGCGCCGAAAGTCAGGACATCTCTCAAGACAGCTTCTTGGGCGGTTCACTCCAAGTGCTCCAGCCCAAAGTCGGCTATCGGGCTGGCATGGATGCCGTCCTGCTCGGCGCTTCGATCCCGGCGGTGGCGGGGCAAAGCGTGCTTGACGTTGGCTGCGGCGTTGGAACCGCGGGGCTGTGTCTGGCAACGCGCGTGAATGACGTCAGCGTTACTGGTCTGGAATTACAGCCTCGATTGCATGCGCTGGCCACCCGGAATGCGGACAACAATCACTTGGCGGATAGGGTGAGGTTCGTGTGTGGAGACGTGCGCGACAAAGGTCAGGTGCTGCCGGGGCGGTGCTTTGACCACGTGATCAGCAATCCGCCCTACATCGCCGAAGCCAGCGGTAGGGTTTCTCCCTCGCGGCATACCGATCTGTCCAAGCGGGAAAGCGAGGTCACGCTCGCCGAGTGGATTGACGCCATGCTGTATTGGGTCAAGGAGCGGGGCTACATCACCATTATTCATCGTGCAGACCGCCTGCATGAAATCATCGAAGCCCTTTCACCGCGGATCGGCGCGCTGCGTATTTGCCCGGTTTGGCCTAAGCCGGGGCGGGATGCGAACCGGGTTTTGGTGCAGGGACGGCGCGAGGCTCGGGCGGGCTTGACCCTGACACCCGGCATAACGGTTCGCGACAATCTCGACTCTGTGACCCCCGAAATGGAGCGGATTCAACGCTACGGTCATGACTTGGTTTTCTAGGCAGTCTCGGCGTATAAGATTGGCTGGATATTTGGAGTCGTTTGCAATGAACGCAGTGCGTGGTTTTGCCTTGCTGATCGCTGTTGTCGGGAGCTTCGCTCTTGCCCTTCCTGCGGCGGCGCAGCTGGAGGATGAGGACGCCGCTAACAGCCTGTCTGGTCAGCCCTCCCTGACCTTGGCACCTGCTACACCGGCGCGCGGTGGGGGCAATGCCTTTATCATCGCTGCGGGTCCTGCCAGCGGGCTGGGCTATGCCATGGCCGGCGCCATGTGCACGGTTTATAACGTCCTTGCTGATCCCGATACGCCCACGTGCCTGGTTCGCGCCACCACGGGGTCGGAGGAAAACCTGGCGCTGATGGATGATGGCGGAGTTGACTTTGCCGTCGTGCAGTCTGACCGCCAGTATTTTGCTTACAACGGCACGGCGGATTACGCCAACGGCGACGAGATAGATGACCTTCGCTCGGTATTCTCCTTCGGTATTCTGCCGCTCCACGTTTTGCTCTCACCGGTATCCTCGGCAACCAGTCTCAAGGACCTGGAAAGCGCCCGCGTTGGTTTAGGGCCCGTGGGCAGTTCTCAACGGACTCTGGCACAGGCCGCCCTGTTCGCGTCGGAAGTGGCGATTTCCAAGATGGAATACGTCGAAGAGGGTCGGTTGCCAGTTCAGCTTGATGCCCTTTGCAACAGCCGCCTTGACGCGATTATTTTTCCAACGGTTCTGCCTTCACAGTCGGCAGAAATCGCCCTGAATGAGTGCGGTGCACGATTGGCACCGCTGGCGAGTGATGGGATTGAAGTGCTGGTGGATTCCAACCCGTTTTTCGAACCGATCCTGATCCCGGCGGCGGCCTATCGTACCAGTGAAGCGGTGCAAACCATCGGTTTGGCCATCACGTTGGTCACGCGCGAAGACGTGCCCCATGGGCAGGTGATTGAACTACTTCAATCCGCTTATTCTGACTTTGAGTTCTTTAAATCTATGCATCCAGCATTACAATTTTTAGATGAAGAGGCAGCTTTGCGGGCAGGATTGGTCGCGCCTCAACACCTAGGCTTGCAGCAATATCTTGAGGTCCAAGTTCAATATAGCGATGTTGATACTCTCGACTGAGTATTACATCTTTAAGGCGCATAATTCCAGGCGAATAATCTTTTGGCACTTCCGTTGCAGACTCTTAGGGCAGTTTCCTAAGAAGAGCATTTTGAGAGCGCCATCTTGTCTTTCGCCTGTCGAATTTTTCTCAGCCCAATAATTCCAATAACCTTGGTTTCCCTGATTTTATCCGCCTGTGGCTCGATTGACGCCGGACAGGATGCGCGGTCGTTCAAGCGGGGGATACAGGTGAGCAGTCTCGAAAAGATTGATGACGCCGAACGTCGTGGCTTGCCCACGCTGGATTTGCAAATGGCATGGCGAGAGCAGGCCATGGCCAGCAACCTGTCTTTCAACCCAAAACTCAGACCCGATCACGTCCCCAAGAATTTTATCCAAAAGCCGTGGAGCCGGGAACTGCCCTTGCTCGACCCCGCAGTGGAGGGGATTTTGACCAGTGATTTCGGGTGGCGGCGTCTCTACGGCAAGCGTGACTTTCACTCCGGTATCGACATCGCAGCGCCCACGGGAACGGTGGTCTTCACCCCGGTTCCGGGAAAAGTTCTCTACGTCAAACATGCCGGCACAGACAGCGGGATTGTCATCAACGATGGCGAGCGACAGCACACGTTCTGGCATACCAAGCCATGGAGAGGCCTTAAGGAAGGCGACTGGATCAAGAAGGGGCATAGCGTGGGAACGTTGGTCGAATGGGGGAGCCGCACGCACTTGCATTATTCGGTACACCTGACGGGACCCTCGGACACGCACAAGGCTCGGAACGACGGCAATGCCATTGACCCTCTTACGCTGATCCGACGCCTCAAGAAGGGGATTGTTATAGCCAGCCGGACACAGGCGAAGCGGTCTGACAACAAGCCGCTCACGCCCAATGCATTGCTCATGGAAGCGGCTTGGCAGCCTGTGCCCTCGAAACTGGCCCTTAACACGCCGAGTCTGGACTACCGCTTGGAAACCGTTTTGCCGGACTGAGCTAGAATATCTTACCCGGATTGAGCACCCCATTAGGGTCGAGCGCCGTTTTGACGCTTCGCATCACGTCCAACCCGACACCATCCGCCGTGCGCGCCAGTTCGCTTTTCTTTAACCGGCCAATGCCATGTTCAGCGGAAATCGAGCCACCCATCTCTTGAACCAGATCATGAAAGGCGCGGTTGATGTCGTCCCAGTCGGCGAGAAATGCGGCCTCTGCTTGCGGATCACCGACAGCCTCTGCGGGCGCGCTTAGGTTGAAGTGCAGGTTGCCGTCGCCCAAGTGCCCAAACGGCACCGGACGCGCGCCGGGCGACAGCCTATGCAGCAGCGCCGTACCGCGCTCGATCAACTCTGCGACGCGATGAACAGGAACGGAGACGTCGTGTTTGATCGAAGGCCCGGATTTCACCTCAGCTTCGGGAATGCCTTCACGCAGCTTCCAGAAGGCGGCGGCTTGAGCGATGTTCTGCGCAACCACGCCGTCATAAATCACACCTTCAATGACCGCGTCCTGCAGCACGCCATCAACGGTGTCGCGAACGGCACGGGCCTCGTCAAAAACACCGACTTCGATCAGCAGGGACCACGGGGGCGAGGGCGATAAAGGTGGCTTGGTGCCGGGGATTTGCTGCAGCGTCTGGTCGAGCGCAATGGCCGGGATAATTTCACTGGCCAATATGGCATCCCCAAGCCGCTCACGCAGCATATTTAGCGCATCCAGACAGCGCTCAGGCGAGTCACAGGCCAGCCACGCGGTGACCCGGTCGCTGGGGCGGGGGAAAGTCTTCAGCACGGCGCGGGTGATGATGCCCAGCGTGCCCTCTGCGCCGATGAACAGATGTTTGAGATCGTATCCCGTGTTGTCCTTGCGCAGCCGGTTCATGCCATTCCAGACCCGGCCATCAGCCAGCACGACTTCCAGCCCTAACACCAGGTCGCGCATGTTGCCGTAGCGAATGACGTTAATGCCGCCGGCGTTAGTAGACAGGTTGCCGCCAATCATACATGTGCCTTCGGCTCCCAAAGACAGGGGGAACAGGCGATTGGCGCGTTCGGCGGCTGTCTGGGCGTCGGCCAGAATGCACCCGGCCTGAACGACCATGGTGTTCCCGTCTGGGTCCATGTCTTCAATGGCGTTCATGCGGTCGAGGGAAATCACGATTTCCCGGCTGGGTTCTGCTGGCACTGACCCGCCAACCAGTCCCGTGTTGCCACCTTGCGGCGTGATCGCGATGCCGTGCTGGGCACAGGCCTTGACGACCTGCGATACTTCGTTGGTTGAGGCAGGACGCACGACTGCAAGAGCACCGCTTTTGTACTTGCCGCGCCAGTCACGGGTATAGCGGCTCTGACTGTCCGCATCTGAAACCAGCCCGGCTTGGCCTACGATGGCTTCAAGCGCACTCATAAACTGGTTTTGATCCACGCTAGTCCTCTCGTCCGGCGGCGGCGCGTGTCAGACGATCGTTGATCGCGGCGCCCAAGCCTTCGGCATTCATGTCTCCAACAACGATACTGCGCGCACCTGCAGCGTCAAGCCGATGCAGCGCTGAGAACAAGTTTGCTGCCGCCTCCACATCGGATTGGCCGGGGCTGAGAATTTCCAGCGCGCAGGCTTGTTCGAAACCGGTTGGATCGTGAAAGACCAGTGCGGCTTGGTTGGCCGTAGCACCAGCGGCATGCAGGCGCAACGGTGTTCGGGGGGCGTAGTGCTGTGTCATTTGGCCGGGCGAGGCTTTGACAGCCGGGTCAACGTCAATCGTGAGCGGCTCTTGCAGAACGGCTTCGATGACAGACTGTGCCAACGCGCCGTGGCGCAGTAGGCGGGGCGCGGGTGTGCTCAGATCCACAACGGCGCTTTCCAAACCAGCAGAGCATGGCCCGCCATCGACGATCAACCCAACCGCCTCGCCAAGGCCTGAATGCACGTGTTGGGCCGTGGTGGGGGACAGGTGGCCTGAGGGGTTGGCGCTGGGCGCAACAATGCCGCCCGGGAATTGACGCAAGACAGCGCGGAAGCCATCGGACACGCGCGGCACCCGGACCGCTTGCGTTGGCAAACCTGCGCTGGCCAGCGTGGAAATCGCGCAGTCTGGCGCTCGCTGCAAGACCAGCGTAAGCGGGCCCGGCCAGAAGGCTTTTGCCAGAACATGCGCGCGCGCGTCTGCCTGAACGGCAGAAAAAGCGCTATCTGTATCGGCAAAGTGGGCGATGAGCGGGTTGAAACTGGGACGCCCTTTGGCGGCGTAAATGCCGGCAACGGCCGTTCCGTTGCCTGCATCGGCACCCAGGCCGTAGACGGTCTCGGTTGCAAAAGCCACAAGCTGGCCACTGCGCAGCATGGCGGCGGCTTTGGACAGGCTTTCTGGCGTTTCCGGCAACAACACGTCGTCATATCCCCTTCAACAGGCCCCTCGAAGGGCCCATTCTCTTACCGCCTCGCTGCAGCGGGAGCCAGTTTCGCCTGCGAAGAGGACCTATTCCACTGTAACGGACTTGGCCAGGTTTCGTGGCTGATCGACGTCGGTGCCTTTGAGAACAGCCGTGTGATAAGCTAGGAGTTGGATCGGAATGGCGTAAAGCAGTGGCGCGACAAAGCTGTCTACGGTGGGCATCACAACAATGTCTTCAGCCGCACCGCCCAGCCGATCCGCGCCGATCTGGTCAGTGATCAGAATCAATCGCCCGCCGCGCGCCGCGACCTGTTCGACGTTCGAGGCTGTCTTTTCCAGCAGCGGTCCTGACGGCGCACAAACAACCACCGGCACAGCATCGTCGATCAGGGCGATGGGGCCGTGCTTCATCTCACCAGCGGCGTAGCCTTCCGCGTGGATGTAAGAGATTTCCTTGAGCTTCAGCGCACCCTCCAGCGCCAAGGGGAACATGGAACCGCGCCCCAGATAGAGCACGTCACGGCTGTCTGCCACCTTGGCGGCGATGCGCTTGATTGCGTCGTCATGGTTGAGGACATCCGTCATCAAAGCCGGGACCTGAACCAGTGCCTGTGACAAGGTCGCTTCGGTCGCTGCGTCTATAGTGCCCCGTTGCCGCCCGGCCCAAAGCGCAAGGCTCGCCAGTACGGTGAGCTGTGTGGTGAAAGCCTTGGTCGAAGCGACACCGATTTCCGGTCCAGCGAGCGTTTGCAGGACCACTTGGGATTCCCGTGCGATGGCGCTTTCACCGACATTGACGATGGAGAGCACAGGGTTCCCCTGTCGCTTGGAATAGCGCAGGGCTTCGAGCGTATCGATGGTTTCTCCGGACTGCGACAGAACGATGGTTGCGCCATTCCGGGGCATGGGCGCCTCGCGGTAGCGGAACTCAGAGGCAATATCCAACTCCACGGGGATTCGCGCCAGTTGCTCCATCCAATATTTGGCAACGAAACCGGCGTAAAACGCGGTGCCGCAAGCAGTGATTGTCAGTCGCTCCAGCGCTTTGAAATCCATATCCACGTCGGCAAAATGAATGCGCTTTTCAACCGGATTGAAATGGGCGTGCAAAGTATCGCCAACCACCGACGGCTGTTCGTGGATTTCTTTCTGCATATAGTGGTGATAGTTGCCCTTGCCGATCAGCGCGCCGCTGAGTTGGCTTGTGACAATCGCGCGCTCAACCGGTTGGTTGCTGGCATCATAAACCGTCACACCATCACGCGTCAGCACGCACCAGTCGCCGTCTTCGATGTAGCTCAGGGTATTGGTCAGCGGGGCCAAAGCGATGGCGTCTGAGCCGAGATACATTTCCCCCTCGCCATAACCAATAGCCAGAGGCGACCCTTTTCGAGCCCCGATCATCAGGTTGTCGTGATCGGCGAACAGGATCGCGAGCGCAAAGGCTCCATGCAGGCGGCCAATGACCGATTTGACAGCATCCACTGGCGCCAACCCGTCATCCAGCGCTGACGAAATCAGGTGGACAATGGTTTCCGTATCGGTGTCTGACGTCCAATCAATCCCCCGAGGCTCCAATTCTTCACGCAGGGCGTCGAAGTTCTCAATGATACCGTTATGGACGACAGCGACTTTGCCGTCGGAATGGGGGTGAGCGTTGGCCACCGTGGGGACGCCATGGGTGGCCCAGCGCGTGTGGCCGATGCCCGTGCGCCCAGCGAGTGGGGTCTCGCGCACGTGGGCGGCGAGGTTCTTGAGCTTGCCTTCAGCCCGCCGTCGCTCGATCTGCCCATCCACCAGCGTGGCAATACCGGCGCTGTCATAGCCCCGGTATTCGAGCCGTTTCAAGCCATCAACCAACTCATCCGCGACACCTTCGCTGCCCAGGATTCCGATGATTCCACACATGGAGTGCTTTCCCTATTTTCGCTCAGCGGCTTGCTTGCGTGCTTTGATGGTGCGCAGCCGGTCGCGGTAGCGTTCAGCAGCGGCTGTTTTGGTTTTCGTGGTGCCGCGCGTGGTGACGATCGCGTCGGCGGGTACATCTTCAGTGATGGTTGATCCTGCACCAACCAGCGCGCCGTCGCCAATCGCCACCGGGGCCACCAGAGCCGAGTTCGACCCGATAAACGCGCCCTTGCCGATGACAGTTCGGTGCTTGTTCACGCCGTCATAGTTGCAAGTAATGGTGCCCGCGCCCAGATTGGCCCGCGCGCCCACGTCAGCGTCGCCGACGTAAGTCAGGTGCGGCGCCTTTGCGCCCTCGGCCAGATGCGCCTTTTTGATTTCGACGAAGTTGCCAACTTTGACCGCATCGTCGAGCACGGTGCCTTCGCGCAAACGCGCCATCGGGCCGACGATGACACTGGCTCCGACCTCTGCGCCTTCGAAGTAGGAGCCCGCGCGCAAGCGGCAGCCTGCCCCAACCCGAACGCCGGGCCCAAAGAAGACGTTGGGCTCAATGACTGTATCCGCGCCGACCTCTGTGTCGTAGCACAGCGTCACCGTTTCCGGCGCAACCATGGTCACGCCCCCATCCATCATGGCCGCCCGCAGTCGCTGCTGCAAGACGGCTTCGACAGCGGCCAGCTCGGCCCGGCTGTTAACGCCAGCGAGCAAGGTCTGATCAAACATCGAGGCCCGCGTTCGCAAGTTGGCCTTTCGGGCCAGTGCAACAATATCGGTGATGTAGAACTCGCCAGCAGCATTCTGGTCGTTGGTCTGCCCCAGCAAATCGAACAGCACCTCATTCCGCGCAAGCATCAGCCCACCGTTGCAGAGGGTTTGTGACAGTTGCTCTGGGGTTGCGTCCTTGGCCTCGACAATCTCAAGAGGCCGGCCTTGAGCATCGAGAATAACCCGACCGTAGCGTCCGGGTTCAGCAGTCTCAAAGACGGTCATGGCAACGTCGGCCTTGTCGTCCATGGTGTCCTGAATAAACGCCCGGAGGGCTTCTGTCGTGACCAGCGGGGTGTCGGCGTAGAGGACAAGCGTGTAACCAGTCGCTCCGGACAGCGCTTCAGTGGCCTGCATGGTTGCGTGGCCGGTCCCTTTGCGCTCGTGCTGGACGGCGATGCTAAAGTCGGTGGAGCGCTCGTCGAGTTCCGCGGCGCTCACTGTTTCGGCTTCAGGACCGACAATGACGGCAAGCCGCTCCGGTTTCAGACCATCGACGGCTGCCAACACCCAGCCCAGGAGACTTCGGCCTGCGGCGCTGTGAAAGACTTTGGGGGTCGCCGACTTCATGCGGGTTCCCTTGCCAGCGGCAAGAATCACGACGTTGAGCGGATGTGAAAACGGCATGGTCGAAACAATCTGTTGAAACGCTGTTCTAAGGTCTTAGGCGGGCAAACAGGCAGAATAAAGGATGGATTTCAGAATAAATCACCCTGAGTCGGTTTGGCGACCTCTGCGTGCAATTCCGGTGCAGAATTGGGATCAATTGACTGCAACAGGTGCGCGCCTTCGTTCCGAACCGCGCCGACAGCACGATCAACGGGGTGAAAAGCGAAGTCGGCGCTTTGGTGAGCGGTGCACAGGGACAGCAGCAATTCCGGTTCGGCCTGCGGGGCCAGCCAAGCGTCCCATTCGTCTTCGCTGTCCAGAATCACGGGCATACGCGGGTGGAGTTGGCGCATGGTGTCGCTGGCGGCGGTGGTCAGCATGGAACAGGATCCGAGCGCTGACCCGTCTGCGGCCTGCCAGACTTCAAACAAACCCGCCATTACCATCATCCGCCCACCTTCGAAATAAACCCGATAAGGCTGCTTGACCGCTTTACCGCCCGCTGCTGGCACTTCAGTTTTCCATTCATAAAAGCCGCAGGTAGGGATCAGGCATCGGCGATGTCGGAACGCACCCCGGAATGAGGGCTTTTCGGCCACCGTTTCGCTGCGCGCATTGATCATTCGCGCCGCCATGGACCGATCTTTGGCCCAAGACGGCACCAGACCCCAATGCGCAAAATCAACAATCCGCTGCCCTCGCTGGGACCCCTCCACTTCCCGCCGGATAACGGGCACCATCTGGGTTGGGGCGATGTTGTAGCGCGGTAGCGCTGCTGCAGTGGCTTCGCGGATCTCTTCCGGAATGCTGGCGTCGAAGATTTCTGCCACCGCATTAAGGGGTCGCGTGATGTGATAGCGGCCACACACGGTAAAGCGCCTCCGTTTCTGGTTGTCTCATCCTACGAAACAGTGCTGGAATTTCCCACCTGGAATAACCAAGTGTAGCACTCCAAAGAATGAGAGGGTGAGTCATGGCTTACGATTACGACTTGTTTGTTATCGGTGGCGGATCGGGCGGGGTCCGCGCGGCTCGCTTTACCGGTCCTCTGGGCTTTCGGGTCGGATTGGCAGAAGAATATCGCATGGGCGGCACCTGCGTTATTCGCGGCTGCGTACCGAAAAAGCTGCTGTCCTACGCTGCTCACGGTTTCGAGGACGTCGCGGATCTTGCTGGCTATGGCTACGATATCGCTGTCAAAGGGTTTAGCTGGGAAACCCTGATCGCCGCCAAAGACAAGGACATTGACCGCCTCGAAAAAGCCTATCAGAACACCCTTACCAAGAATGGTGTTGAGACGTTCAAGGCCCGAGCGCGGTTGGTTGATGCGCACACGGTCGCGCTCCGGGACACGGATACCGGCGAAGAGCGCACGGTGACCGCCGACAAGATCCTGCTCGCCACCGGTGGTCGACCGACGGTGCCGGATATGCCCGGCAGCGAGCACGCCATCACCTCCAACGAAGCGTTTCACCTGCCGTCACTGCCTAAGCAGGTCGTGGTCTACGGCGGCGGTTATATTGCCGTTGAGTTTGCTTCTATTTTCGCAGGCCTGGGGGCGGAGACGCATCTGATTTACCGGGGGCAGCAGCCTTTGCGCGGTTTTGACGAGGATGTTCGCCACTTCTTCCTCGAACAACTGGACCACCTGAAGAACCTGACACTGCACATGGGCGAAACCATTACATCGTTGTCGCGCTCCGATGCTGACGGGGTTTTGACGGTCGCACTGGCGTCAGGGGCGAGCCTGCAGGTCGAACAGGCCATGTTCGCGACAGGTCGCACACCAAACACGCCCGCAGATTTGTGTCTGGATGGTCAAATTGAGCTTACGGGCAAGGGTGCGGTCAAAATCGATGCCTTTGGGCAAACAACGGTGCCGAACATCTATGCCGTTGGCGACGTTACCGACCGTGTACAACTGACGCCCGTAGCGCTTCACGAAGCCATGGCCTTCGTCAAAACGGTGTTTCAGGACACGCCAACCAGCATGGACCACAGCAACGTCGCAACCGCCGTTTTCGCCAATCCTGAGATTGCCGTTTGCGGTCTGACGGAGGCTGAGGCGCGAGCGCAGTATGCGGATATTGATGTCTATCAGTCGTCCTTCCGCCCTATGAAAAACACGCTGTCCGGTAATCCTGCGCGCAGTTTCATGAAGCTGATTGTTGACCGGGATTCAGACCGCGTTCTGGGTATGCACATGGTCGGGCGGGATTCGGCGGAAATGATGCAGGGTTTTGCTGTCGCGATCAAAATGGGGGCAAAGAAGGCTGACTTTGACGCCACCGTCGGGATTCACCCCACCAGCGCCGAGGAAATGGTGACAATGCGTAAACCGGTTTGAGGCGGTCATTCTCCCCCCCCTTTTGAGCGAGAAATTTTGGCTTCTTGGCCTAATCCTTTGCTTAACCCCTAGCGTCTGCTGATTCAGGGTCTATAAGGCCTTCCTATCCATGTTTGCAGGAGGTCGCCGTGGGTTTTGACGCTGAAGCGGTCCGGAAAGCCGCTGAGAGTGGTTTTGAGAAGCGCGGAATAGTGCTGCCGGAGTGGATCGACTACAACGGCCACATGAACGTCGCTTACTATCTCGTGGCCTTCGACTCAGGCCTCGATTTCTTTGTCGACACGTTGGATTTCGACGAAGCCGCACGCAAGCGAACCCAAATGACCACCATGACGCTGGAAGGCCATATCCAGTACTTGGGTGAGTTAATGGAAGGCCAAGCCTACCGCCTGCACAATCACCTTTACGATTTTGACAGCAAGCGGATGCACTTGGTCCAGACCATGTACGGCATCAACGCGGATGGCAGCGAGTTCGTTTCCGCAACGATGGAATGGATGTCGCTTTCCGTGTCGCTGGAAACCCGCCGCTCTGCGCCCTTCCGTGATGAAGTGCTCGAGGCCCTTAACGCCGTTTGGGAAGTCCAAAAGGATTGGGAGGCGCCCGCTTGGGTGAGCCGCTCAATCGGTCTGCCACCGGGTAAATCACTGGTCCGCCCCTAGAGCCAAGTCTCAACCCTCTTTGTGAAGGCCTCTCCATCAAATGCCTGAGCTCTCCCCCCGAACAGCAGGGTCACCACAGTTGGCTTTTCGCCAAAGGGGGCTGCTGGTCGCAGCGTCGCTGGCGCTGGTCGTGGGAGCCTTGGTTGGGCTGGCCGCTGTCGTGTTTCTGGAAGCGATTTCGTGGGTCCAGTGGCTGGCGCTGGGAACCCGTGAAGAACTGCTGATTTCCGGACTGGTCGAGCAACCCTGGTGGCGACGCTTGGCGGGACCACTGGCTGGCGGCTTGATTGTCGGGGGACTGATGACGGTTCTCTACCCGACGCTGCCGCGTCCGCCGGGTGTCGCCAATGTTATCGCGGCCTCAGCCCTGCGACGGGGACGGATGAGCTTTCGGGATGGCATCAAAGCCGCGTCCCTCAATGCCATTTCGCTCGGATTTGGTGCCTCAGTGGGGCGTGAGGGGCCAATGGTGCACTGGGGTGCTACGATTGGAGCCTGGGGCGCGCGGGCGCTGGGGCTTGATCCACGCATTCGCCGTACTCTGCTGGCCTGCGGGGTATCTGCTGCGGTGGCTGCATCTTTCAATGCGCCCTTGGCTGGTGTGTTTTTCGCGCTGGAAGTGGTCGTTGGCCACTACGCCTTTTCGCTATTTGCGCCCTGCGTTCTTGCGGCCCTGACTGCAACGCTGGTGGGACGGGCCATCCGTGGCGACGATCCGGCCTTTATCATGCCTGAAATCGTAATGGCCGGCGCCGCTGATTTCCCACTGTTTGGCCTGTTGGGCGGGGCTAGTGGTTTGGTGGCGGTGTTGTTCATTGTCCTGACCTTCCGCATCGTCCGCGTGGCTGACCGGCTCAGCCTGCCCTGGTGGTCGCGGCCAGCGGTTGCAGGGCTGATTGTTGGACTGGTGGCGATCCAACTGCCGCAAGTCCTCGGCATCGGCTATGAAGCCACGCAACTGACGCTGGCGGGGCAATATGGTTTCATGCTGCTGCTCGCCGTGTTGGTGGGCAAGATTGTCTGTGCAGCGGCCTGTCAGGGGCTGGGATTTGGCGGCGGCGTGTTTTCGCCATCGCTCCTGATTGGCGCAGCACTGGGTGCCAGTTTCGGGCAAATCGTCGCCCTTGCACCCTGGGCCACCTCTGACCCCGCCGCCTATGCCATTGTCGGCATGGGCGCTACCGCCGCCGCAGTCCTTGGCGCGCCGATATCAACGGTCTTGATGGTTTTCGAGCTCACCGGTTCCTATCCCATGGCAGTGGGCTCCATGGTCG
This sequence comes from Rhodospirillaceae bacterium, assembly GCA_002700865.1. Classification (GTDB taxonomy): domain Bacteria; phylum Pseudomonadota; class Alphaproteobacteria; order UBA7985; family UBA7985; genus UBA7985. The sequence goes on from PAFB01000042.1 coordinate 15,661, forward strand.
CCGTGGTCATCGCTGTCGGACTGGCGCGCGCCATGACGGGGCATTCGTTCTTTACCCGGCAGTTGCAAATGTTGGGTCTGGATATTCGCGACGGCAAGGACGTCTCTTTGCTCCAGAATACACAGGTGTCCGAAATCCTTGATACCGACGTCGATACCGTATCGCCCTCCACGCCTGCACCCGAAGCGCTGGAAAGACTAATTGCCAGCCGTTGGGGCCGGGTGTTTGTGGTCTCGGAAACAGGTCGGCTCGAAGGGTTCATTACGCTGGAGACCTCGCGCACAGCCCTAAGCGATCCCAACAACGTCGCAGCCGATGTCGCCATGGACGCGCTGAGTGTGACGGCGACCTGCGACCTCACCACCGCCATGAAGCGCCTTGTTGAAAAGGGCGAGGCTCATGTGCCTGTGGTTCGGGATGAGGGGTCAAACACACTGATCGGGCTGATCCATGATTTCGACGTATCCTATGCCTATCACCGCGCCATGCTGGTAGCAGAGGGGCAGGATGATTTGCCCGCGAGCGCGGAGTGGAGCCGGGAGAAATCGGAGTGAGCGACCGGTAGCCTAGTCCTCGAGCAAGTAGCCGCCTTCCCGGCTGTCCAGAATCTCTCGACCAACAATCTTCATGATGCTTTCGCCCGGGAACATCAGCTTTCGTGTTCGACGGGATAGGATGAAGCCATCCGTCGTGGCGTGAATGGGCGTGCGGGCTTTGGCGGGGTCGAGCTCGGTCGGATCGATGATATCAGCCACGTGCTGGCCCTTGGTCACTTCGTCTCCAACAGCAACCCGGTAGGTCAAAATCCCCGGCGTGTTCACGCGCAGCATATCCGTCGCCTCCAGCGGCAAGCCCTCGACCTTGATATCTGGCAGCGGTGTCGGTTCCATATTGATGAAGCCGCGTGAGCACAGCACGCTGAACAGGTGCTGGGCGTCTTCAGCGGCAACGTCGTCCTCGACATCACTGCGCCCCGCGTATTCAAAGGTCGCTGCCGGGCAGGCCAGCGGGATGGGATGGTTGGGAAAGCGGGCTTGTAGGCGCGTCCAAACCGTGGACAGGCACTCGTCATAGGATCCCCCGCCACTATCGGCAGCGGTCAGAGCCACCTGAGACCGGCTGGCGCGTGCGATGTCTTCCCAGTCTGGCCACTGCTCTGGAATGATAAAAAGATGTCGGCCGCTTTCGTCATCGCAGTGAATGTCAAAAACGATGTCAGCGTCGTGGGACAGCAGCAGGATTTCCTTCCGGAACCGTTCCAGCGCCGTATTCGGTTCGCGCGCAGCGACTGCGGCCCCGACAATCCGGCGAATATGGGCGACATTTGCGGCCTCGTCCTGGCTTAAGACCGTCTCAATTTCAGCAACCACCTCCGCTGGCAGCAGTTCCCAGCCGCGATTGTGGTTCTGACCCGTTGCGAGGTCGAAGCGGCCAATATGGGTATCCTGGAACAGCACTTGCGCACCACCCAGCGGATTTGCCTGCGGCAGAACAACGATCTCACCGTCGATGAGCCCGGCTTCAGCCGCTGCCTGCAGCTTGGGCAGCATGTGGTGAAGGATCAGCATGCCCGGGGTTTCGTCGGCATGCAGTGCAGCATGCATATAGGCCTTCGGCGCCCCCGCCTTGCCTGAACCGAAGCGAAACACGCGTAGGTTATATGAAGTTCCCTGAAAATCGCCTTTAAGGGTGCGGTCTTCGATGCTGGCGTTCTTCACAGACTGGTTTTCCCCATCAGATGCTCGTCCGGACGCCATTTGAGCGCGTAATCTCGATAGCGACCCGACCAACAATGTTCTACATTCGTCCCATGACACAGGATATGTTTACCGTAGACGGAGACGGGGTGCTTGCGCCAGAGGAGAAGCGCCCTGTTGGCAGTGGACCGGCCTATATGCAAGGCCTCAACCCGCCCCAACGCGAAGCCGTCGAAACGCTTGAGGGACCGGTACTGGTGCTCGCCGGGGCTGGTACCGGGAAGACGCGCGCCCTGACCACGCGGATTGCGCATTTGCTCATGACCGGAACAGCGCACCCGCAGGAAGTGCTTGCCGTCACCTTTACCAACAAAGCCGCCGGGGAAATGCGGGAGCGGGTTGAGGGTTTGATTGGGCAACCGACAACCGGGTGGTGGCTGGGGACATTTCACAGCCTTGCCGCCCGCATTCTGCGCATCCATGCGAGCGCGCTTGGCGCTGACAGCTTTAATCAGAATTTCACCATTCTGGACGATGACGACCAGCTGCGTCTGATCAAGGCGCTGCTGATCGATCACAACCTCGACCCCAAAGCGCATAGCCCGCGGGCCGTCTCTAACGCCATCAGTCGTTGGAAGGACAGGGGCTGGGTGCCGGAGAAAGTGCCGCTCGATGATATCCCCAACGGTCTGTGCGAGGGCCAGCTTGGCCGGATTTATGATGCCTATCAAAGCCGTTTGTTGGAGCTGAACGCGGCTGATTTTGGCGACTTGCTCCTGCACAACCTCACGATTTTCCGCACCAATTCTGCGATCCTCGAAACCTATCAGCACCGTTTTCGTTTCATCCTTGTGGATGAGTATCAGGACACCAACGTTGCCCAGTACCTGTGGCTGCGCCTGCTGGCGGCGAAGTATCAAAACATCGCCTGCGTGGGTGACGATGATCAGTCGATTTATGGCTGGCGCGGCGCGGAAGTTGGTAACATTCTGCGGTTCGAAACAGACTATGAGAGCGCCAAGACCATCCGTCTTGAGCAGAATTACCGCTCGACCGGCAATATTCTGGCAGCGGCCTCCGCGCTGATAGCCAATAACAGTGAGCGGCTGGGCAAAACGCTGTTCACCGACGATGCACCCGGTTCCACAATCCATGTGCGCGGCCTGCCTGACGGCAATGAGGAAGCGCGCTTTATCACCGATGAGATCGAAAGCCTGCATCGGCAAGGGCGCGACTATCGCGACTTTGCGATCCTGGTGCGTTCGTCTTCGATGATGCGCGCCATTGAAGAGCGGATGATCGATGTTGGTTTGCCCTACAAGGTGTTTGGTGGGCCACGGTTCTACGAGCGCAAGGAGATCCGCGACGCCATCGCTTATCTGCGCCTGATCAGGCAACCGGACGATGATCTGGCTTTTGAGCGGATTATCAACGTGCCCAAACGCGGGATCGGACTGACAACGGTGGCCAAGGTCCTCAGCTTTGCCCGTCTGAGCCGGATCAGCGCCATGCGCGCCATCGAAGTCATGATCGACACCGACGAACTCCCTGCCGCTGCGCGAAAAAAGCTGGTGGGGTTTCAGCAGATGATTGGGCAGTGGCGCGAGTTGATGAACACCATGCCGCACACTGAATTGGCGGAGCAGGTGCTCGAAGACAGCGGCTACCGCGATATGTGGCGCAACGAGAAAACCCCTGATGCGCGGGGACGGCTGGAGAACCTGGACGAACTGGTCGGCTCCATGAGTAATTTCGAAAACCTCGCAGGGTTCCTCGAACACATCTCGCTTGTGCTGGACACCAACGCAGCTTCCGGCGGTGATGAGCTGTCACTGATGACGCTGCACGCAGCAAAGGGTATGGAGTTCCCGGTGGTGTTCTTGCCAGGTTGGGAAGACGGCGCTTTTCCCAATATGCGGGCCATGACCGAGAGCGGGGACAAAGGGCTCGAAGAGGAACGCCGCCTTGCCTATGTCGGCATCACCAGGGCGCGCCAAGAGCTTTACATCATGTACGTTGGCAGCCGGTTTCTGAACGGCCAGTGGAACTACTCCCGCCCCTCGCGATTTGTTGAGGAACTGCCCGAAGATTTGCTCGACACCGATGATATTTCCGGGGCCAGCGTGTTTGCTGGATCGGCTGGTGTCGGCGGGCTGGGATCGCTCTATGGCGGAGGGGCCAGTGGCGCACGCGACCTTGGCGCACTGCCGCCTTTGGAATGGGCAGACAAGCGGCAATTCAGGGGGCAGGACAGTCCGGGCATGAACCGGCTCAAGGCCAATCTGGAAACCGTGAAGCGTGGCAATCCACCTGTGATTGACGGCACTTTCGACCCCGTAGGATTTGCCAGCCGAGAGGCGGACCATGGGTTTGTCACGGGCCAGCGCGTGTTCCACCGCAAGTTTGGCTACGGCATCATTTCGGCGGTTGAGGGCGAAAAACTTGTCATCGCTTTCGATGCAACGGGCGAAAAACGTGTTATCGCATCCTTCGTTGTCGATGCCGCCCAAGCCAGCTAGTCCGGAGCCTGCCTTATGGCCGTAACCTACCTTGTGTCCGTGGCCGTGCCGCGCGACCATGCTGAAACCTATGAAGCGTTGCTCAGTGGCTTGCCCGGCGCTGTGGTAGGACGCCGCGCGCCCTTGATTGATACGGGTGTGGATTTACGCAACAGCGATGATTTGGAGGTGCTGGCCTATTTGGACTTGCGCCCCGACGCTGAGGATATTCAGCCGCTGATTGACCTTGGCGATCAGCTCACCGGGTTGAGCCATACGCCGTTTGTCATCGAAACACTGCCCGATCTTGACTGGGTGGCAGAGAGCCAGTCGTCATTGACCGCCATTCACGCAGGCCGTTTCTTTCTGCGTGGCAGCCACGATCCCGCACCTGTCCCCGGCGGTGCCTACGAGCTGATCATTGACGCGCAGAACGCCTTTGGCACCGGCCATCATGAAACCACCCATGGTTGCCTCGAAATGGTTTCAGAAATCGCCAAGACCAAGGGCCGTCGCCGGTTGAATGTGCTTGATATGGGTACGGGGTCGGGGGTGCTTGGTCTGGCGTGGTGCAAAGCGACAAAGCAGCCCTTGCTAGGCTCCGACATTGACCCGCAAGCCGTCAAAGTTGCCGCCGTCAATGCCAGCCTCAATCGGGTCAAGGCTTATACGCGGTTCGTCCCGGCGGCAGGCATCGGCCACCGCGAAGTCCGCAAGAATGCGCGCTATTCGGTGGTTTTTGCCAATATCCTGTCCGGGCACTTGATCAATCTCGGCCCCAGTATCGCCGCCATCACGGCACCGGGTGGTTTAGTGGTTCTCGCCGGTTTGCTGCGAAAGCAGGAAAAGCGAGTTTCCCGAACCTTTCAGGCTCACGGATTTATACAGGCGCATGTCATCCGGCGGGGTCCGTGGTCAATTCTGCTGATGCGCAACCAGCGTCCCGCAGCGCCGAGGCAGCTCAATCGTCGGTGCCAGGATTGGTCAAAGTCCATCGATTTTCACTGATTTCGCCCGCAAGGGGATCATCCGTTCAGGAAAGCAACCCACTGGTCTTCGTCCATGGTGTCGAGTTGCAACTCTGCAGCTTTTTTGGCTTTTGAACCTGCGTCCAAACCAATGACCACAAGGTCGGTTTTCTTGGAAACCGACCCGGCAACTTTGGCCCCCAGGGCTTCTGCACGGGCTTTAGCCTCCGCGCGCGACATTTGCGTCAGCGTACCGGTAAACACCACAGTTTTCCCCGCCAGAAGCGAGTCAGCGTCAACGGTAGGTGCTTGCACAGCCTCGACCGTGACTTGATCCAGCAGGGCTTGTACAGCGGCACGATTATCAGGGTTGGCAAAGAAGCGTCGGGCCTCACTGACCACAGAGGGGCCAATTCCATCGATAGCCAGCATCTCAGCATTCGCCGCTTCGTCATAGTCGACCAGGCGGTCAAACTGCGCAAACAGGGTGTCAGCCGTCTCGTAGAAACGGGCAAGCACACGCGCTGTATCGATGCCGATTTGGCGAATGCCCAACCCAAACATCAGGCGGTCAAGCGGGATGGTTCGACGGGCCTCGATTGCCGCTTTGAGCTTGGCGGCGGATGCTGGTCCCCAGCCCTCCAGCCGGGCGATTTCATCTTCCCGCTGTCCCAGAGCAAAGATATCAGCCGGTGAACGCACCCAGCCAAAGCCGTAAAACTGCTCGACGTTCTTGGCGCCAAAGCCGTCGATGTCGAGGGCGTCGCGGGAGATGAAATGCTTGAGCCTTTCGACCACCTGAGCCGAGCACACCAAATCGCCAGTACACCGCCGGACCGCCTCGCCTTCAGGCCGAGAAGCCGGAGAGCCGCAGACGGGGCAGGTGTCAGGGAAGACAAATTTGGCGCTGTCCGGTGGCCGACGGTTCACCAGAACTTCAACAACTTGGGGGATAACATCGCCCGCGCGTTGAATCACAACGGTATCACCGGCGCGGATATCCTTGCGGTCCAACTCGTCTTCGTTATGCAGCGTCGCCCGAGACACGACCACGCCGCCAACCGTCACCGGTTCTAGGTTCGCGACCGGGGTCAGCGCGCCGGTTCGGCCAACTTGCAGCGTGATTTCGTTGAGCAGTGTAACGGCCCGTTCGGCGGGGAATTTGTGCGCAATGGCCCAGCGTGGCGACCGGCTGACCTGTCCCATACGGCCCTGATAGTCAAACCGGTTCACCTTGTAGACAACGCCGTCAATGTCATAAGCCAGATCAGCGCGGCGGGTCTCGATATCATGGTAAAACGACAGAACGTCTTCTGGCGAGGAGCACAGGCGGTTAAGCGGGTTGGTGACAAAGCCCCAGCGTTTGAGATTGTCGAGCAGGGCCCAATGTGAGTCCCCAACATCACCCGAAACCTGCCCCAACGAATAGGCAAAAAAGCGCAAGGGGCGGGCGGCGGTGATGCTTGGATCGAGCTGTCGCAGGCTTCCCGCAGCGGCGTTACGTGGGTTGGCAAAAACCTTCTTACCCTCAGCCTCCAGCGCAGCGTTCATGGCGGCGAAGTCGTCCTTTGCCATGTAAACCTCTCCCCGAACTTCGAGGATATCTGGCACGTCATCGCCAGTGAGGCGCTGAGGCACGTCGCCAATAACGGCAAGATTGGCCGTGATGTTCTCCCCCACTGACCCGTCTCCACGGGTCGCGCCAAGGGTAAATTGACCCTTCTCATACGTAATCGCCGCCGATAGACCATCGATTTTGGGCTCACAGGTGAGATCAACGGGTGCGTTTTCTGACAGGCTCAAAAAGCGGCGAACTTTGGCAAAGAACTCCACCACGTCACCGTCTTCAAAAGCGTTGGACAGCGACAGCATGGGCCGAGCATGGGTGACTTTGGCAAAACCGCCCGAGGGTGCCGCACCGACGGTCTGGGTGGGGCTGTCGTCCGTGACCAGATCGGGAAAAGCCGCTTCGATTGCGATCACTTCAGCCCGCAACGTGTCATAGTCGCCATCACTCAGGATGGGGTCGTCGTTTTGGTAATAGGCCGCCTCGGCCTCGACCATTTTTGCGCGCAGAGTGACCAGACGCGTTTCGGCCATCAACCGGTCTTTGGGTACGGTAAAGGCAGCAGAACTCACGCGGCGCTTCCTTTCAGCAGCGCAGCCGCAGCCGCTTCTGCCTCCGGCGTTACTTTGTCACCGGCAAGCATGCGCGCCACCTCCATCCGGCGCTGATCAGCATCGAGCGGGATAACAGTCGTCTTCAGTTGGCCGGCTTTATTTGCCTCGGACTTGGCAACGCGCAGATGCGCTGATCCCTTGGCGGCGACTTGTGGACTGTGAGTGATGACCAGCACTTGGACATTCTCAGCCAGTGCCTGCAACCGCTTTCCTACGGCCTCAGCCGTCGCACCACCAACCCCGGCATCAACCTCGTCAAAAACCAAGGTCGGCAGCGGGTTATCGTTGGCCAGCGCAACCTTCAGCGCAAGCAGAAAGCGGGAAAGTTCGCCGCCAGACGCGGTTTTCTGGATGGCGGTAAAGGCGGCGCCGGGGTTGGTTGCGGCTGTGAATTCAACAGTGTCAATACCAGCAGGCGTACGGTTTTCCGGGGCAGTCCGCACGGCGGTCTCAAACTGCGCACGTTCGAGCCTGAGAACAGGTAACTCGCCCATTACCGTCTTATCGAGCTTCTTTGATGCTTTGGTGCGCGCGGTGGAAAGGGATGCTGCGGCTTGATCATAAGCCGCGGCAGCTTTGGTCACAGCGGCTTCAAGCCTGGCCATGTGGGCGCTGCTGTCGTCCAAGGCCTCCAACCCGCGCTGAAACCGTTCCAGCAGCATGGCGAGATCGTCGGGGTCGCCGTTGTGCTTGCGGGCAAGATCGCGATATCGAAACAGCCGGTTCTCCACCCGTTCCAGCTCATCCGGGTCAGCGTCCAGTGCTACCTGGACAGCGTCCATTTGAGCGATGGCTTCGTTGATCTCCAGCGCGGCGCGGTCAACCGCATCCATAGCCGGTTGCAAAGCCTCTCCCCCGCGCTCTGCAGCGCGTTCCAGCGTGCGGAAGGCCAGACCAATCCGCTCATCCGCGCTATCGTCGCCAACCAGCGCCTGCGCGGCTTGACCGATGGCATCCTGAATGCCAGCGACGTTGCCAAGCAGGCCCCTTCGCGTTTCCAGCCGGGCAACCTCGCCGATTTCGGGGGCGAGGTCTTCGAGTTCTTCGGTGGCGTGGCGCAGATACGATTCTTCGCGCTGTGCCTGCTCAAGGTCTTCGCGGGCGGCGCTCAGTTCTTGCTCTGCGGCTTGCCATGCGTCGTGGCACCGCTGAGTGGTCTTCAACAGGCTGTCGTTGTGCGCAAAGGTATCGAGGACCGTTCGATGATGACTGGGTGATAACAGCCCGTGCAAGTCAAACTGGCCCTGAATCTCAACCATGGTCTCCCCAAGGCGGCGGAGCGTTCCAGCCGACGTTGGCTCATCATTGACAAAGGCCCGACTGCGGCCGTCAGCCTGAATGATGCGTCGAAGCACCAGTTCGTTGTCTTCGATCGATAAACCCAGTTCGCGCAATTCATGGAAGACCGGGTGGCGGTCAGGAACGTCAAAAACAGCGGTGATCGAGGCTTGGCGCGCATCTGTGCGGACCATATCCGGGCTGGCACGCAAGCCGATACAAACACCCAACGCATCCAACAGAATTGACTTACCCGCACCCGTTTCACCGGTCAGCGTCGTCAGCCCCTGACCCAGCTCAAGCGTCAGCTGTTCAATGAGAACAAAGTCGCGAATGGATAACGTGGTGAGCACTCAGGCGCCTCTTACTGGGTCGAACGGGGTCCCCACCAGCCCGCAGAAGGTGAGGATGCTAGCCGAAGGGGTTCAAGTTGCCCCAAAAACTCCGACCGCTTCTTTCGATATGATCGGGTAGGGGGCCTTCGACAATCTCATAAGCCTTATAATACCACTGGCTGTCTGGGAAGTTGTGCCCGAGCAGGACGGCGGTATTTTTTGCCTCACCGTTAAGGCCGAGCGACCGGTAAACCTCGATGATCCTGTACAGGGCTTCTTCGACGTAAGTTGAGTCCTCATAGTCCTCAACAACGTTCTGGTAGCGGTTCAGTGCCGCCATGTACTCACGACGGTGGTGATAGAATTTTCCAGTAACAAGCTCTTTGGCAGCACGCTGATTCTTGATGGCGTTTAGCTTTACGCTGGCGTCCAAGGCGTAGTCGGTGCCTGCAAATTTTTTGATCACCGCGCGAAGGTGAGCTGCGGCTTTCTCCGTGTCGCCTTCGTCCTTGTCCACGTCCGAAACCGAACGGTACGAGGATACGCCGCGCAGGTAGTGGGCGTAGGCGATATCCGGGTGCCCACCGTGATCCCGGATGTAGCGGGACAGAATCGCCGTGGCCAGTTCGTATTCCTGCGCCTCAAAATAGTAGCGTCCAGCCAGAACCAGTGCGCGTGGCGCTTCAGGGGAAGTGGGGAATTGTCGGTCGATTTCGTCGAGCAAACGCGCCGCCTCGGCCATCCGTCCGTCGTTGGCGGAGCGCTGGGCTTCGACCGAGAGCTCCTCGATGGTGTTGGCGTCGATCTGCAAGCGCTCGATCCTGTCCTCGCGGTCTTCGCACGCGGTCAGCAGCACAGCGGCCCCGAGGGCGGTCAGCAAAGGCAGAAAGGCTCGCACGGTTCAGAAACCATCCTTGTTTCGTTAGTCAGGACACCCGACCTCAGTACGCATAATTCGGCAGTCTTTTTAACGCTGAGACGCCCGGAATGCCACAACTTTGGTGTCTAGGTCCTCATCCGCCCAATGCCAGGCCGCGCCGTCCGCAAACAGACACCGGAGCAAAGCCGCATGAAGGGCGTGCCCCGCTTTGTTGCCCCGATAGTGGGCCATGATTTCCACCCCGCCGAGGTACATGTCGCCAATCGCATCGAGGATTTTGTGGCGCACGGGCTCATCGGCAAAGCGCAGGCCTTCCGGGTTGCGAACCCCGTTGGCATCAAAAACAACAGCGTTGGTCAGCGAACCGCCCCGGATCAGGCCCTTGGCCTGCAAGTCCGGCAACTGACTGGTGACGACAAAGCTCCTGGAAGCCGCAACGTCGCGCTCAAACGCCTCCAGCGTCGGTGTGGTGGTAAAGGACTGGACGCCAATGCTGGGGACATCGAAATCGATCGCGGCTGAGAAGGTTTCCTGGTCTTCTTCTGCCGTCAGTGGGATCAGGGTAGCGTGACTATCCTCGTGACTGACGCTGATTTGCCGAGTGAGCTTGATGACCTGAGCGGGCAGCTCTTGTTCAATGATCGTTGCCTCCTGCAACGCGCGCACCCAAGGCTGGCTGGACCCATCCAAAATCGGCACTTCCGGCCCATCCAAGGTGATCAGCGCGTTCGTGACGCCGAACACCCGGAACGCCGCCATTAGATGCTCCAGCGTCGAAATGCTGGTCCCGCCTTCGTTGGCAATCCGCGAGCACAGGGGGGCGATGACAATGGTTTCCGGACAGACCGGAACGTCCGCCACTTCAGCCAGAGCATCCAGCCGTCTGAACACCAGACCGTGACCAACCGGAGCGGGAGAAAGGATACAGGATACGGGAACACCCGCGTGCAAGGTTTGGCCGGCCAGGCGGACTGGGCGCGCGAGGGTTTTCTGGTAGGTCACAGACTCTTCCGTTCCATTGAGTATCAACTCGTTTGCGATACCTGCCCAAAAAAAGAAAGGGCGGAAGTGCTCTAGCACCCCGCCCCATGGAGAATGTTGGTGGTAAGTCGGTGGAAATATGAATTAGGTGATGGGTGGATCCCTAATTCATCTGACGGCGCAGAAACGCCGGGATATTCATCTCAGACTCATCGAGGTCCATTTCAGGGCCGTCCATGGGCGTGGCTGAGATGCTGGTGAGCGCAGGACGCTGGGCGCTGGTATTGAGTCCCCGTCCTGTGCTGGTTGCTTCCGGTTGTTGCTGATCGACGCCGTGCGGGGCCGAACCCAGACGGTCAAAGCCGCTTTCATGCAGGCTTTGGCGCTGCTCGGCTTCGTGCACGTCTTCAGCGCTTGACCGATGGGAGAAGCCGCCTCGGGCAAGA
>PAFB01000043.1 GCA_002700865.1 Rhodospirillaceae bacterium
CGCCGTTGTCCGCGACCTGCCCCAGCCCGATTACAGTCGCCGGATGGCCTATGATCAGCCCATGTCGATTTATGAAGTCCACTTGGGGTCGTGGCGCAAGCACGACGGCTGGCGGTTCTATTCCTACGATGATCTGGCCGAGGACCTGATCGATTACGTCGTCGATCTGGGCTTTACCCATATCGAGGTCATGCCGCTGCACGAATTTCCTTTCGACGGCTCGTGGGGCTATCAGCCGGTTGGCCTGTTTTGCGTGACCAGCCGGTTTGGCAACGCGGGTGGGCTGGCGCATCTGGTGCGACGGGCGCATGAGCGCGGGGTTGGGGTGATCATGGACTGGGTTCCGGGCCACTTCCCCAAAGACGCCCACGGTCTGGCGCGTTTTGATGGTGGCGCGCTCTATGAATACGCGGACCCGAAAAAGGGCGAACACCCTGATTGGGGCACGCTGGTCTATGACTACGGGCGTTGGGAAGTGGTCAACTATCTCGAAGCCAACGCTGCTTTTTGGCTGGAAAAGATCGGCATGGACGGCCTACGGGTCGATGCCGTCGCTTCCATGCTCTATCTCGACTACAGCCGGCAGGCCGGTCAGTGGGTGCCAAACATCCACGGCGGCAACGAGAATCTGGAAACCATCGCGTTCCTGCGCCGTCTCAACGCGAACCTCTACCGGCGCTATCCCCATGCTGCCGTTATTGCTGAAGAGTCGACGGCATGGCCGGGTGTCTCCCGCCCTGTGGATCAGGGGGGCTTGGGCTTTGGCTACAAGTGGAGCATGGGGTGGATGAACGATACGCTGGACTACATGGCGCGAGATCCGGTCCACCGGCAATATCATCATCGCGAAATCACGTTCAGCTTTGACTACGCCTTTGACGAGAACTTCATCCTGCCGCTCAGCCACGACGAAGTGGTTCATGGCAAGGGTTCCCTGCTTGGCCGCATGCCCGGCGACGACTGGCAACGCTTCGCCAATCTGCGCGCCTATTTTGGGTTCATGTGGGGGCATCCGGGGAAGAAGCTGCTGTTTATGGGTGGCGAGTTTGCTCAGGCCGCTGAGTGGAACCACGAGGGCGAGTTGGCCTGGGACGAAGCGGCGCTGGAACCCAACCGGCAAGTCAGCGATCTGGTCCGTGCGCTCAACCGCTTGCACCGCGATGAGCCTGCTCTGCATGAACAAGACTGCCAGCCCGGCGGCATGCAGTGGATCGACGGCAGCGACGCGAAGCAGTCGGTGGTCGCCTTTATTCGCTGGGACAGCGCAGGCACAGCGCCGGTTGCCGTCATCAGCAATTTCACGCCCACCCCTCTGGAGAACTACCGTCTGGGCCTGCCGCGCGCGGGGCGCTGGCGCTGTGTGATCAACACTGACAGCACCCTTTTTGGCGGTTCAGGCGTGTCCGAGGGGGTGGTCGTAGCGACTCAGGCCGAGGACTGGCACGGTATGGCGCAATCCGTCGCCTTGGCCTTACCACCGCTGGCAACAATATTTTTAAGTCTGGAGCCCTGAGCCGCGGACCAAACACGAGAACGGGGGAGATAAGGCCATGCCGTCATCAGCAGATCGGATTACCATTCCAGAACTCACCAGAGCGACATACGCCATGGTGCTCGCCGGGGGGCGTGGCAGTCGTCTCAAGGAGCTCACCAATGAACGCGCCAAGCCAGCGGTTCATTTTGGCGCAAAGAACCGGATTATCGACTTTGTGCTCTCCAACGTATGGAACAGCGGCATACGAAAAATGGGGCTGGCGACGCAGTACAAGGCGCACTCCCTGATCCGTCACTGCCAGCGCGGTTGGAACTTTGCACGCGCTGAGCGAAACGAATATTTCGACATCCTCCCCGCCTCCCAGCGTGTCGATGACGCTTGGTACAAAGGCACCGCCGACGCGGTCCTGCAAAACCTCGACATTATTGACGGCTACCGGCCCAAATACCTGCTCGTGCTTGCTGGCGACCATATCTACAAGATGGACTACGGCATCATGCTGCGCCAGCACGTTGAGTCCGGCGCGCAAGTCACCGTGGGCTGCATTGATGTTCCTATCGAGCAAGCCTCGGCCTTTGGCGTGATGACCGTGGACAAGTCCAACCGGATCACCGCTTTCGCCGAAAAACCCGCCAAGCCCGCAGCGATGGAAGGCAAGCCTGACCGGGCGCTGGCGTCGATGGGGATCTATGTCTTTAACTACGATTTTATCTGCGACTTGTTACGCACAGACGCCGGCCAAGACGGCTCAACCCACGATTTTGGCACCGACATCATCCCCGAACTGGTCAAGCAAGGCGGCGCCTACTCGCACTGGTTCAACGAAAGCTGTGTCCGTGCTGAAGGCGAAAAGGAAGCGTATTGGCGCGACGTCGGTACGCTGGACAGCTTTTGGGAAGCCAACATTGACCTGTGTACGCTGTCCCCTGCGCTGGATATCTACGACCGCTCTTGGCCGATTTGGACTTACGCCGAACTCAACGCACCCGCCAAGTTCGTCCACGCCGAAGAAGGCCGGACGGGCCGCGCCGTTGGCTCCTTGGTTGCGGGCGGCACTATTGTTTCGGGTGGATTGGTCGAACACTCGATGCTGTTCGCCAACGTCAAGGTCAACTCCTTCACCCACATGCGCGACTGCATCGTTTTCCCCGGTGCTGATATCGGCCGCGGCGCGCGCCTGCATCGTGCGATTGTGGAGAAGGAAGTGCGGATACCGCCGAATTTGGTGGTTGGTGAAGATGCGGCTCTGGATGCTGAACGCTTCCGTCGGACCGATCGAGGCATTACGCTGATCACCAAAGAAATGATTGCGAAGCTCTAACCCCATGGCAAAGCGCGAAACCAGCAAAACCCCACTGCGCGTGCTTTCGGTTGCTTCGGAAATGTATCCTTTTGTCAAAACCGGCGGATTGGCCGATGTCGTCGGCGCTTTGCCTGCCGCACTGCGCCAGCACGGGGTTGAGGTCACAACGATCATCCCCGGCTATCGCGCGGTTCTGCCCAAAACCAAAGCGGCATCAAAGCACCAAGGCGACCTGATTACCCTGGCCCAGGGCGATGCAGGCGGGTCTGGACTGGTACTGGCGGCGAACGTGCCCGCCGCATTTGACCGCGCGGGCGGTCCTTACATCGACGAGAACGGCTTCGATCACCCCGACAATCTCAGCCGCTTCAGCACTTTTGCCCAGCGCGCCGCAGAAGTTGCCGCCGGGCTGTACAGGGATCTGTCTGCTTTTGACATCGTTCATGCCCACGACTGGCAGGCAGCAGCGGTGGTTGGGCATTTGCATCACATCCTCAAGGGGCGCCCTCTGCCCACTGTTTTCACCATCCACAATCTCGCTTTTCAAGGACGGTTTGGTGGTGAGTGTTTTCAGGATGTTGGCTTGCCTGCCAGCTATTTTGACCGGGACTGGTTTGAATTCTACGGCGATGTCTCCTTGCTCAAATCCGCGGTGCTGCGCGCGACGAAAGTCACCGCGGTCAGCGAGACCTATGCCGCCGAAATCTGCGGCCCGGCTCAGGGCTTTGGCCTCAACGAGTTGCTCGCGGGACGGGGTGCCGATCTGGTTGGACTGGTCAATGGACTGGATACAGCGGTCTGGGACCCGGAAACCGATCCTGCCCTGCCCCTCACTTACACCTCCCGCACCGCTGCGAAGGGAAAAGCCGCTGCCAAGGCGGCGCTGCAAAGCCAATTCAGCCTCGAAACCAGCGCCGAAAAACCCCTGTTTGGCCTGGTATCACGGCTGTCGGATCAAAAAGGCATCGACCTGATAGCCGCGCAGATTGACGGGCTGGTTTTCAGAGGCGCGCAAGTGGTGATTCTGGGAAGCGGTGATCCGGGGCTGGCTGCGAGTTTGGCCGCAAAAGCGCGCCAGCATCCAACCCAAGTGGCCTTTACTGAAGGCTATAGTGAAGCGCTCAGTCACCTGATCCATGCCGCCGCTGACTTCTTGCTGGTGCCTTCGCGGTTTGAGCCCTGCGGCCTGACCCAACTCAGCGCCCAGCGTTACGGCGCTGTTCCGATTGTCTCCCCATTGGGCGGGCTGGTCGATACCGTGATCGACGCCAACCCGGCGGCGCTGCGTGCCGAGGTCGGGACCGGGATTATCCTGCGGTCCGTCGATCCCGAGGGCCTTGGAACGGCCCTCAACCGTGCGCTGGCGCTCTACAACCATGACCCTGAAGCCATCGCACAGGTCATAGAAAACGGGATGAGCGCGGACGTGGGCTGGCACGCTTCAGCGGCGGGGTATGCGGCGCTGTACCGTAGCTTGCTGTGAGTTGGTCGCCGTTTTGAACCAGCCTGAACCGACCCCTCCCCTGATACCGCCGGGCCTGTCGGCTTCGGAACACGGGTTTACCGCGCGTTTGTTCTCCGCCCACGCGCAAACGGTCTGGCTGTGTGTGTTTGACGGGGACGACCTAAGCACCGAAACCCACCGCTTTCCCCTGCATCGCGAAACAGCGGGATGGTGGTGCGGGAGTTGGTCGTGGGATGATCGCCTTCGGTCTGGCTTTGCCTACGGCTTTCGGGTTGATGGCCCCTACGACCCCGCAGCAGGCCATCGCTTCAACAAACACAAGCTGCTCGCCGACCCCTACGCCCGGTCCTTGCGCGGTGAGCTGATTAGCGATCCAGCGCTCTACGGCTTTACCAATTTTGACACTGGCGAAGGCTTTTCGACGCTCGACAGCGCGCCCTTTGTCCCTAAAGCATGGTTCGACCCCAGCGCCGCCGCGACCGCCGCTCCCCGCTGGCAAAGACCACTGACCCGTTGGCGGGACACGGTCATTTATGAGGCCCATCTCAAAGGGTTTTCCAAGGCTCACCCAGCCCTGAACCCGTCCCGGCAAGGCACCTATCAGGCCTATCACGGAGACAGCGTGCTGGTGGCTTATCTGGCCGATCTGGGCGTCACAGCGGTGGAGTTCTTACCGCTGGCGGCCTTTGCCGATGAGCGCCATTTAGCGCCGCTGGGGCTAACCAACCACTGGGGCTATAACCCGCTGCACTTCTTTGTTCCCACTGAACGCTATAACCAAACCGGTGACGATCCAATCACCGCCGTTCAAACCATGGTGGCGGGCTTTCATTCGGCTGGACTGGAGGTGCTGCTGGACGTGGTATTCAACCACACGGCGGAGAGTGATCATCTGGGGCCGACGCTGAGTTTTCGCGGTATCGACAATGCCTCCTATTACCATCTGGACCCCAGCAACCCAGCCCGCTACCAGAACCCCACCGGCACTGGAAACGCCCTTAACAGCGGGCATCCGGTGGTGCAGCGGCTGGTCTTGGATGCGCTGGCTTACTGGCACGACGTTCTGGGCATGGACGGATTCCGCTTTGATCTGGCCTCCACACTGGCCCGGGATGAGAGCGGACGCATGATGCAGGACCCGGCCCTGAGCCTGACCGGCTTAATCGACCGCGACCCGCGCCTGGGCAGAGCCAAGCTTATCGCTGAACCCTGGGATATGGGGGAGGCCGGCTATCAGTTGGGGCGGTTTGGGGGGCGCTGGACAGAATGGAACGACCGGTTTCGTGATGGCGCACGGGCGCTTTGGCATCCTGCGCATCGGCGCGGCGGGTTGCAGGCTTTCGCCGACCAGCTGCTCGGTTCGGCGCGTACCTTTGAGCAGCCTTTGCAGTCGATCAACTTCCTGACCGCACACGACGGCTTCACCCTCGCCGACCTCACAAGCTTTGACCAAAAGCATAACTGGGCCAACGGCGAGCAGAACCGCGATGGGCACAATCATAACCTGTCGTGGAACCATGGCGCGGAAGGCCCAACCACAGACCCAGAAACCTTGGCCGAACGCAACCGCACCGCCCGGGCACTGCTGCTGACGCTGCTGCTTTCCCAAGGGGTGCCGATGCTGTCCATGGGCGACGAGCGCGGGCACAGTCAGCACGGCAACAACAACGCCTATTGTCAGGATACGCCGCTGTCGTGGTTGGATTGGCGCGCCACTGACTCCGTGGAGGGGCAAGACCTGACGGCCTTTGTCCGACAGGCCTTAGAGCTGGTCCGCCGCCTGCCGGTGCTGCGTGAGGCGCGGCATCTGCACAGGCGTGAGCACGTCAGCTGGTGGCGGCCGGATGGCGTGGAAATGACCGTGGCGGACTGGCAGGATGAGGGCTTGGAGGCTCTGGTCGTGCAACTGCCATCGCTCACCGCCAGCCAAGGCCCATCCGCCGCCGTGGCCCTCAACACCGGCGAGCAGGATTTGGCCTTTAGCCTGCCGGAGGGCGAACACTGGACCCTTGCGCTCGGGTCGGTTGAGGCGGGTTCAAACACCTGCCTGCCGCGCCGCTCGGTACTGCTGTTTCATGGCGTGGACGCGCCACAGCGGTAAAGATGCTGCTGCTTTAGCCGCTCTGGCGCAGGGCTTCCACCTGCCGAAACTGGCGCAGGCGTTGGGGCGCCCAAGTTTCATGCCACCCCCAAAGCAGCGACATTCCGCCGTAAAGATAGGCGAAATCCAGAACTTCTTGCCGGCTAACCAGCCCCGCCCCTTGAGCTTCGATCAAGGCAACAAGCCGCTCCATCCGACCGGGTTGACCCACGCGGTCAGGCTGGTCCATGGGATTGAAAAACAAATTGGCAAAGTCGTAAGCCGGGTGCCCGAGAAGGCCCTTGGGGTCGATCAACACCCAAGCCTCAATCTCAGAATCCCACAGCACGTTGCCGTGATGGATGTCGCCGTGCAGCGGTAAGGGTGAAGCGCCCATGACATCAAGCGACTGCGCAAACGCCCGCCAGCGTTCGAAGCAGGCATTCTCCACCGCCTTGATCCCGAAAACATGTTCACGCACGGCTGTGAGCGGCACCAGTCCCGTTGGGGGCGGCTTGGTTGGGGAAGGGTCAGAGTTGGCGGGCGAACCGAGCGGTTGATGCAGCGCAAGCACGGTTTGGACGAGGATGGCAAAGGCTTCCCCATCGTCGAAAGCGCGGGGATCGCCCAGCGCCGGTGCTTCCTGTGCCTGCGACATCACCAAGGCATCCGCATCGCGGCGCAGCACGCGTGCAGCGCCCAAGGTTGCCTCGTGGGTCAGCGCCTGCTCCGCCCACCATGCCAAGAGCGCCATGCCGGGGCGCTCGTCACTGTCGGGTTTGGCGATTTTGAGGACCCCGTGCGGCCCCCCTGCCTCAACCCGCTGCAACCACGCGCTGTTGGTCTGAAAACCCGCGTCCCGCGCGGTCAGCGCCCACAGCTCGCGATAGCGCCGCAGCTGCTGTTCACCGGCGGGTTCCAGTGGCGCAGGCGCCGTCACCGCGCGGCGGTTTCAGGCATTGCGGCGCTTGCCAGTGACAAGGTCAAGCACGGCTGAACCGGCGTCGATCACGTTGGTGCCCGGACCAAAGATAGCGGCGACGCCAGCATCCTGAAGCGCTGCATAATCCTGTTCCGGGATGACCCCGCCACAAATCACGATAATGTCCTCCCGCCCCCGCTCGCGCAGAGCTTCGATCAGGGCAGGCAAGAGGGTTTTGTGCCCTGCTGCCAGTGAGGACACGCCCACAACCTGAGCCTCAGCGGCGATGGCCTGCTCTGCGGCTTCGGCTGGGGTTTGGAACAGCGGCGAGGTCTGCACCTGATAGCCGAAATCCAGAAAAGCGGAGGCGATGACCCGACTGCCGCGGTCGTGCCCGTCCTGGCCAAGCTTGGCCATGTAAAGCCGGGGCGCGCTGTCTTGTGCCTTGACCCGCTCAATGAGGGTTTGCAGCTGCGGGTCCTCGCCCAGAGCCGCGCCATAGACACCACGAACCAGCGCCGGGTTGCCGTCGTACTCGGCAAAAACGGTGCGCAGTCGGTCGCTGACCTCACCGACCGTGGCGCGCGCGCGCATAGCCTCAATCGCCGCGGCGAGCAGATTACCGTCAGCGCGTGCAGCGGCTTCGAGTGCGTCCAAGGCCCCACTGACCCGGTCAGCCCGCCGGTTCGCGCGCAGGGACTGGAGCTGAGCAATCTGGGCCTCGCGAACCGCGTGATTGTCGATGTCCAGAACGTCGAGCGGGTCGGAGTCCTCGCGCTGGTACTTATTGACACCGACAATAACCTGACGGCCACCGTCAATGGCGGCCTGACGCTGGATAGCGGCGGTTTCGATCTGGGCTTTAGGCCACCCGGTTTCGATGGCGGCGGTCATGCCACCACACGCCTCAACTTCTTCAATTAGTGCCCAGGCCTGTTCCGCCATATCGGCGGTCAGGCGCTCGACGTAGTAAGACCCCGCCAGCGGGTCAACAACGTCAGTCACACCGGTTTCATGCGCCAGAATAAGTTGGGTGTTGCGCGCGATCCGGGAGCTGAATTCGGTCGGGAGCGCGATGGCTTCGTCGAAGCTGTTGGTGTGCAGGGATTGCGTGCCACCAAGTACGGCGCTCATGGCTTCAAAGGCCGTGCGCACGATGTTGTTGTAAGGCTCCTGCTCCTGCAGCGATACGCCTGAGGTCTGACAGTGGGTGCGCAGCATCAGTGATTTCGGGTTCTGGGGCTCAAACTCTGCCATGATACGGGACCACAGCAGGCGAGCGGCGCGCAACTTTGCGGCCTCAGCGAAGAAGTCCATTCCGATGGCAAAGAAGAACGACAGCCGCGGGGCAAAGGCATCAACGTCCAACCCCTGAGCCAGCGCAGCACGCACGTATTCGCGACCATCAGCCAGCGTGAACGCCAACTCCTGCACCAGCGACGCGCCGGCTTCCTGCATGTGATAGCCAGAGATCGATATCGAGTTGAACTTGGGCATGTTCTGAGCCGTGTAGGCGATGATATCGGCAACGATCCGCATGCTGGGTTGCGGCGGGTAGATGTAAGTGTTGCGGACCATGAATTCCTTGAGGATGTCGTTCTGGATGGTCCCGGCCAGCTCTTCCGGGCTGGCTCCCTGCTCTTCACCGGCGACGATATAAGCCGCGAGAACAGGCAGAACCGCGCCGTTCATGGTCATGGAGACCGATACGTCTCGCAGCGAAATGTCCTCGAACAGTCGGCGCATGTCTTCGACACTGTCAATCGCCACGCCAGCCTTGCCCACGTCGCCGCGCACCCGTTCATGATCGCTGTCATAGCCGCGATGGGTGGCGAGATCGAAGGCGACAGACAAGCCTTTCTGCCCGCCTGCCAGTGCCTGACGATAGAAGGCGTTGCTTTCCTCAGCGGTCGAGAAGCCGGCGTATTGCCGGATCGTCCAGGGGCGTTGGGTGTACATGCTCGGATAGGGACCCCTCACGAAGGGCGTCTGCCCCGGCGCGCTGTCCAGATGCTCCACGCCTCGCAGGTCGGCGGCTGTGTAAATGGTCTTGGTTGTGTCGCTCGTCATTTGATGCGCCCCGCGTTTGCAGTCTCAACAAAAAGGCGTTTCCACTCTGGCTACCACGACACAAGCCCAAGGCACAGGGGGCAAAGCGCACGGGGTCGCGGGCATGCAAAAAACTGCCGCCCTGCCTCTTGCGCACAAGCAATCATTGCGGCAGAACGACGCGGACCTTTGGTGTCTCATACAGTCCAAGACTGGAGACTTAATAGGGAACTCGGTGCGGCGTACCCATTAGGGACCAAATCCGAGGCTGTCCCCGCAACTGTAAGCGGATAGCGCAGCTCCCCCACGCCACTGAAACACCTCGCTTCGCGGCGAGCGTTTTGGGAAGGCCGGAGCACAGAACGCGCGATGACCCGCAAGCCAGAAGACCTGCCAGGGCTACGTTTAACCATCTTGAGGGCGGGTGACCCTCCGGGAGTGACTATGACGACAGCCAATGCTGACCGCGCTGCAGGTGCGACGCCGCACACGAATTTCTTTGACATCACACGTCTGTCTCAAGCGACAGTTCTGATCGGCGCGGGGCTTGCCTCGGTGCTGTGCTGGGCTGGGCTTGCTGCGCTGATTCTGCTCTAGCCAGCCTGACAGTCTGATCTGTGCTGAGTGCCTCTAACCTTACCGTCGGCTACGGTACCGAAACCGTTGCGCGTGATCTGTCGTTTGCTCTCGACGCGGGCGAAATTCTGGCGATCATCGGTCACAACGGCTCGGGTAAATCAACGCTGGTGAAAACCATCCTCGGTGTGGAGCGCGCTCTGGGCGGATCGCTGACGTGGGCAGCAGGGGCAC
>PAFB01000044.1 GCA_002700865.1 Rhodospirillaceae bacterium
CCGTTGGCAAGGGTAAAGACGTCGTAGAAGTCACCACCCACATCCTCGGCAGGCTTAGTGATGGCATCGATTGAAACGAAGTCGGTGACGTTGAAGGCTGGCGGTAGAATAGAACGCTGAATTTGCGCAGCGAATTCCATCTGCTCCTTGAGCGACAGCAGGCGCTCTCGATCGACCAGAGAAGCGCGAAAGTCGGTCAGCCCCCGCGCCAGCGCACCCAGCTCGTCACGCCGTCGGGTGTGCGGAATACGGTGTTCAAAATCGTTCCGTGCCAAGGCGCGCAGCGCTTCAATCAAGTCGGTCAAGGGGCGGAACGAGCGGTTAAAGAACCACAGCAGCAGCACGACTGAAACCAGCACCAGCACCGTGAACCCACCATAAACCAACCGGTTTTGCTTCTCCTCGCGAATGGCGGCCGGGGTTCGGTCTCGAACCAGACGCAAGAACACACCCTCATCAGGAAGCGGCCTGAGCGCGTCGATGCGCACTTCAGTGACAATGCCCCGGTGTTCGCCCTGAGAAATCGTGAAGTAGCGCCGGGGCACACTGGCCAGCGCTTCGCCCTCCATCGCCTGCCAAAAGGTCAGAGCGTCGGCATAGCGGTTGGGGGCGTTTGTGGTGGCATTGGGCAGGCCCACGCCTCGACTGAGCACCATCGAAGGCTCGGCCCGCGGCGGCGGCAGGGCGGTTTCGAAATCTTCCAGTATGGGCCGCTGCACCATGGCAACCGGATCGCCCATGGTGTTGGCGATGTTCTGGATAAACTCTTCCCCTGAGATCGTGCCGACATAGACGAAGAGCCCGCGAAACGTGCGCAGCGTGCGGCGTACAAGAAAAGCGTCGCCTTGCGCCGAAATGCCCTGCGCACTGCTCCGATTGGTGCCGTCGTAGCCCTGCGCCAGCAAATCCGCGTGTTCCCCCACGCTCACCAGCAGCTGACCGTCCCGGTCAAACAGGCCAAACGACAAGCCCTCGTGCTTCTCCGCGATCTGTTCTAGGCGGAACTGCATGGTGGTCCAGGGCGCGTAAATCAGCAAGCCGGTATCGGGGTCCAAAAATGATCGGGGCAGGGGTTCACTGGGCAGGATCGTCTGAATCTCGGACGCCGGCGCTTCAAGGCGCAAACGGGCTTCGCGGACAAATCCGGCGATAAAGGGTCGATCATCCTCAAACTGCCGCTCCACAAAAGAACTGGCGATAAAGCGATCCCGCATCAAATCGATCAGAAAGAACAGTACAACAGGCACCAGCAAAAAGAACGCGGCGGCCAGTGTTATACGGGAGCGGAGCTGCATCTGTTACGCCTTGGCACTGGTCATGGGCCGTTTATTGGGCCTGAAAACTCAAAATAAGGGTTTCAATCGTAAAGGCGGTTGTGCGCCTTTGCTCAAAACCAAGCAGATTTTTAGCCGCCGTAACCCCTTAAGCAAAGCTCTTTTCGCTAATCCGAAATAAACACACCCCTCGAGGCGCGCGTTGGCAAATGAAAACTGCCTTGTCAGCAGGCCTTGCCTGTTAATGACGAGGAGGGGGGAGAGAGAGATAGAAGAGGAGGCAGGGCGCGTGGATGCGTTACCGCAAACTAGGGTATTCGCGGCAAACACGTCGCGGACTCAAGGTCCTGTCCTGACAACCCGGCTAAAATCACGGCATGAAAGCGCTTCATTTTATTCGTGATTGCCAGTGGGCAGACTTGCCGGAACCCACCAAAGCCACGCTGGCTCTATGCCTCAAAGACCTGTGCGCCGTGGCGCTGGCCGGGGGCAGGACTGAGCTGTCTGCTATCCTGCGAGACACGGTTTCCCAGACCTGGCGCGCCGACCGCACCATCGCTGAACGGCTGTGTTTCTCAGGGGCCAAAGTCGCGCCTGCGGGGGCAGCGCTGGCGCTCGGGATGACGGTGGATGCCATCGATGCGCACGATGGCCATCGCCTGTGTAAAGGCCACGCTGGCGCGGCGCTGTTCGGCGCTTGGGCTCCGTTTGTTGAGCGCCATCGGACCGACCGTGCCGAAGCGCTGTCCGCGCTCGCTGTGGGGTACGAAATCGCCCTGCGTGCTGGCATGGCGCTGCACCAAACCGCCGCCGACTACCACACCAGCGGTGCCTGGGCCGCCGTCGGTGTTGCGGCCATGCTCGGGCGTTTGCGGGGGCTGAGCGACGCGCAGTTGCTGCACGCAATGGGAACGGCCGAATACCACGGCCCCCGAAGCCCCATGATGCGCTGCATCGACCATCCGACCATGCTCAAGGACGGCGCTGGCTGGGGGGCTATGGCAGGGGTAAGCGCCGTTGATCTGGCGCAGCGCGGCTTCACAGGGGCGCCAGCAGAGCTCCTCGACGCCATGGAGACGGACAGCCTGGGCCAGCGCTGGACCCTGTGCGAACAATACTTCAAGCCCTTCCCCGTCTGTCGCTGGGCGCAACCGGCCCTTATGGGCGCCGCGCAACTGCGAGAGCGCCACGGCCTGCATCCGGATCAGATCGACAAGGTAACCGTCGAGTCATTCCACGAAGCCTGCCGCTTGGCTGTGCGTCGTCCGGCGGATACGGAGCAAGCCCAGTACTCGACGCCCTTTCCGGTCGCCGCCATGCTGGTTCGGGGGCGCTTGGGGGTGGAGGAGATTACCGAAAACGGCCTGCGGGACCCGGCGATACTGGCCATGGCCGAGCGCATATCACTGTCAGAAACCGAACAGGACAACGCAGACTTTCCCGATCACCGCTTTGCGACGGTGACCATTGTCCTGAAGTCCGGCGTCACGTTGGTGTCTGACCGCCTTGAGCCCAATGGTGATCCGGAGCGGCCTTTGTCGAGCCATGAGTTTGATGAAAAGTGGCAGAACCTGCTTGGCGACAGGGAGCGCTTTCCAATGCTGAACTGGAGCCTGCGCAAGCTTGCTGGCAAAGGCGACTTCAAGCGAGGACTTGGGCCGATTTTCCGCCCCGTCGATTAGCCTCCGGCGCAATCAGTTTTGCGCCGGAACAGGCGAACTGAGAGCAGGTGAGCTGAGAGGGGGCGGGAGCGTGGGAAGGGGCGCGCGACCCCGGTTTGAATTGCCCCACCGATCAACTCCCGCTTTCATCGTCTGCAGGCCAACAAGGGCCGCGCCAATGTGTCGATCGGTGGGGCAAAGCTGTCCTGGCTTCACCTGACCTGGGTTCAGGTCGCGACGTGGGACACGCCGCCCTGGGGTGAATAGATATCCAAGATGTTCCAGTGGCCCGTTGTGGGCGTGGGGTTGTTGATCATGGCCACGTCGAGCACGACAGGGCGATTGAGGGCAAAGGCAGCTTCGAGTGCAGGCAGCAGCGCATTCGCTGACTCAATCCGCATCCCCGTCGCGCCGTAAGCCTGAGCAATCAGCGCATAGTCCGGGCCATGGGTCGGCGCGCCCGCTTGGCCGGGGAATGTGGTGCCGTAGGTCAGGCCATAGTGCGCCTGTTGCAGGCCCGCAATGGTGCCAAAGGCGTTGTTGTTCATGACCAGCCAGACAATCCCAAGCTCCAACTCAACAGCAGTCGCCAACATGGCCGGGTTCTGTCCAAACCCGCCATCGCCGACCAGCGACAACACAGCACGGTCTGGCGCGGCCAGCTTTGCCCCTATGGCCGCAGGGGGGCCAAAGCCCATGGTGGCGAAACCGCCGGGCGTCAGGATCGAGCCGGGGGTCAGGATATCGAACTGCTGACCCACACCATTCTTGTTCCACCCCACGTCGGTCGTGAGAATGCCATCGTCGGGAAGGGCTTTGCGCACGTCGGCGAGGATGCGTTCTGGCATCATGGGGAACGCGCTGCTGGTGGCATTGCTGTGGTTTGCAGCGGCGAAGTCCTTGCGGAATTCACTGATTTTGTCGGCGAGAGGATTGGCGGTGCGGCCCTGCGGGAAGGTCTGCTGTGCCACACGGTTGAGCACGGTCAGGGCCGCTTTGGCGTCAGCGACTGCGCCTATTTCAGTAGGATAATTTCGACCAATTTCGGCGGGCTCGATGTCGATGTGGATGATCTTTGAACCGGGCACATTAAATGTGTAACCGGGATACCAGGACGAGCAATCCGCTTCCTTGAAGCGTGTCCCGATGGCGAGAATTGTTCCGGCGTTCAAGCAGGCTTGGTTGACCAGTTCGGTCCCCCAAAATCCCGTCATGCCAAGGACCAGCGGATGATCGTCCCGCACAGCGCCTTTCCCCATCAGCGAATGCGCAATCGGGATCTGCATATGGTCGGCAAAGGCTTCTAACTCAGCGCTGGCATCAGCGAGCAGGATACCGCCCCCAACGTAAAGCACAGGATTTTCGGCCTCCGCCAGCGCGCCTACGATCCTCTGGGCGGTTTCATCGTCCAGAGAGGGTTTGACCAGCGCGCGGGTATTGCCGGCGACCCGTTGGAACCCGTCCGCTGCGAGAGGCGCGCTGAAGATGTCCATGGGGACGTTGACCAGCACAGGCCCCGGCTGACCGCTTTCAGCGAGGTGAAAGGCCTTTTCAAGGATCTCCGGCATCAGATCCGCCCGATCAACCCGCCAGGCGCGCTTCACAAAGGGCCGGTAGATTTCGTACTGCGACGCGTCCGCGTGCAGGTTCACTTCCTGATGAGGATGTTTGCCGTAATAGTGGGTCGGGATGTCGCCGGCGATGACCACCATGGGAATACAATCCAGCGCCGCATTGGCGACCCCGGTTGCGCAGTTGGTCAGGCCGGGGCTCAGGTGCGACAAGACCACCGAGGCCCTGCCCGTCACCCGCGCGTAACCATCCGCCGCATGACTGGCGATTTGCTCATGCCGAACGGTGACAAAGTCGATGGAGCTGTGCGCCATCGCCGCCAGCACCGCGATGTTGGTGTGACCGCACAGGCCGAAAACATGCCGCACACCCCGGTTTTCGAGGTAATCGACCAAGTGCTCCGCGACCGTTCTGGTTGCTCCCGTGGCGTGATCATGAGGGGCGAGCATCATCAAGCAACCTCGCGGCCATAGTAGCGCCCGAACAGGTCCTGTTCTGAGGGGCGATCTTCAGGGATCGGACGGCTAACCCACGTGTAATTCATCATATGCTTCATGGTGACGTTCTCGTTGGTGATATTACCACCCCAGATGCCGCACCCCAGCGAGCTGGCCATGGGCATGCCATTGGTAAAGGAACCGGCGTTGGCCTTGGATTGAGCCTGGCGCACCATCATGCGCGACACCGGCGCAACGCGCGCGAGCGCGTCGATGTGGTCGTCCCGGTGGGAGTAGATGCCGCAGGAATGCCCCTTGCCCGCGACCGCATAGATTGCCCGCACCATGTCCAGCGCTTCATCAAAGTGCTCGTACCGGTACAGCGCCATCAGCGTCGTCAGTTTCTCGCCTGAAAAGCGGTGCTCCTTGCCGATTTTCCCGTGGTTGGGAACCATCAGAAAGCGGCAGTCGTCAGGGATGGAAAAGCCTGCCTGGGCTGCAATCTGCTGCGGAGGGCAGGCGACGGTGGCCAGTGTGCGCTGGCCCTTATCGTCCCACATAACCGCCTCGATCCTTGCGGTTTCAGCCGCTGAGCAGAGGTAGCCGCCTTCAGCCTGCAGCGCAGTGATCATGGCCTCGTAGATCGATGCCTGAATGACGATATTGCCATCCGCCGAACACCCCGAGCCGAAATCAGAGGTCTTGGACAGACGTGTATTCCGCGCGGCAATGTCGATATCGGCGGTCTCATCAATCACCATAGTCGAGTTGCCCGCTCCGACCCCATAAGCCGGACGCCCAGAGGAATAGGCAGCCTTGACCATGGGCTTCCCACCCGTCGCCAGCGTCAGGTCGCAAGCACTCATCAGCGCTTGTGTGAGCGGGATTGAAGGCTCATTCACGCATTGAAACAGATCCGCAGGCGCCCCGGCTTCCACACAGGCGGCGCGCATGACATCGACCATAGCTGCTGTGGTTTTCTTGGTGCGCGGATGGGGAGAAAAGATCACCGCATTCCGCGCTTTGGCCGCATACACGCCTGTTACAGGTGGCGTCAGAGCGGGGTTGGTCATGGGGATCAGCGAGGCCACCACGCCGGCTGGTTTGGCGTACTTGACCAGCCCTCGCGCCTCATCGACTTCGACGACACCGGTGCTTTTCTGGCGCAAGGCATCGCGCAGGACACCATGGATTTTAAACCGCTTGCCGGGTCGCCCTGCGCGATCACCAATGCCGCTTTCATCCACGCCCATTTGAGCCAGCCGGGTAAAGGTCGTCTCGTTGCTGGCGTACCAGCCAATAGCCTGGGCCAGCGTGTCGAGTTGGTCCTGGCTGAAATCTTCAACCTGCGCCATCGCCGCCCGCGCGCGTTCGATCATGGCGGCGAGATCAGCCTGTTGTTCCGGGGTAAGCGCTTCAGGCATGGAGGGGTTCCTGGTTCAGAGCTGGTGGAGGGGTGGCAGAGGCACCGGCGAGGTCGGCGACAGGCAAGGACGGCAGGCGGCGGGACTGGGCCTCGCCAAAGACGGCGCGTGCATGCTGCAAACAGCGGCGTGCGTGCTCTTCGTAGCCGAGCTCGCGCACGCGGCTTTGGTTGGGCAATTCGATTGAGTAATACACCGGCGGCATACGCTCGATGACACCAGCAAAGTCGATGCATCCCTCACCGGGATATAGGCGGGCGTCTCGCGCCAACTGGATCATGCCCTCCCGCGTATCCGCGATGCCGGGCAAGGCGTCGGACACGTGCAGGAAATGCAGCAACTCAGCCGGTACATGCAGCAACTCGCCCAAATCCACCCGCGAGAGGTGGACGTAAAGCGTATCAACCAGAATTCCGCTGTTGGGCTGATCAGCAGCGCGCACGATATCCAGGACTTCATCCAGTGTGCGCAGTCGGGAGAACGACGGAAACTCCAAATCCACAGTAAGCCCGAAACCCTGTGCCAGCTCGCAGGTTTCCGCGTAGCAATCGATCAGGAAGGAGCGATCATGCCGATCTTGCGTCCAAGCGCTCATGATCATGTGCTTGGCCCCGATTTCGGCCCCAAGCTCAAAAGCAGGCTCAAAGGCAGGCGGGTCGCATTCTTCGGTGATCCGCGCCAGCTCGATGTCCAGAACCTTGATGCCCGTTACGTCCAGAGCCGTCTTCATCGCACGGACGCCGGCACGGTCTTCAGGCGGGCAGGCAAACTCGCCGGGGATATGCATGGGGATCAGGCGCGGGCTGACTGCATCGTAGCCTGAACGCGCGGCGATGTAGATCAACTCGGGGACCGAGCAGTCAATCAGCGTGAGGTGGGCCAACGAAAACAGTGGTGCCGACACAGCAGGAATCCGATCCGAACCGAGGCGCGGGAAAGCCTCTAGAAAATAGGATGACCAACAAAATATCATATATTTTCTATCTGACCAGAATTTTTTGCGTTTATCTGCTGGTGATAATCGAGCCTCAGCCCTGCTCGCGAGGCTTATACAGCGGTAACAGCGCGGGGGGCATGGGGCCTTTGTTGCGGCGGCCTTCGCCCATTTGCTCCCAGGCGTGAGCGAGAATGCCAACGGACCGGGACAGGCAGAACAGCCCGCGCGACAGCGGCGCAGGCAAGCCCAACTCGCAGAAAATCACCGCCGTTGCGCCGTCAATATTCATGGCAAGCCCGCCCCCACCGCGCTCGACGGTGAGTCGGGCCTGCACCGCTTCACCGATATCGGCGAACCGGCCGGAGACCTCCCCACTTGCCGCCCCGTCTCGCACCAGTGCCATCAAGCGCGGCGCACGGGGATCGGTTGGCTTGTGGAAGCGGTGGCCAAAGCCGCTGACGATCTTGCCATACTGTGCACGCCAAGCGTCCAACCCGGCCTCTGTTGCATCGTCCAGCGAGGCACCGTCATCCATGCGGGCAGCGATATCGTAATACAGCTCAGCGCACTGCTCACCCGCCCCACCGTGCACGTCGCCCAGCATATTCACCCCCGTCGCCATAGCGTTGTTCAGCCCGACGCCGCAGGTCGCAGCCATCCGCGCCGCAGCAATCGACGGTGCCTGTGGTCCATGGTCCACGCCGGCGACCAAAGCAGCCTCGAGCAACGCGCCCTGGGTTGCCGAAGGTTTGGCGCCGACCACCATGAACCAGATCATCTCAGCAAAACCTAAGCCGCCAATCAGGTCCTCAATCTTCTCACCCCGAAAGGCAATATAGCCCGGTGCCATATCGATAATCGAAGTGGTCCACCACGCGCGAGTGTCGGCGTCAGACATGGGAAATACCCTCCAAAGCTGGGTCACAGTGACCGAATTAACGCGCCACAAAGCGCCCCTGTGTCAAGCGTCGACGCTGGCGCTGGGCCGTGATGATGGCGGCGGCGTCAGCGCGGCGTGGGACTGGGCCAGAGCGGTTCGGCGGACAGGGGAATTTGCCGCGCCATAGCCGCTGTAACCGCCCTTCCGCTGGACGATTTCAAAGAACAGACCGCTGCTCAGCGGCAGGCTGTAGAGCTGGAAGAACTCACCGCCGCTGCTATCACGGTCGTAGAGCACGCCTGCTGCCTCCAGCGACTGCCGCTGTTCGGGTGACAGAGCAAAGCGCTCTGTAAGGTCCTGATAGTAGGTCGCGGGAACGGGCAGCGCTGCAAACCCCTGCGCCGCAAGGACGGCGGCGGTTTCAAGGATATCGTCTGTCTGGAATGCCACGTGCTGAACACTGGTCCCGCGCGGCGGTGAGTGGGCTGCATCGACACCATTGAGCGCGATACGAACCTCCCCTTCGCGGGTCTCCAACGCCTGACTGGCCACCATGCCCGCAGGGTCTCGCATCCCCACTTGAGTCCGTTTGGTCAACCCGAAAGTGGACAGGTAATACAGCATCAGACTGTCCATTTCGTCGTCGGGCATAATCTGCGCCATATGGTCAACCCGGCGCAGTCCGGCAGGGGGTGGGGGCGGCGTTGCCGGGCCGGTGGCCGCAAACTCGATGTCCCAGACACGATGCGTGTCGGATTTCTGGTCGATGAAATGGACGATGGTGCCGAGGCTGTCACGCATGGCCGGGATGGGAAGCCGCCCCGGCAAGCGTGCGGGCTTGTGGTGATGGGCACCGAGCATCCCCGCGCGCTGCGCGGAAACGTGCGCATCATCGACCCGCAGGCCCATATCGCAGACAAAGGGACGCTGGCCGTCCGTTTCGATTTCCGCGTTCAATACAATGTTGATGGCACCCTGCCGCCAAAGCTCGACCGCAGCGCTGTGGTGTCGGCGTTCGAGCCGAAACGACAGGGCGGTGAGCAAGGCTTCGACCTCGCCCCTGCTGTGTTCGTCAATCGCCAGTTCGATGAACTCAAACCCACGGGCGCGCACCTGCGGCGGCAGCAGCGCCCGCGCTGCGTGCAGAGCCGGTTCGCCGTAGGAGGCTTGGTCGAGTAAGTGCAACAGGGCTTGCCGCGCGAGCCGTACGGCCTTGGTCAGCGCATCCGCCGTCGCAGGTTCGGCAGTCTGCGAACCCGGCGAAACCACCCAAGGGCCAACAAAACCTTTGCGCGCCAGCAACCCGAGCAGCGGCGCCAACGTCAAATGCCCCAGGCCCGGCAACGCCTGCTCCCCCTGCTGCAGCCCGCGCAAGTGGCGGTCGGTGAGCTGCACCATGGCCAGCTTGTCGTGCGGCAGCGTGCGGAAGTCAGCCGGTCGCCGACCGTCATCCAGCATCCGATCCGTGCTGAGAAACAGCGGCAGGTCGCCAAACTCGTTCCCGACCAGAACCTTTGCCTCCTGCGCTGAGCCGGTCTCCGGCAGCACGGCAAAGGTCATCCCCAGTTCAGCAGCGACCAGCGACGCCTGACGCAGGGTTGTTCCGTCCCCTGCCCCTGCCTCTAACTCCGCTTCTGCCGACCCCGGCGCGCTCAATGCAGACCGCACCACAACGCCATCCGCCCAAAAGGCTTCGGCGCGGTCGATGGATTCCATGTTGGCAGCGTCCAGCACCACCACCATTCGAGCCACGCCACAGCTCAAGCGCATACGCCGGTGTTCGGTGGGGTTGCTGGTGAGTTGATGCTCGCTGATCAAAACGGCTGTAAAGCCAGCTGTTTGCAGGGCTTGGCAACGCTCTGCATCCAGCGGAATTGCGCCCCTCAGATCGACAAACAGAGCATCTTCCAGGCTCATGACAGGCCGCCCATCCAACTATTGCCCAGCCACACCCAGCGACGACGCCGTCGGAGTGACAACCGGGGTTCCGGGCAAGGGCGCGCGGCTGATCCCGGTCTCGACCGTGACTGTCTGGCCGCTGCAGCCTGCTTGCTGGATCGCTTCAATCACGCGCAGGGCTTGCAAGCCTTCGCGACCACTGACCAAGGGGGCTTCGTCTTCGCGCAATACCCGGTGGAAGTGCTGCAACTGGTTCACCAGAGAGTCAGCGCCGTCGTGGGGCCGCTTTTCAACGGTAAAGGGGTTCCACCAATCAACCGCGCCCTGATGCCGCCACAGGCGCAGATCAGGGACCGAAAGCGCGCCCTGTGTCCCGGCAATGGCGTAGCAACTTTGATCCGTGGGGTCGTAGACAGGGTTTTCAGCGGCGGTTGATTCCCAGCTCCATGGTGAAACCGCGCTGTCTGACACTGTCACCGTCGCCAGTGCATCACTGCTGAACCGCAACACCGCAGAAGCCAGTTCTTCGTTCTCAAAGCCGCGGCGAGAGGGAACCGTCATGGCTTGCACCGCGACAATCTCACCGCAGAAATGGCGCAGGAGATCGACGTCGTGGATCAGGTTGACCGAAATCGGGCCTGCGCCAAACTTGGTCCGCCACGGGGCGATGTCGAAATAAGTGTCAGGCTTGTAGAACAGGCACTGCGCCGTCACCGAGCGCACTTCACCGATCGCGCCGCCAGACAGGATGGCTTTGGCTTCGCGCACGATGACGTTGTGGCGGCGGTGATGACCGACCAGCAAAGGAACGCCTTGGGCCTCGGCAAGGGCAACGGTCGTCTCGGCTTCCTGTGCCGTTACGCCGATGGGTTTTTCGACCAGTACAGGCATACCCGCTTCGATGCATTGACGGGTTTGCTCAATGTGCAGCAGCGTCGGTGTCGCAATGACAATGCCGTCGATTTCACCGTCGTTGAGCAAGCCGTCGAGCTGGTCGTAACAGCGCAATCCCAGCGCCGCTGCAGCCGCGCGCCCCTCAGGGTCTGTCTCAACCACAGCGACGAAGGACACAGCCGCAAGCTCATCCGCCGCTGCGACGTGACGCCGTCCGACAAGGCCAAAGCCCAGAAGTCCCAGCCGCGTGGTTTCACTCATACAAAATCACTCCAGACCCGACCGCGCCGGGTGTTGTTCAGGCCGCCGTCTTGTGGCGGTGGCCCTGCCTTGATCTGATGCCGCGTTAGGGCGCGGCCGACGTGTCCCTACCCGGCATAGCCAAACAGCCTCGGCAGCCAGAGAACCAAACCCGGGCTGAGAATCATGATGATCAGCGCAAGCACCAGAACGGCCAGAAAGCCCCAAATCTCGACGATAATTTCCCGCAGCGGAATCCCAGTTACAGCATTGATAACAAACAGCAAAATTCCGTAAGGCGGGGTGATCAGACCGATCATGGAATTGACCACGATCAGCACACCAAAATGCACCAGATCAATCCCCAAAGCCCGCGCTGCAGGGATCAGCAGCGGGATGATCACCAGAATAATCGTGGTTGCATCCAGGACGCATCCCAGCAGAAGCACCAGAATATTGACCCCAAACAGGAACACCAGCGGGTGGACATCGAGGTCGGTGAGAAAGCCGGACATGATCGCGGGGATGTTCTCGGTCAGTACGATGAAGTTCAGGATCAGCGCGCCGCCAATCACCACGCCAACAGCCGCTGAGGCTCGGGCGCTCTCAACCAGAACACTGTAGAGTTTCTTGAGCGACAGGGCGCGGTAGAACAGGCCAGCAAGCAACAGCGCGTAAAAGGCAGCAACTGCCGCCGCTTCAGTCGGCGTGGTGACGCCGCCGTAAATGCCATAGAGCAAGATAACCGGCATGAGCAGCGCCGGAAATGCCTGGGCGGTGGTTTTGGGAATCTGGCGCAGCGGCACAGGTTCTTCGGTGGCGAAACCACGTCGCGACGCAATGATGTAGTTCATCATCATCAGCACCGAGCCCATGATCAACCCCGGCACAATACCCGCCAGAAACAAGGCGCCAATCGACGTGTTCGAGACCAGCGCATACAGCACCATCGGGATCGAGGGCGGGATAATCGGGCCAATGGTGGCGGAAGCAGCGGTGATTGCCGCCGCATAGCCACGCGAGAACCGCCCGTCCCTTGTCATCATGCCAACAATGATTTTGCCGATGCCCGCTGCGTCTGCGACGGCTGACCCGGACATGCCGGAGAAAATCAGCGAGGCGAGCACGTTCACATGGCCGAGGCCACCCTTGAACCGCCCGACCGCGACAATGCAGAAGTTCAGCAGCCTATCCGAAATACTGCCGGCATTCATGATATTCGCTGCAACGATAAACAGCGGCACGCTGAGCAGGATGAAGCTGTTAAACAGCCCTTGAAGGATCTTTTCACCAGCCAGCGCCAAGTCCATACCGGCCATGCCAAGATAGACCAGCGAGGCGATCAGAATGGTGTAGCCGATCGGGGTGCCAATGGCGGCGAGGCCGAACAAGGTGATCAGAAAGAGGATGAGCTCCAGGCTCATGACCGCGCTCCCTCTTCCGCCAACAGCTCCGCAGTTTCCTGCTCGATCAGATCCTCGTTGGGGCCCTGCCGGATGATCTCGATGGTCCTATGGATAAAGCGGAAGATCACCGCAATCATGAAAATCGCTAAAACACTAAAGACGGTGCGCAGCGGGATTTTCGCATTGTCCAGCGGGTTCCTGACCGTCGCGGTTTTGCGCATTTTCATCCAGTCGATGTAGTCCCAAGTCGGCACAAAGGCCCATGCAAAGGCGAGAACAATGGCCACACAGGCAAGGATCCCAAACACCCAGCGAACCGGCTTTGGAACAGCGAAATAAAGCACGTCGAAGGTCACCTGATCGCGCTGGCGCACCACAAAGGCGCAGCCGAAAAAGACGATCCAGACCCACAGAATGAGACACAGCTCCAGCGTCCAGCCAAACGGCATTTGCAGGACATAGCGCGAAAAAATCTGGAGCAGAAACACCAGGAATACCCCGGCAAGCAGCATGGCAGAGACAAACTCCGCCCCCCGCGTCAGCCATTTTCGAACCAGCAACGGTCCCCAGAAGAACAGAAGACAGACCCAGATGATCGCGACGATCTCATTGGCCCATTTGAACCGCTCATCAAGGATGCGGATGGAATATTGCTGAATGGCGTAAGTAAGAAAAACTGCCGCCAGCAAGCTGACGGCGATTATTGCAACACCACGGGCGAGCGCTTTGACTGTTTCTGGCACAAGAACTCTCCCGTGGTCGTAAGCCTCGGATTAGTTTCCGAGCGCGTTGATTTGGTCCAACACACCCTCAGGCCAGGTCGCAGCAACTTCGCTACCAACGTACTGAGCCTGTACATGGGTACGGAACGCTTCCAGATCAGGCGTGTAGATTTCTACGCCATTGCTCCGGATAAAGTCGGCCAGATTGTTTTCCTTGTCCAGCTGCTTCAGACGACCGTAAGCCGCCGCAGCATCAGCGGCACGCTGTACCGTCAGCTGCTGATCCGCAGAAAGGCTGTCCCAAACTTCTTTCGAGAACGCAATGTAGTTCAGGTCAACCAAGTGAGACGTCAGGGCGATCTGCTTGGTCACTTCGTAGAACTTCGCGTCAACAACCGTTGGCAGCGGGTTGTCCTGACCGTCTACAGCACCCGTGGACAGAGCGGTGTAAACTTCAGTGAAAGCCATAGGGGTCGGTGCTGCGCCGAGCGCCTTGCCCAGGAACTGCCAGGAATCGGTGCCAGGCATCCGCAGGTTCACGCCAGCGAGATCCGCCGGGGTCTGCACATCCAGCTCTTCACGGGACTGACGCAGGTTAACGTGACGGCGGCCGAGGTACATCACGGACAGCAGCTTCACGCCGAGTTCTTCTTCAGCCTTCGCCTTGAACGCGTCCATCAGCGGATCGTTGAAGACACGAACCTGGTGGGCGGCATCCTGGTGAACGTAACCGGTCGCGAAAATCGAGAACTCAGGGAAGAACTGAGCCATTTCCTGAGCAGAAGCAATCGACATGGTCAGGTTGCCACGGCTAATCGCTTCGAGTTCGGTGCCCTGTGCAAACAGAGTGCCGTTGTAACCGGGACGGTAGTCAGCGAAGCCTGCGACCATGGGCGCAAACACATTCGCCATCGCAACCGAACGCTGGTCCGTTTCGGAGCCAGCGGTTGCCAGAGTGAAAGTCAGCTTGTCTTGAGCGAAAGCCGGGGTAGCGGCACCAGCGGTCAGGCTGAGCGCGGCCAGAGAAACGATCGCAGCGCGACGCGTCATTTTAAACATAATTGTCCTCCCAAACATTGATCCAAACGCACGTGCGTGGACCATTTGACTACTATCATTCACTCCTGATTGTGCAAGATTTTTTTCAAAACATCTGACATTTTGGAAATTTAAAGGCATAGTGCCGACTTGGAGAATATCTGATGAAAGTTGCCAAGCGGGACGCAGGACCCGCCAGGGAAAAAGCCGTTCTATGATCAGTAAGTTGAATACCGTTGGATCATCGACCTATCTACGCCTGAAGAATGATATCATCTTCGGCGTGCTTGAGCCGGGTAAAAAGCTCAAACTCAATACCCTGCGCGACCAATACGAAGCCAGCCTGTCCACGCTGCGAGAGACGCTCAACCGCCTGACTTCAGAGGGTTTTGTCGCTGCAGAAGAGCAACGCGGTTTCTTTGTGACGCCGATTTCAAAGATCGACCTGCAGGAAGTCGCCACCATGCGGATTCTGCTCGAATGCTTTGCGCTCGAAGAGTCCATCAAGGGCGGTGATGCGGACTGGGAAGGCGATCTGGTCGCCGCGCATCACAAGCTTCGCCGGGTCGAAGACCGCATGCTCTTGGGCGACTATTCAGACAAGGAACTGTGGAAGCGGCTCGATTGGGAATTTCACCTCGCCCTGATTCAGGCGTGTAATAACAAGAACCTGCTGGCCCTGCATGCCGTGCTCTACGACAAATACCTGCGCTACATGATCCTCGTCGTGACCTTTCGCGGTGAGGAAGCCTTTGACGAGCACAGGACCATGTTTGAGGCGGCACTCAGCCGGGATACCGGGCTGGCGTCTGATACCCTGCGCCGACACGTCAACATGAGCCTGTTCCAGACCCTCGACGCCATGCCAGATTAGCGGCGCTTACAGCTCCGTCACACCAATCAAACCGTTGCGCGTCACCAGCGCTGCCAGCTCAGCCTCTGACAGGTGATCGGTCTCGGGGGGACGTTTGGGGAGGATCATGTAGCGCATGTCAGCGGTGGAATCGTGCACACGCACTTCGCGGCCGTTACCGATATCAGTGCCAAACTCGCGCAACACCGACCGCGGATCGCGCACCACCCGACCCCGGTAGGCTTTGGACTTGTACCATTCCGGGGAAGGGCCCAAGAGCGTGACCGGGTAGCAGGAGCACAGCGTACACACCACGACGTTGTGGACGTCCTCGGTATTTTCCAGCACCACCAGCGGCGTTCCCTTGGTGTCATGGCCCAGTGTTTTGGCCGCTTCCTTACCATTGGCAAGCAAAGCCGCCTTGTAGTCTGCATCGACCCAGGCACGGGCAATCATCGCGGCACCGTTTCGGTCCGAGCGGCCTTCCATCAGGGTTAGCTGGTCCTGCACGTCCTGCGCGCTGAAACCCCCCTTTTCGATCAACACAAGCCGCAGGGCATCTGCGAGCAGCGCGGTGTCGGAGTTGGAGGTATCCGGCGCCTCAATCGGATCATGGCTGTGATCGTGATGATGGGCGTGATGATCCTGTGTCATGGTTGAGCCGCCTTCAGCCAATGTTGGTAGACTTCGATTTCGATGCTGTCCCGCGTTGGTCCGGTGTAATCGGGCCATAGCTGAGACTGCTGGAAGCGGACGCGGTAAAGCGGTTGTGCCGGTTGCCCGTCCCCGCCGTAGGCGAGAGTCTCCGGGTTGCCAAATGTGCCGCACAACCGCTCGATTTCACCGGTCATTCCTCGGCAATAGACCGGCGCGCGCATGTGTCCGCGCAGGCCCTCTTCAGCCTCCAGATCGCGAACGGTCACGCGGTCGCCTGTCGTAAAGCGAACGGCCACGCTCACGGCTCTAACCCCCGTTCCGCCCGCAGTTCCTCGATTTTGGCGTCCAGTTCCGAACAGCTCAAAACACCCTTTTCGATCATGATCGCCGCCAGCGACCGCGCCCATTTGCCGTAGTAGGGTTCGGCGTTGTAGGTCGCTTCCCCCAGAGTCTCAATGCCCCGGCGCAACTCGTCCACCCGCATCAACCCAACGCTGGGTGAGGACAACAAGCGCATCATCGCATCAACCCGACGCTCCCACAGCTGATAGTCGCCGTCATGCAGGGGTATCGGACCAAAATCGTCGCCGCCGACGTCGTGGTAAGCTTTTGATTGGAACGTGCTGTCAGTCATGGCGTCCTCGCGTCAATGCCCCTCGGGCTCCCCCTATTAGTGAGAGCCGGAAATGCGGGCAGAAAAGAGCTGTCGCAGAGTGCCCGTTGGCGACCCCAGCGGTCAACTCCCACGCCAGCGTTGATCCTCTCTTTGATTTGCGCATAACGACTATGCACAGGGTTTGAGAGCTATGGCCCCCATGCCAATCTGAACTAATTCAGGGCCTAGACGAGTTTCCTCCTAAGATACTCAGTCGTTATGACTCTCTCAGTCTTTATCCCCGCGAGAATGCTTCGGCTCTTGCGGGGTTTTTTTGTCTGCAGACATGAAAAAAGCCTGCCCAAGCGAATGGGCAGGCTAAGTCATCTTTTTTGGAAAAGACCACAAATTGTGGGCTTTAGCATCGTGAAAACCGGGGAGACGTGCTCCCCGGTCCTCAGG
Source organism: Rhodospirillaceae bacterium (assembly GCA_002700865.1). GTDB lineage: Bacteria > Pseudomonadota > Alphaproteobacteria > UBA7985 > UBA7985 > UBA7985. The sequence continues at coordinate 16,952 of PAFB01000044.1, forward strand.
ATTTCTTCCGTCCTTAGAAGGACAGCGTCGCGCCGATTTCACCACCTTCGTCGTCAGCGTCGTAACCTGCGTACAGGGTCAGACCGCCGAGGTCGTAGTCCAGACCGATGGCAGGCTCGAGGTCTTCATCGAAGCCGATGGACAGACCGAAGCCGTTCAGGGACGTGGACGCGGATACGGAGTAGGTGATGCCCGCCTTCTCGTGGTCGTCCGCAGAGGAGGAACCGAAGGTCGCGCTTACGCCGAAGCCAGCGATCGCCATGGAAGCGGACAGACCCCAATCAGAGGAGGAGTCCAGAGCAGCTGCCAGAGACATGTCACCCACGTCGTAAGCCAGACCCAGATCCCAAGCGGTGATCGAGAGCAGGTCTTCGCCGTTACCCAGAACCATGTCGAAGCCAGCAGCCATGCCGCCAAGATCAAGCGTACCGCCCGTGATCACTTCGATGTCACTCAGAGTGTCGGTCTCGGCCAGATCCATAGCGAGGTATGGGTTTGCGCCCATCAGGCCCAGGCCTTGAGCAATGACAACGAGGCCGTCAGCGTCGATATCTGCTTGGTCACCAGCGCCAGCGATTTCGCCAACACCACCAGCGTAGTCGCCGGACTGCAGGGTCAGACGACCAAAGCCACCTTCGATGTAGATCGAAGCGTCAGAAACGGTCATCACCTTGGACTCGTTGTCCATGTAGAAAGCAGTATCAGACGCATCAACGCCGGACAGACAAGCAGCACCGACAACCATCTTGGTATCGGAAGAAGCCATCATCACTTCCA
>PAFB01000045.1 GCA_002700865.1 Rhodospirillaceae bacterium
GATCGAGGCCTATCAGGCCATGATCACCGCCGACGCCTACAAGCTGCGTCTGGCCAAGGGCGAGACCGACGGGCTCGCTCACGCCTACAACATCGATGGAGACGCGCCTGTCTTGCCGGTGGTCATCAGCAAAGTCGAAGACATCGCACCGGGTCTGACCCGCTATGAGTTGTCCGATCCAGCGGGAAAGCCCCTGCCCGAATGGACGGCTGGCGCGCATATCGACATCGTGGTCGCGCCCGAATTCCTGCGCCAGTACAGCCTCGCCGGCGATCCTGCTGACCGGTCGAAATACGTGATCGGTGTGCTGCGTGAAGACGCGGGCAAGGGCGGCTCGGTCTTGCTGCATCGTATTTTCAGCGAGGGCCGCAAAATCTTTATCTCCAAGCCAATCAACCACTTTCCGGTTGCCCAAACCACCGGCAAGCACTGGCTGATGGGCGGCGGTATCGGGGTCACGCCGATGATCGCCATGGCGCATGAACTCCACGCTCAAGACCGGGAATTTGCCCTGCACTACAGCATTTCCACGCGCGCCGGGGCTGGTTTTCTGGCGGAACTGGAAACGGTCCCGTGGCGTGACTGCTTGACCATCCACTGCTCCGACGAGGGCACCCGCGCCGATCTGCCGGCTCTGCTCGCCCAGCCCGGGCCTGCGGATCACGTCTACACCTGCGGCCCCGACCTCTATATGCAAGCCGTCATGGATGCCGCCGGTGCCTTTGACGAAGAGGCCCGCCACCTAGAATACTTCAACGTTCCCGAAGCCCCCGAATACGAAAACCACCCCTTTACCATCCACCTCGAGCGTGATGGACGGACCTTGGAAGTTCCCGCTGAACAGTCAGCCGCTGAAGTGCTGCAATCCGCCGGGTTCAAGATCGACATCAAGTGCTCGGACGGCATCTGCGGGGTCTGCAAGTGCGGGGTGTTGCAGGGCGAGGTCGAACACCGCGATTACGTGCTGTCCAAAGCCCAGCGCCGTGACCAGATTATCACCTGCCAGTCGCGCGCCGCTGAGCCCGGCGGCAGACTGGTTCTGGACTTGTGAGGGCAGCAGATCAGTCCATGTCGAACCCTATGCCCCTTCTGTCACGCCCCCACGACCCCAGCAGCATCACCGGCTATCACGCCCACGTCTACTTCGACGCTGACACCGTCGAGCAGGCCCGAACATTGTGTCAGGCGGCACGCGATCGGTTTGGCGTGGTGATGGGACGGGTTCACGAACGCCCCGTGGGGCCGCATCCGATGTTTTCCTGCCAGCTCGCCACGACTGTTGAACAATTCGGCGAGCTGCTGCCATGGCTGGCGCTAAACCGTAACGGATTGATCGTTTTCGCTCACCCGGAAACCGGGGATGATCTGCGGGATCATCGCGATCACGGGATTTGGCTGGGAACAGGTCTGCCGCTGGACCTGAGCATTTTTTAGCCCGCGGGACCGCAGCCTGCACCCAGCATCAAGGCAACAAGATCAGTGCTTCAAGCTGGCACTCTGCGATGCGACGCGCTCACGCCAGATGATGAACAGGCCCGAGCCAACAATAATCGCGATCCCCACCCACTTCAGCGCATTGGGCACGTAGTCCCAAATGATCCAACCCAGAATAACCCCTGTAACGATCTCGAGGTACTGGATGGGCGCAAGGATGGAGGCGGGCGCGCGCTTGAAGGCTTGGACGAGGATCAGATGGTTGACCGTCGCGATCAGCCCGAAGACCAGCAGCATGATCCAAAGCGTGGACGAAGGCGGCGGTGTTATCTCAAAAACCCGCAAGCCTACGGGGTCGAGGATCAGCAAAACCGCCCCAAGGAAAATCGCCCCTGAAACCCCGGTGTAGGCCTGCATCAGCATCGGTTCATCGTCCTGGCTGAGATGACGCGTTAGGATCAGGTAGAAGGCGAACAGAAAGGCCACGCCCAAAGGCAAAAACGCGACCCATCCCAGCTCGTCAAAGCTCGGCTGGATGACAAACAGCGCGCCGATGAACCCGACGGCACAGGCCGCGTAGCGCCGCCAACCGACCCGCTCTCGCAGGATCAACCCGCTCAGCAGCGTCAGAAACATCGGCTCAACAAAGAAGATCGCCATGGCGTCGGCGACGTGCATGTATTCCAGCGCCAGCACGAACAGCACGGTCACAATCGCCATCAGCACCCCGCGCAAGGCGTGCAAATGCGGCGCGCGCTTGGGCCACAGCCGACGCGGACCAAAGCGCCACACCACCAGCGGCACCAGAATCAGCGTCTGAACGGCAAACCGGGCAAAGGAAATAGTGCCGCTTGAAACGTGATCAGTGGCGAGCTTGGCGATGGTATCCTGAAACGGCGCAATCAGTGAAAACGCCACCATCAGCAGCGCCCCGATCATGATTTCGCCGCCAAGGACGCGGGTCGAAGGCTGTTGGGTCATGCTTTGCTGCATGAACCAAGCCGAAAGCAACGTCCAGCCTGTTCCCGCCACATCGCGGGTCGCCTTTGCGCAGCTTTGCCCCGCTATGCTCGCTTGAGAAGTCACCCTTTAGCCCATCTCTTGAGCCCGCCCCTTGAGCCTGTCCCGAAGATCAGCCTATACCGGGCCTATGCTCAAACTCCTCATCGACGCCGATGCATGTCCGGTTAAGGACGAAATCTACAAAGTTGCCGACCGGCATCAGCTGCCGGTCACGCTGGTCTCAAACAGCTATTTTCGGTTTCCACGCGGCGGTCTGATTTCGCTGCAAGTGGTCAGCGATGGCTTTGATGCTGCTGACGACTGGATCGCGGAGCACGCGGGACCCGACACAGTCGTGGTCACGGCCGATATTCTGCTTGCCCAGCGGTGTCTGGATGCTGGCGCAACGGTTCTGGGCAATAACGGCAAGGCCTTTACTGAGGCGAGCATCGGTAATGCCGTGGCCACCCGCGGGATCATGGCCGACCTCCGCGCCTCTGTGGGCTCAAAGAATGATGGTCCGGCCACCAGTGCCGGGAGCGGGCACGTGGGCGGGCCGGCGCCGTTTTCCAAAACCGACCGCTCCCGCTTCCTGCAAACCCTGCATGAAGCGCTAGAACGGCTCAAGCGCAGCCGCTAAAGCAGCAGGATTAGAGACCGTGGGAACGGTCATAGCCGTTGCGGGGCGGTGACTGCCAGTTTGCCTGTGCCAGGGCGTCATTGGCCGGGCGATACACTTCAACCTTGAGCGGGTGACAGGCAGCGAGGTCAGACGAATGCTCCGTCGAGCAGTCCCCACCCGGACAGGCCGACAAAGCCCCTAACAGATCAATCTCGGCAAAGAACTCCAGATAGTCGCCCGGACGAACGGGGCTGGATTTCATGAAATATTGCTGCGTGTCATGGGTAAAGCCGGTGCACATGAACACGTTCAGAACGTCATGGACATCAGCCTCGACTTCATGGATGGGGCGGCCGGTTTTCGCCGCCAGCGAGCGGCTGAGATTGGAATGGCAGCAGTTGTGGTACTGCGCACCGCTGAGCGTGTTGGCCGTGTAGGGGTCGCAGCGGGTCCCGATCACGTCATGCACCGACCCACCAAAGCGATCAAAGCCGTACCAGTCCAAGGTATCCGCCGTGATGGTCGCCATGGGGCGCATGTGGGGAAAGCTGGTCCACATGCGGTCGCCGGTGGACAGATGCGTGCCGTGCAGCGCGCGGGTTTTGCCGGTGTAAAAACGCTCCGAGAGGTCGTTTGCGTTCCAGAGGTTCAAATCACCAACCTGTGGCCCATCAACCGAGTATATCCGGAAAAAATGCCCGTCAGGCACCGTGAACGTCACGGCATCGCGAGCCGGGGCCAGTGCTTCGCTGATCTTCTCCATACCCTCCCGTGCGGCGCGGTACAGGTCCAGCGGCGCAGGCGGCAGCGTATCGACGGGGTAACAAATTACCGGCTCGACGCCCAGGCGCTGATCCGCATCGGCCGGGGCGGCGAATTCGGGGTTTTGCAGCTTCATAGCACGGGTTCCTTTTCCGACCTTTGCTCTCTCTCGCTCTCTCTATCGCTCACAGAGGCAAAAAAAGACCCCTGACGCACAGGCGCGGCAGGGGCTTTCTTTATTCGACGTTGGTAGCAGGCCGACCTTACTTCGGCATATCCGACACGACGCCTTCCGAAATGCCAGCTTCAGGCGTGAAGGCGACGGAGTACGCAGGGTCTTCAAACCGCTTTTCCTGCAAGTAGAAGCTCCGGCGTGAGAATACGGAAACATCGACGTAGTCGTAGATGACACCGGCCTCCAGCTCTTGACGCAGAATGATGTTCTTCCGGCGCTTGGAGTGCTTTTCCTCAAACTCAGTCCCGGCCATTGGGTCAGTCGACAGGTTGTAGCGTGCTTCAATGAAACCGGTGTCCAGCGTCAGACGGGTCAGACAGGTCTTGCGGGTTCTGGTGCTCGGGCTCACCTCGCGAGAGGAGATTTCGCCGTTTTCCAGACCATCATCAATCAGGTCCTTCTGTGCCTGCAGATTGGCGCGGTCCGCTTCTTGTACCCGCGGGTCTTTCAGACCGGCGACCAACTCCTTGTAGAAGGTCGAGTCCTTCAGGTATTTCTCCGCCAGCTCTGGGCGCAGGTAATCTTTGACGTAATCTTCAGAGCACTCGCCGCTGCGTTCACGGTTGTAGTTGCTGACGCCGCCAAGCCCCATCAAAACCAAAGCAACTCCGCCGATAATATACTTCAACATGCTCGATAGCCTCTTAATCTTTCAATTCCCTGCTCGCTGCTCTGGCGACAGAAATTAACGGTAGACGTTGCCCGATGCGGTTTCAGGCGCGGGACGTTCAATGGCGTCAATCAGGACGCGCATATCCAGCGCGCCGACGGCTTTGCCGTCTTTCAAGACCGTTGCCGGCTCATTAGGTGTGTCTTTCATCTTCTGCATGGCGTCTTCAAGAGCCATGTCCTGATCGACCTCAACCTTGCCGCCTTTCTCCCCCGCATTCATCAGCGAGCGAACTTTCAGGACGCGGCCCCGGTTGATGTCCATGATGAAGTCGGAGACGTATTCATCAATGGGGCGCAGGACGATTTCTTGCGGATCACCCTGCTGCACCAGCCCACCATCCCGCAGAATGGCGATGTCGTCGCCGATGCGCAAGGCCTCGTCGAGGTCGTGGGTAATGAAGATGATGGTCTTGTTCAGTTCGGCCTGAAGTTCCAGCAGGACATCCTGCATGTCGGTCCGGATCAGCGGATCGAGTGCCGAAAATGCTTCGTCCATCAGCAGAATGTCAGCATCCGTCGCTAGTGCACGGGCCAGGCCCACGCGCTGCTGCATACCGCCGGAAAGCTGGCTGGGATAGGACTTCTCGAAGCCCGTCAGACCCACGCGGTCAATCCACTTCTGGGACCGCTCTTTGGCCTCGCCGCGGCGAATACCTTGCAGCATCAGCCCGTAGGCAACGTTGTCTGAGACCGTTCGATGCGGCATGAGCGCGAATTTCTGGAATACCATGCTCATCTTTTTCTGGCGCAGGTCCCGCAGCGCGCTGGGGTTCATTTTCAGAACGTCCACGCCGTCAACCTCAACCTCACCCGCTGTGGGGTCGATCAGGCGGTTGAGGTGGCGGATCAGGGTGGATTTACCCGACCCCGACAGCCCCATGATCACCTGAACCCGCTTTTCCGGGATATCGATGTTGATGTTGTTCAGACCCAGTACGTGATCGTGCTGAGCGAGCAGCTCAACCTTGCCCAGACCATCATAAACGTGCTGCAGGGCTTCGGTGGGGTTGGAACCAAAAACCTTGTAGAGGTTCTTGATCGATACCTTGATGTTTTGACTCATGATCAATGCCCTACCTTACGGTGCTGCTGCATACGGTCGCCATAGAGATACAGCGAGCGGTCGATAACAATCGCGATCAGTGCCACGGCTGTACCGGACTGGAGACCCCGCGCCAGGTTTACCGTGCCCTGCGCCGAGAGGACCTCTGCGCCCAGACCCGGTGCGCCAACCAGCGCGGCGATCACGACCATGGCCAGCGCCATCATGATGGTTTGGTTAATGCCCGCAAACACGTTAGGCAGCGCCAGCGGTATCAGCGTACCGAACAGGCGTTGGATGTAGGTCGCACCAAAGGCGTGGCTGGCCTCGACCACCTCAAACGGTACCAGGCGGATACCAAGGTTGGTCAGACGCACGACCGGCGGCATGGCATAGATCACCACCGCGATCAGGCCCGCAACCGGGCTCACGCCGAACAGGATCAGCACGGGGATGAGGTATACGAACGAAGGCATGGTCTGCATCAGGTCGAGGATCGGCTTTACTGCCCGATCGACCGCATCCGATGCCGACATGAAAATGCCCAGCGGGATACCAAAGAGCACGCAAAGAATGATCGACAGGATCATCAGAGAGAAGGTCTGAGAGGCAAGCTCCATCAGGCCAAAGACGCCGATAAACAGGAGTGCAGCAAGGGCGAGCAAGACGACGCCCATTTTGCGCGAAACCCAGAATACCAGCAGCAGCACCAGCGCGAAGAAAATCGGCCAGGGCATGAAATCGATAAAGTCGCGCAAGTCGTTCATGGCGCGTCGCAGCGGCAAAATGAACTCTTTAACCGCGAAGCCGTAAGAACCGGCGAAGTAGTCGAAAGGCTTGTTGATGCCGCCAAGATTGAGCAGGACGCGGAACTCAGAAGGCAGCGACGGGAAATCATTCAGCGCGTTCCAGGACCAGTCATTGGTCACCAGGAACAAGTAGAGGTTCTTGATCGTGCCCCAACCAGCCAGCAGCACAACCCGCGCAAACTTGAACAGGGTTACAGGCAACTCGATCAGCGTCAGACCCAGCCAGATAACGAATTGATACAGCGTAATGGGGAGGGAGATAACGAGGAACTTGCCAAGGCCAAATACGAGATTAAACAGGTGCCCGGGCACCGTGAGCAGGAATATCCAGATATCCCCGAACTCGTCAAATTTTAGGTCACCCATGTGGCCTACCCCTTGATTTCTTTGGAACTTTACAATTGACGGCTAAGGCCATGAATAAGGGGACCTGCTGAATTGGGCAGGCCCCCTTGATCTTATAGTGCTAGAGCGATGGCTTACAGAGCAGCCAGAACAGCGTCAGCAACGTCAGCGTCAACCCAAGAGGTCCACATGTCCTGGTACTCGCTCAGGAAGACCTTAGCGGTATCAGCTGCGGAAGCCTGGTTCGCACCCATGTACGCGTCCAGAGCACCGAGAACGGCCATTGGCAGCTCACGGGACAGAACGTAGTCGTATGCACCGGTGTCACGCAGCGCAGGCGTGGTCGCGGTAGCAATGTCGGATGGGGTCCAAGCAGCAGGGGTTGGGACTTCACAAGAAGCAGGCAGAGCGTCAGCTTCGCGGTGAGCCATTACACAGCCATCCCATACAGACTGGTCGAACTCAACACCCCAGTCCAGAGCAACGAGCTCGTTTTCAATAGCGATCGCGGTTGGGGTCCAGTAGTAGCCCACCCAGTTGCCGTTGGAAACGTAAGCGTCGGTGATGATGGAGTTCATGCCCTCGAAGGAACCTGGGTTCTCAAGGTTCCAGCCCTTGTCTTCCATGCCCCACAGCTTGAACAGCGCGGTGTTGTTGTGCTCACAGCCCCAACCAATACCGATTGGACAGCCGTAGAAGCCACCCGCACCGTCAACGGTAGGAGAAGGGAACAGGTCAGGACGGTCGATCAGTTCAGCAACCGTGTCGATTTCTGGGTATGCTTCAGCGAATGCTGGGGAAACGTACCAGAATTCACCAGCCTCTGGGAAAGGCTTACCGGTCAGTTCGATTTCGCCGTCAGCGACAGCAGCAGCGAGAACGTCCTGGTCAACACCAAGGTTCCAGAATTCGGAAACAACCAGCGGGCCAGCGGAGCCCTGAGCCAGAGCGAGCGTCTGGGTCGTGGAAGTTGGGGTGAAAGTTACGGAACAGCCGTAACCATGCTCAAGAACGAAACCATCGATCTGAGCCAGGATCTGAGCGGTAGACCAGTTGGCTTCGCCAACCGTTACTTCGCCACACTCAGCATTAGCCGTAGCGCTGAAGCCGAAAGCGGCCGTAGCGATAGAAGCTGCGATAAGCGCGAGCTTTTTCATGTGTATGTCCTCCCGAGACATTATTTTTCATGGGTGCAAAAAACGCAGAGCTCCTCCTCTACGCCAAGAACCACGCGCAAACTAGGGAAGAACACCCGAACGAGTCAAACCTTTCTCCCGAACTTGTTGACGGAATTGCACGACTTTTGGCCCTCTTGCTCAATGTTGTCGCTTTCGTGAAATGACTTGTCGCTTTGGTCACTATAGATTTGCAATTTTAACGGGAATTTTTTCGTAAAACACGATTAAAAATGGATGTTTTTTCGGGGAAATTGAACTCTTTGTGATCAAGATTCATATTTTCGTCATCAAATTCGCCCTGACAGCACCAGATTGCGCAATTTGATCCTCAAGGTGCATTTGTCCTCTTTCCGCCATAAGCCCAGCGCCAAGCCGGCCCGCAGTCCAGCGCACAGACCTTTTCTCCGAGGCCGTTGCTCAGTAATTCAAGGACAAACCGTCACAGGCTTGAGAGTACCCGCCGATACATGTCACCAATCCGTCCAATATCGTCTTCGGTGATGATCAATGGCGGGGACATGGCGAGGCTGTCGCCGATCGGCCGACAGGAAACGCCTTCCTCCCACAGCTTTTCAAAGGCCGCGCGTCCGCGCGTTCCAAGGACCTCGCCGCTTTCCAACTGAACCGCCCCGACCAGTCCCATGTTGCGCACGTCAATCACGCCCGGCAGATCACTCAGGCTGTGCAGCATGTCTTCCCAAGGCTGCGCCATGTTGGCCGCATTCTCGAAAATCTGCTCGTCCCGGTACAGATCCAACGTCGCAATCGCGGCAGCACAGGCCAGCGGGTGGCCGGAGTACGTGTAACCGTGGAACAGGTCCGGCATGGTCTCGGGGCCCGCAAGAAAGGCCTCACGCACTGCACCAGTGGTGAAAACGCCGCCCAGCGGCACTGTGGCATTGGTGATGCCTTTGGCGACTGTCATCAAATCGGGGGTCACGCCGAACTTCTGGTAAGCAAAAGCCGTCCCGAGGCGGCCAAAACCGCTGATCACTTCGTCGAAAATCAACAGAATGCCGTGACGGTCACAAATCTCACGCAAGCGCTGCAGATACCCCACCGGCGGCGGGAACACCCCACCGGCACCGGCAACCGGCTCAACGATGCAGGCTGCGACGGTGTGGCCGCCGTAGGTCTGGCAGATTTCTTCGAGATCATCAGCCAGATGCGCGCCGTGTGCGGGCTGGCCGCGCTGGAAGGCATTGTCGGGCAGAATTTGAGTATGCCGCATGTGCTTTGCGTCTGGGTAGAGCGTGCCGAACTGGCCCTTGTTCAGGCCGATCCCGCCAACACTCAAGCCGCCGAAGTTGATCCCGTGGTAGGCCTTCTGCCGCCCCACCAAAACCCGCCGCTGACCCTCACCGCGCGCTTGATGATAAGCGAGGGCGATCTTCAAGGCCGTATCAACGGCTTCTGAGCCCGAATTGGTGAAGAATACGTGATCAAATTCAGGCGTCATCTCCGTCAGCCGGTTCGCGGCTTCGAAGGCAATGGCGTGACCCTGGTTAAAGCTGTGCGCGAAATCGAGGGTTTCAGCCTGCTTCTGAATGGCTTTGACGATTGGCTTACGATTATGGCCGGCGTTACAGCACCAAAGCCCGCCGGTCCCGTCGATCAGCTGGTGCCCTTCGATGGTGGTGTAGTAAATGCCGTCAGCACTGCCGATGATGCGTGGGTTGTCCTTGAACCAGCGGCTCGCGGTGAAAGGCATCCAATAGGCGTCGAGATTGTTGGGCAGCTGTACGTTCATGATCACCACTCAATTTCATCAAAGTTGGTATCGCCCAGTGCGGGGGCGGTTTTCTCGACCTTCAACGAAGCCTCAGAAAACTTCAAGGGCGTTCGTAGTCCCGGCACACCTTGAGGCTCAATCCGAATACCCCGGTGGATAAACTGCGGATCAGCGTGCGCTTCTTCGATGGCGTTGATCGGTCCGGCAGGCACGCCCTGCGCGGTCAATTTGTCGATCAGATCCTCGCGCGTGAAAGCGGCGGTCGCGCGGTTGAGTATCTCAGCCATTTCTTCGAGGTGCGCCACCCGAGCGGCGTTGTTGATGAAGTCCGGCGAGTTTGCAATCTCTGGAATGCCCAGCACCTCGCACAACAGCCCAAATTGCCGATCATTGCCGGTGGCAATAATGATATGGCCGTCGCTACATGCATAGGTTTCATAGGGGACCAAATTCGGATGCCGGTTGCCGCGCCGCTTGGGGGACTTGCCGGTGACCATAAAGTTCAGGCCCTGATTGGCCAGCACAGCCGAAAGCGTATCAAACAGCGCCAGATCGACCTCCTGCCCTCGCCCCGTCTCCGCCCGCATTTTCAGCGCGGCCTGAATGCCCACAACGCCATAAATCCCGGTGAAAATATCCGCAAAGGCCACGCCCATCTTTTGCGGCTCGCGATCCGCAGGTCCGGTGATGTCCATAATGCCGCTCATCCCCTGGATCAGCAGATCATAACCCGGCTGTGACGCGCGCGGCCCGTCCTGTCCAAAGCCAGTGATCGACGCGTAGACGACCCCCGGATTGCTTGCTGCCACGCTGACATAGTCGAGCGCAAACTTATCCAGTCCGCCCTTCTTGTAATTCTGGATAATCACATCCGCCTGAGCGGCCAGTTTCTGCACCTGTTTGAGGTCGGAGGGGTCTTTGAGATTGGCGATAACGGAACGCTTGCCGCGGTTGCAGCTAAAGTAGTAAGCCGCCGTTTTCTCGCCTTCACGCTCAACAAAAGGCGGTCCCCAGTGGCGGGTATCATCGCCCGCCGGGGCTTCGATTTTGACCACGTCTGCGCCCATGTCAGCCAGCGTCTGGCCGATCCATGGTCCGGCCAAAATGCGCGAGAGGTCGAGAACCTTTAGACCGTCGTAGGGATATCCACTCACTGCCCGCCCTTTCCTGTTACTGTTTGTGCGCAGCTTTGGCCGCTTAGGTTCCTTAGAAGAACGCTTGCAGCCCGGTTTGCGCGCGTCCGAGAATCAGCGCGTGGACGTCGTGCGTACCTTCATAGGTGTTGACGGTTTCCAAATTGGCGGCATGGCGCATGATCTGGTAGCCGATCTGGATGCCGTTGCCGCCGTGCATGTCTCGGCTCATCCGCGCAATATCGAGCGCTTTCCCGCAGTTGTTTCGCTTCACAATCGAAATCATCTCCGGCGACATCTTTCCCGCATCCATCAAGCGACCGACGCGCAAAGACCCTTGCAGGCCCAGCGCGATTTCGGTTTGCATGTCGGCCAGTTTTTTCTGGAACAGTTGTGTCGCCGCCAGCGGGCGGTTGAATTGCTTGCGGTCCATGCCATAGCTGTGTGCGCGGAACCAGCAATCTTCGGCCGCGCCCATCGCGCCCCAGGAAATGCCGTAGCGCGCTGAGTTCAAACAGCTAAACGGTCCTTTGAGTCCTTCAACATGGGGCAAGATCGCGTCTTCACCGACTTCCACGCCCTCCATGACGATTTCGCCCGTGACCGACGCACGCAGGGACAGCTTGCCCTCAATTTTCGGCGCGCTCAGCCCGGTCATGCCCTTCTCAAGGACAAAGCCCTTGATCCGGTTTCCGTGGTCCTCAGACTTGGCCCAGACCACGAACACATCCGCAATCGGTGCGTTCGAAATCCACATTTTCGAGCCCGTCAGGCGATACCCCGTCGCGGTTTTCTCAGCGCGGGTTTTCATCGAACCGGGGTCCGAGCCAGCTTCGGGTTCTGTCAGGCCAAAGCAACCGATCCACTCACCCGAGGCAAGCTTGGGCAGATACTTCATTTTCTGCTCTTCAGTGCCAAATTGGTTGATGGGGTGCATGACCAGCGAGGACTGCACCGAGGCCATGGAGCGATAACCGCTGTCCACCCGCTCGATTTCCCGCGCGATCAAACCGTAGGAGACGTAGGACGCCCCGACCCCGCCGTACTGCTCAGGAATGGTGACGCCGAGCATCCCGGCCTGTCCCATGAGTGGAAACAGACCCGGTTCTACCTTTTCATTCAAATACATGTCCTCGACGCGGGTTTGCAGTTCCGCCTGCGCGAAAGCTGCCGCGCTCTGGCGGATCATGCGTTCCTCATCGCTGAGTTGGTCTTCAATTAAAAACGGGTCTTCCCACTGAAAAGCCGGCACAGGGCGCATCCTCCACTAAAAAATCACCGAAACCTTAGACACCCTACCCGTGCGCACAATAGGGGTATTTGCCGCGTGGCTCCTTTGCTCTGTCTAAGCGAGCCCAGTCGGCGGTGCGGTTAGTCGGACTTACAGAACTCGCGATAAAGGATGGCGACAACCTCCTTAGCGATGGTGTCGGCGAGGCTGTAGTAGATGAATTTTTCGTCGCGCCGTGTGGACACTAGACCGGAAAGCTTTAGCCGGTTCAGGTGATGCGAGGTCAGGCTTTGCTTCGCCCCGACAATCTCCGCCAATTCCGTGACGGTGCGCTCGTTATCGATCAGATTGCACAGCAGCATCAAGCGTGTCGGCGTGGCCAACGCTTTGAGAAAGTCACAGGCAGCCTCGGCCTTAGCAACCATTTCGTCGGGATTGATTTCGTCTAACAGGCCTGAATCGGCAGGGTTTGACATGGTCCGTGCACACCGTCGCAATAGGGACCCTAACCTTCGGACAGGCCCCCCACCTTGTCAATCAGGGGAAGACCGGCCAAGGCAGGTCAAAAAGTCACGTATTCACGCGTTCCCACCAAAAACCTGTCTCAAAAAGTGTTATGCGCCTTATCTGGCACGGTTCCTGCATCATTATGCGTATTACGGGCTACGGCCCCATTTTAAGAGATTTGCTATGCTTGCGTCACTATTTCAGGGCGCGCAGGGCTTGTTTGTTTGGACTTTGGACTGGCTCAATTTCGGAGCCCGCGACCCAATGGGTCAGGAATCGCTCACCATGGTTGAAGCCTCCGCGCTTCATTTGACCGACGTGTCGCAGGTGCAGCCAACCCCCAAAGGCAGCTTTGAACAGGTCGATCGCGCAACAGTTCTGGACGAAATCACCGCTTGGGCTAACGAGGCCCCGGCCCCAACGCTCAACCCAGCGGAAACGGATTTAATCGCCGCCGCTGCCTGGCTGGACCAGGATACCGGGTCGGATGCAGACCTGATTGTTCAATTTGCACTGCACGATGCCAATGGCTTGACCTATGACGCCCTGCTCGCCACCGCCCAGACCGTCGCAGCGCAGGCCACGTTCAGCCCGCTGATCCAACCCGCCATTATGGTCGAGTTGGACCCACTGGAAACCGCCGGACTGATTACCGTGTCGGGCACCGCAGACGCTGCCACGCTCGATGCATCGGTTTATCTGCCCTTGGCGTTCACCCTTGCCGATGCACAGGGTGCCGAAGCGGCCTTTGATGGGCGGATTGGGGTTTGGGATAGCGACCTGATCTAGGCTTCATGCAGGCCTCCTTGGTCGGTTGAGCCTTGTTTTTCGCCCTTGTCTGGGCGTAGGGAGAGGTCCCCCCTTTCTCAACCGTGCGCGTTCCACAATGAACAGTTTTCTCGCGTTCGCCGGACAGCTCATGATGCCTGTCACCCAAGTCGCCCTGTGGGTCTTTGGGTTGCGTACGCAGGCCGAGGATCGGGCAGAGGATCAGGCCGAGGATCTGGCGCGAACGCCGGATGACGATGCCAGCAGCGTCCCGGATACCAGCGCGGCCGCACTGGCCGAGGTGGACAGCAGCGAGCAAGACTTTCTGCCTTTGGCGCTGCGCACCCTGCCGCCGGGGTCGTTTCCGCAACTGAATATGGACTTTCAAAGCTACGACGGGACCACCGACTGGGACGCCACCCTCGCCGACCCAACGATCAACGCCCCTACCCGCCTGTCCAGCATTTACGCCCGCGAAATCGAAAACAGTACCGCCGGTACAGGGTCGGATTTGCTGGTGCATATCGTGGTTTCAGACAACAACGGCCTGACCCAGCCGCAACTGACGAAGGCGGCCGAGGACAGTCTAGCAACCGCACAGGCATTCTTCAGCAATGCCACAAACCCACAAATTGACGTGGACCTTATCAGCACCTCAAGCGCACAAATCGAGTGGCGCGGGACGATGGCGAGCGAGGTGACAGCGCTGTATTACCCGCTGCAAATGGAACTCTTCGACCGCGAGGGATTCAGTCAATCGTTTGACGTGCAGGTGCCGATCTTGAGCGGCGACTTTATCCTCTGAACAACGAAAAAGGGACCGGAAGCGCTTGAGAGCGCGCCCGGTCCCTGATCAATCAACCTATCCATCAAACAAGTAAGCGCCGTTCGCATCGGTGGCGGTCGTTTGCAGTGGACCGGTCAGGGTTGAAAGATCGCCCGGACAGTTGCCGGCATAGAGAGAAACAGACGCAGCAGCAATCCCCGGCTCGGAGCCTCCCTGGGAACTGTCGCCATCGTTGTCGAGGTAAACAGTGTCACCAATGGTTGCCAGCGGCACATAACCAAAATCAATGTCATCGCGGACTTCGCCATCCCCGAGCGTGAAACAGAAAGGGAGTGATTTTGAGTGATCCCCTGCGAGGTGCGTTCCCGTGGAAATCGGTTCGACAGTTACACAATAATCACCCGGAAACAGACCGGTGAAGTCGTACTCGCCGTCCGCATCCGTAGTTGCGTCATTGAACCATTCCGTCGGAGCCTGAATGCCATCACCATCGTTGTTGTCCCATATGGTGACCAAGACCCCTTCTATGGCTGTATCTGCGCCGTTGATTCTTCCGTTTGCATTGTTGTCGAAGAAGACGAAATCGCCCACGGCGCCTGGCGATGAACAGAAACCGTCGGGCTCGGCAAGGAGTGTGTTGGAATCGGCGGTAATCGCGCCCGAAATGCCATCTCCCGTTAAGCTTACAGAGTTAGACAACTGCGGCGAGCGGAAATCACAATCGCTGGCCGTTGGTTGAGACTGGAAACAAATTTCCATCGGTTTGTCAGAGTCAAAACGTACTTCGCCATAAGGGGCCGGATCGCCAAAGGGATTGGCCACGCCCGGCAAAATACCCGCTACAATTTCGTACCAGA